>CALZHT010000152.1 GCA_945787445.1 uncultured Desulfobulbaceae bacterium
GTATACTGTTCCTCTCCCTCGTTTTCACCCCCGATGGTGACATTGTTCATACTGCCGCAGCTCGCCGCCGGGATGACATCAGGCAGGGCCTGGGCCAGGGCGCCGAAAAGGACGTCCACCACGCGTTGGGATGTTTCTACATTGCCGGCCGCCACCGGGGCCGGCGGCTTGGCATTGAGGATGCTGCCTGCCCGGGTTTTTATGGAGAGCGGCTTGTGCGATCCCTGATTGATGGGATACCCCTCGCCAAGCAAACACTGAAAAACATAGAGAGTAGCGGAAGTTGTAACTGATTCCACAGTATTCAAAGCCGTTGCCACTTGTTCACTGCTTCTGCTGAAGTCTATTATTGCTTTGTCCTGTTGGATCGTCAGATCAACCGAAATACCGATCGGTTTTCCGGTTATCCCATCATTATCCAGATAGTCGGTGAACCTGTAAGTACCATCAGGTATACGGCTGATCACATGCCGCATGATCCGCTCCGCATAGTTTTTCTGCTGGTCGATGCGTTCCAGGGAAGCGATCTGGGCTTTAATATCTCCCCGGCGTTCCCCTGGACTTCTCACCCGCTTGAGGAAATCATCAAAAAATTCTTCGTTGGCCGCGCCGTTTCTGTACAGGTAGGTAGGAGATATGAGCACGCCTTCCTCGTCCAGAGATGTGGATAATCCCATGGAGCCCGGCGTTTTTCCTCCAACATCGGCATGATGGGCGCGGTTTACCACATAGAAACGGGGAACCGATTCATGGTATACCGCCTGGACCAGGGTGATATCCGGCAGGTGACTGCCGCCATGGAAAGGATCGTTGGTTATGATAACATCTCCCCTGGCCGGTCGGACCTTTTTAATGATATAGTGCAGGGTCTTGGGCATGGAACCGAGATGCACCGGGATATGGGCGGCCTGGGCGGCAAGCTCGCCTCCGGCATCAAAAATGGCACAGGAAAAATCTCGTCTTTCCTTAATATTGGGGGAGAATGAGGACTTGGCCAGGATAATCCCCATCTCCTCGGCAATGGAGGATAAGAGTTTGTTGAATATTTCTATTTCAATAATATTTTTCATAGGAGTAAACGGTTCTGTTTCTCAGGAAAAATGGAATTTCTCTTTACAGAATATTGCGGGATTGCGGGCTTTTAGAATGTGGATCAAGAATTCCCCAAGAAGTCTCAAAAAACAAGGTAAATATTTCGTCATTCGTTATTCGTCATTCGTCAATTACCCCGCAGGGGAGTTTGGGCAAATTCAAAGCAATGATTCTTTACGCAATAATCGCAACCCAGAGAAACATATCCCGGAAAAAAATATATGCCGGAAGCTGATTCAAAAACAACCCTCGCCGATATCTGGAGACTTTCATGGCCTTTGGTAATGTCCATGTTTTTCCTGTTTACCGTGGGATTGGCTGATGTTTATGTGGCCGGAAGATTCCAACCGGAGGTGCAGGGAGCCGTTGGTTTCGCTGGACAGCTCCTTTTTTTCTTTGGGGTCGTGGCAAACAGCTTAAGTATTGGTCTGGTGGCCATCATCTCCCGGCGACAGGGATCAGGTGACCGAGAAGGAGTCTGGCGGACAGCCAGGCAGGGAATTCTCTTGGCAATTCTTTTTGCCGCCCCCTTGTCGATACTCGGGCTCGTCTTGACACCCTGGCCGGTTCTCCTCTCATTTCTCCCCGATGGTGTGGTCCAGTCTGCCAGTCAACTGCTGCCCTTTTATGCCATGGCCTTGCTGCCCCAGGCAATCATCACCGTAGCCGGCGCCATATTCCGGGCCAGGACTCATACGCTCTTGATATTACTCTGTTCCGGTGGTGCCTCCATTGCCAATGTGATCGGTGATTTTGTCCTGTCATTCGGTTACGGCTGGATCCCGCCATTGGGGCCGCTTGGGATTGGTGTTGCAACTGCCGCCAGTTCCATGGGTGGCGGGATTTTAGCATTGGCCATTCTTGTAAAACAAGGGATGGGCACCAAAGGATGGCGGCTTGAATCGCCCCTCTTACAACGACTGATAAAAATATCCTGGCCTGCCGGCATGCTGCAGATGGGATGGCATCTTGGCAGTCTGGCTCTCTATGCTATCTTGGGCCGCCTTTCTGTTGGGGCGGTTGCTGCCACAGCCGCTCTTACCAACGGTCTCCGTATTGAAGCCATCCTCTATCTTCCGGTTTTTGCCCTGAATATGGTTACCGCCGTTCTTGTTGGTCAGGCGTTGGGCTCCGGCGATGGTGAGGCCGCTGAAAAAACCGGCTGGCAGGTTGCGAAAACTGCGGCGTTTATCCTGACCATCGTGGCGATACCGGTTTTTATCTATTCCAGGGAAATTGCCGGGTTAATTTCACCGGATTTGAATGTTCGGGAAATGACCCACCTCTATCTGCGTTTTAATATGCTGAGTCAGCCGTTCATGGCCCTTGGCGTCTGTCTTGGCGGTGGTTTGGAGGGGGCAGGCGATACAATCGGCACCATGAAAGTAGTACTCGGCGCGCACTGGGGCTTCCGCATTCCGGCCGCTACCTTCCTGGCCCTGGGAACTCCGCTTGCGGCAAATGGCGTCTGGATAGCAATGGTGCTGTCCATCATATTACAATGCGGAATTATGGTCCATAGGTATCAACAAGGAAAGTGGAAACATATCAAAGTCATTGCCGAACCGGGCCTGAGGTAGCTCGAGCACAGGCTTGACCAGGATATTTCTGGAGTTGTCGGGTTTTAAAAGTTATTGTGTCGCCCTGTAGCATTATTTTTTCTGATTACCACTGAAAATCAGCCTTATTATTGTTTGGTTATAAAATCACCTGTCATTTCGACCAAAGGGAGAAATCGTATTGCACAACAAACCGGATTTCTCACATTCGTTCGAAATGACAAAAAAACAGGATATCAACTCATTATCAACCAGCTAACCAAATTTGGCGGAAAATGAGTGGTAATCAGATAATTTTTTAACTCAACAACCTCTGTCTAAAGACGGTGGGTTTTGAATGAAAAGGACTGAAAGTCCGGATACGGGTCAAATAGATCCGTTTGTATCGTGCTCGTGCTCATAATCGTAATCGTAAAGGAAGCATTACGTGTTTGATTATGAATATAAGGAAAATCGATTACGATTACGCGCACGAGCACGAATATAACAAATACGAGCTAAAGCTGCCTCCCTGAAAGGCAGGGGTAATAACCTTAACTGAGACTAATAAAATATGATAGTCTATGACTATTATTGTAATTATTTTCAAATAGTTATAGTTGAATAGTGTTTTTTTGTGTGCTTGCCTCATTTTTTCTTTGACAAACGATCAATTCCTTTTCCAGAATGAAATCTCAAAGAATAGTTTTTTAAGAAAAGTTCTTATTTCGGAGGTGCATCATGACATGTGAAGCTATCAATAAAATCCCTGCCAAGGCCTCCAATGCAGATTATCAGTCCTATTGGAGGCCTTTGATTAACTAGGGTTACAAAATCCTGCCAAATCAGCTGAAAATCAGTGGTATTCAGATCACAATATGTGCTGATACATGTAATTTGGTCTTGCGAAATGCGGGACTACCATAATATATGGATACAAACAGTAAAAAAAGGAGGAACCCATGGGTATGCCGACAAAACTGAAAATACTGCTGACTTGGTTTATGCTGCTCGCTACCTCGTTTATTCTATTCGGCTGTACCAGCAGTAGCCAAGATACTGCCGCTTCGGGCGATGTCGGGCGAGTAGTTGTTCTGCTGACCGATTGCCCGACCGCTGAGTTCGATGAAGTGAATGTGACGATCCAGGAGGTGACGCTGCTCTCTGATGAGGGGCAAGTGACTATTTTTGCCTCGGAAGAGGGGAAGAAGTACAATCTTCTTGATCTGGCCGGTGAGTTCCAGGTTTTCGATATAGCGGAAGAGGTGCCGGTCGGCTGGTACAATAAAATCAGATTGCTGGTCAATGAGGTTGAGCTGGTTAAGATTGGCACCGGTGAAGGTGGCGAGAATGAAATATTTATTCCAAAGCTTCCTGGTAACGGCAAAATAGATTTGGTGCCGGGAGAGCCATTTCACGTGGGCGCCAATAAGACCCTGTCCATCAAACTTGATATGGACGTCAAAAAATCCATTCATATTAACAAAAAATTAGGCAGGGAAAAAATCATTTTCAGGCCGGTTATTTTTGTGGAAATCATCTCCGATACCCCACCGGCCGAACCACCAACCATGGATAAGCTGATACGGGTGCGCGGCATGGTGCAAGAAAAGCTTGAAGAATCTTTTACCCTTTGTCCGCCAACCTTGCCGGCGGCTGCAGTCCTTACCGATACCCTGCTTGATGCATGTGTGGAAGTGATGGTCGGCGAAGAAACGGCCTTTTTTGACGATACAGGCGAAGTTGTTGAATTTGCCGAGCTTGCCGAGGGAGATGAGGCCGTAGTTGTCGGAAAAATGCCGGCTGACCAACCGGATGTCCAGGATGCCAACAATGCATTGCAACCCATCCGGATTGATGCCTTGGTTGTAGAGGTTGGGCCTAAAGGGACCTTCCTGCGGCTGAAAGGGACGGTCACCTCCCAGCCGGAAAGATCGCCTGATACAACCGCGGTCTTCGGATTGGAGATTGCACCGGGACAGGGGATTACAGGAGATTTGAATGTTAATGTCTGGCTGTCCGAAGGTACTAAGATTTTCTCCACTGCCGGAGATCTTTTGGCAATTGCCGACCTGGTCGATGCGGTCGGGTCCACTGCCACCATCGACGGCATCCTCTTCCTTGCCGATGTGGAGGGCGATCCGAATGTGGTGAAGGCTGCTCTGGTGGTGGTTGATATTGTTCCAGAGGGTATGGCGGAATTGCATGGCACCATTGCCCAGATTAATCCGGATCAAACCCTCCTTGTTACCTGCAATGGCGACCAGGATCTCTGTCTTGACCTGGAGGAGGTGTGTCTCACCATATCTAACGAATCGCATCTCTTTGCCTTGTCCGAGATCGACGAAACCATTGTGGTGAACCGCGTTCTTGTCGACGAACTGGCGCCGGATGACAAGGTGACCGCCTTTGTCATGACTGGAGAAACAGACTGTTTAATGACCCGGGACCTTTTCGTCATTAATATAGTGGATGAGTAAGACATTGGATGTGTAATTCTTATGAGGAGCGGGTCTGACGACCCGCTCTTTTTTTTTGTGCTGTAAACAGGCATGCATTATAAAATCTAAATACCATCAAACTTCAGCCTTTTTGATAGAGTGGTTGCGATTTTATCTGTCATTTCGAACGAATGTGAGAAATCTTACCTTCGAAGTTGAAGATTTCTCCTGTTGGTCGAAATGACAACCTTAATTATTTAATGAATAAATCAAGAGGTTACAAAACCCTGCAAAATTAGCTGAAAATCAGCGGTAATCAGATAATAAAAAGTTCTTACGTACGAAGATTCCAGGGGCAAACTAAACTGCGCGCCGTTATTTTTCTAAAAAGACGATTGAGAAGATTGCCTGTCTATTGGATTTCCCTGGATCAGCCTCGGTAACGGGCTGATCCAGTGCGTCCATTTCCTGGATGCAGAAAGCTTTTCTTGGCAGTATGTGATGGAAGGAAAAAAAGGGTGGTGGCCTCATATGGTAATACGTGGTAATCGCCAAAAACCAAGAACCATAAGAAGCGGAGGCCACCGTTGCATGTAATTATACTAAAAAGAGTGTG
>CALZHT010000153.1 GCA_945787445.1 uncultured Desulfobulbaceae bacterium
ACGGCAACGGTTGACCATTTCGGCGCGCCGACCACGCAAAGCAGCACCACAGCCGGCGGCTTCTCCACCCAGATGGTGGGTTGGAGCGCTGATGCTGCCGGAGTGCAGAAGGCTGCTCTTTTTGATCTCAATCTGCCAGGCCAGAGTCCGCAAATAATTGTTCCAGACTCTATTACAACCGGGCTCAGCATGGCGTTCGATCAGAGTTCCGGACAGGCCATTTCAGGAATGTTTGAACTGCCAGACGGTACCAGGCGCCCCTTTGTTGCCACTCCGTAGCAGTTTTGACAGAGGGCCGGGAGCAATCCCGGCCCGGCTTTCCGATCACAATTAGAAACAATAACAAAAAAGCCCGGAGAAATCCGGGCTTTTTATTGGGAACGAGCAGCCATGGAAGGTTGGCTTGCGTGTTGCGTTGCTTTATGTAATTGAAAAACGAATCACGAATTACAAATGACGAACTGAAGAAGCATTGTTAAAAAGTCTCTTCTTCTGTATTAACCGGGACAAAGGATTGCGAATCTGCAAGGAACTGCATTGTTTGCTGGTCAGGACTTTCCTGAAATTCTTCCCGGATCATCCTGTATACATCACATTTCCGGCAGTTCTCCATTTTGTCATGATAAGTTCCCTGCTCCTTGCCGCCACATAGCGTGGCGGTTACGGTCCAGCACTTGTCGCCATGGTCAGGGGATGCTGGGCATTTGCTCCGTCTGTCATCAGGACAGTTCTTGACTTCCCAACATTTAACATCTGATTGTTTTGATGAGATTACTTCGAGTGCCTGTGTTTTACCATAAACCATCTTGACAAGTTCCGAAACGATCAGTTCCATGTCTTCGGTCTGGGAAGCAAGTTCCGACGAGGTTGCGGCAGCTTCTTCAGAGGTGGCAGCAACCTGTTGGACCGCCCGATCGTTTTCCAGCGTAGCGGTGCTAATCTGTTCAATGCCCTTGGTCAGCTGCTCCGTGGCATTTTTTATTTTTGAGATTTTGTCACCCATTTCGGTGGCGGACTCAACAATACCATCAAAATCAGTGTTTATCCCCTTAATTGCTTCCGCGCTTTGACTGATCCGATCAACGGTGGCATCAAGTAATTTTTCCGTATTCTTTGCCGCATCAGTGGTCCGCATTGCCAGATTCTTCACTTCATCCGCCACCACGGCAAAGCCTGCCCCGGCTTCTCCGGCCCGGGCCGCCTCCACAGCAGCGTTCAGGGCCAGCAAGTTTGTTTGAAAGGCAATGGAGTCAATTATTTTAATGATCTGTCGGATCTGGTCGCTGTCCTGCTCGATTTGCGTCATGTTCTTGGTTAGAGCAACCAGGGATTTCAGAGATTGCGCCGATTTTTCAATGTTTTCACCCATTAATTTTCCAGATCCCATGGCCATCTCATCGGTGGTTTTGCTCATGGCAGTCATTTCCTCCAAGGATGCTGAAGTCTCCTCGGCATTTGCCGCCTGCTCCGAAGCACTTTCAGAGAGTGACAGACTTGCTCGTGATATCTCATTGGAAGCGTAGGCAACCTGTGAGGCCGACTCCTTGATGCCGTCCGTGATCAAAGTCATTGCCTTACCTATCCCTCTGATAATAACGAACGATAAAGAGATGCCGGCCAGAAGGGCGATTGCAGTGATAATCATGACGTTAACGTTGGTTTTTTTTGCGGAAAAGAGCATTACATCATCGGTCATAATGTTATCGCGGGCCTTCTGGCGGATATTTTTCAAGAGCTGCTGCACGTCCTGGAGAGCCGGCATAGTTTGGGCCGCATAGATCGCATTGGCTAACTGCATCCCTTCAACCTGTTCTTCCTGCCAATCAATGACACGATCGATAATTTCGAGAGTCTGGGCGGCATAGCTGCTGGTGTTTTCCGCGTAATGAATCTGGGCGTCCCGTATTCTTTCCTCCATGAGGAGATCTGAAATTTTTATGGCGCTTTCATGCAGTTTGCGGTGCGGTATTTCAATGCCCTCAATGGCTGCGACGAAGTCTGGCTCTTTGTCTTTCAGGCTCGCCACGTCCGGGGAGATCAGCCATTTGCCCAGGCCGCATTTGGTGGGATCCATCTCAACCTCGGCAAGTTGGCCCATCAGCATGAGAATATCGCTCACATCACCCAGCAGGACATCCTTGACCTTGTGGGTCCAGTTTAAGTGGTCAATTTTTTTGTTCCGTAAAAAATTGCCCAGTGACAGATCTGCTTGTCTGAAATTGTCACGGATTTCAATGGCAGATTCATGAAGCCTGCGGTGCGGGAGCTCGATTTTTTTAAGCATGGGGGCAAGGGTTGGCACGAGTTCTTCGGCATCTTTGCGACCGGCCCCATAGAGCCAGGTGCCAAATCCGCACTTATGATCATCGACTTGAACGTCTAAGGTTGTAACGGTATCATCAGTAAGGAGGGTGTTGACTTTTTTGGCCCAATTAAGATGGTCGACCTCCTTTTGCGCCAGGGTGCCGTCCAGTTTGTTTCCATCAATGACAGTTTCAGCATTGTTGATAATTGTATTGACGCCAACTACGCTCAGGATGCCCGCCAAAACAAGCAATGCGAGCACAGCGGTAAATCCGGCGGCAATTTTTTTGCCAATGGTTAGGTCCTTCCAAGACATTTTTTAACCTCCTTCCCAGAGAAGTGTGTAACGCTTTGGGTTGTGAATGCTAACGCCAATTTTTTCGTTGAAATGGTTAGAGATACATGGACTGTTGGTTACTGCACATTTTTATATGGCTTGCGAAAGGGTAAGTATGGTGTCGAGCTTAAGTTCTTGGAAAAGTTCATATATTTGGGGAGAGATGTTTTCAATGCGAATATTTCCCCCGTGTACAGCAAGGTTTTTGTAGAACAGCATCAACTTGCCTATGCCGGTGCTGCCTATATATGTGACCTTGCTGAAATCGATGATCACTTCCTTGATGATTGAGAAATTGAGTTTAGTGAATTGGCTTTTTAGAAGTTCCGCACCGTTTTCATCAATATCGCCCGTAATCCTGAATACAACGGTGGCGCCGTCTTGCGTGGTCGTAATCTCCATCGATATACCTCTTCCAGTTCGTTGTTGATACCTGTCCAAGACAGGTTATCCGTTAATAATCTTCCCTGTCTTCACCCCACAGATTGACAAGCTGGTTCATTTTCATCCTGTAATCCTGTTCCGGGGAGGATATTTGTTTTTTGAAGGTGGCAATCAAATGTCTGCCGCCGTTTTTCCATTGAAGTGAACTTGCCATTCTGCGGATGAGAAAAATTCCTCTTCCAGAGGTTTTCAGGACATTGTCCAAGGAGGTGGGGTCGGGAAGGTCAGCGATAGTAAAACCTTTTCCTGAATCGATAACTTCAAAAATAAAGTCATTGCCCAATCGCCACTGAACCGTTATCGGTTTGTCCGGCTTTCTTTGATGGCCATGTTTCCAGGCATTGAGTACGGCCTCTGTCATTGCCAATCGAATGTACATCAGGTCTTTGTTTGCAAATCCTTTTTCATAAAGATCGGCTTCAATATCATTAATGAGTTGGGAAACAAAAGAGTCGATATCAGCCGGACTTTGTGGATGCACACTAAGTATATGATACATAGTATTTTTTTCGATCTCAAGTCCAATTATCGTGATGTCGTCATCGGATGTGTTTTTTACATAGGGCACTACCTCTTCGTTGCTACGTTCGGTCAGATCTGCAAGAATGAAACGAATCAGGTCTGAGACGAATAACCCTTCGTTTTCAAGAATATATTTTTGGGCAATTGCCGTTAATTCATCAAGAGTAATACTTTTACCGATGTTCCTCTGGGGCATTTCCAGTAAGCCGTCGGTAAAAAGGAGAAGTTTGTCATGCGGCTCGAGCTGCAGATTTCCGGCCGAATACTCCACCTCGTTTTTTATGGCGATGGGTAGATTTGTCCCGTCCATTCCTGTTCCCGCGACAGGAATGACATTTTTATCCCTTATGAGGAGAAAGGCAGGGTGACCTGCTGAAACGTACATAAACTGAAGAGTTTCATGATCTATGTCGGCAGCTATTGCAGTGACAAAATCCTCGTCTTCAAAAAGGGCAGCGGTGCAGATCGCATCATTTAGCTGGTTAATGGTTTTTTCAATGGTGTTGTTTTTCCGTGCGATGAAATTGCTGTGGGTTAAATCTGTAATGATGCTCCGTAGAACACAGTTTACCGCATGTCCTGATTGATCTTTGAGACTGATAACGGTCTTGCCAAGCTTGCTAGTTGAATCCGGTCCTATGTTTTTTATAAAAAAATGGTCGCCGCCAACCGCGTGACAGGGCACTGAGACCGCCTCGGTGAACAGGAGCAAGTTTTGTGACAGCTCGGTGTATCGTGGCGGAAAACCGGTTGTCATCCCCATTATATTTCTGGAGAGATCGATGTCGATCTCCTGTTGAGCCAACAATTGTTTAATATCAGTGATATCAAGGAGACTATGGACGATATAGTCAAGATTCCGGATGGAGACCACAGCGGACGAACGACGAACATGAATTGGTTTTTTTCCGGACGGAAGAAGAACACAATCTGCCAGAAAGGAGGTATTTG
>CALZHT010000154.1 GCA_945787445.1 uncultured Desulfobulbaceae bacterium
AAAAGTATTAAAGCGATGACCTTACCAAAGGAACATTTTCTCGATATTCCTGAAAGCATTTCCGACGGATTTATATCCATGGATAACCAGCTAGTTGTTACTTATTTCAACAAAGCAGCTGAAGAGATATTGGGCCGTAATAGGGCGGATGTCCTTGGTCGGAACCTTTTTGATGCATTCCCAGAGGCCAAAGGTTCTATCTTTGAGGAAAAATACACAGAAGCTGTCAGCAAAAAATACCCTTTGTCCTTTGAAACATACTTTGAAGTAGCCCCTTATGCCAATTGGTACGATGTCAGGGTTCACCCATCTGAGCATGGTATCTCTGTGTACTTCCTTGACATTACCGAGAGCAAACGGATGGAGAAAGCCCTGCGTGAGAGCGAAAGTCGCTGGGAATTCGCCATCGAAGTCACAGGTGCCGGCATATTGGACTGGGACATTGCCACCGGTGAGATGCAATTTTCGGATCGCTGGCTGGAGATGGTTGGTTATTCCCGTGACGAAATAACCCCACGGATTGAATCTATAACGGCGCTCGTCCATCCCGAGGAATTGGCCATAGCCATGGCTGACATTCAGGAGGTACTGGAAGGCAGAAAGAATGTGCACGCTATCGAGCATAGACTACGACACAAGCAGGGGCATTGGCTCTGGGTCCGGTCACGGAGCATGATCGCCAACCGGAGTGACAATGGGGAACCCATGCGTATGATCGGTACCCATATTGACATAACCGAGCGCAAGCAGGCCGAGGAGGAACTGCGCCAAGGCCATGATAGACTGGAGCAACGAGTTCAGGAACGGACCCTGGAGTTGCAGAAAACCAACGCCCAACTCCTCCATGCTGAAAAACTCTCTGCTATCGGAAAGCTGATCGCCTCCATCGCCCATGAGTTCAATAATCCGCTTTTCGGCATCCAGAGTGTTATTGAAGGGATAAAAAGAAATGTCAACCTGGATGAAGAGTACCAAGAATTAATTGACCTGGCCTTGTCAGAGTGTAACCGGGTAAAAAATCTCATCAAGAACCTCCAAGACTTCAATAGACCCTCATCAGGTATCAAAGAGGCGGTTGATATTCATATCCTGCTTGACGAAATGATACAGATGGTAAAAAAGGAGTACAAGACTGCGAATGTCGAGTTAAAAAAACAGTATGCACCTGATTTGCCCAAGGTTCAAATCGTATCGGACCAGATGAAACAGGTCTTTCTCAACCTGTTGACCAATGCCAAGGATGCCATGACCGATGACGGTGGCACGGTTACAATCACAACTGAAAACCTCGGCAACCAGATTGCGGTCAGGATCAGCGATACGGGAAGCGGGATCGCCGAGATTGACCTGCCTCATATTTTTGAGCCGTTTTTCACGACAAAATCAGCCATCAAAGGAACCGGTCTTGGCCTGTCGGTCTCATATGGCATTATTAAAGGCCACGACGGAGATATTCAGGTTGCCACCGCGCTCGGTCGCGGAACAACTTCTACCATTCTCCTCCCTTTACACGAGAAGACAGATGACCAAACAAAGCGTATTGCTGGTTGACGATGAAGACCTGCTCCGGTTGTCCCTGAAAGCCAACCTGGGCAGGGAAGGCTTTGAGATAGCCGTGGCGGCAAATGCAGAAACGGCACTGCTCATGCTTCATGCCCGGCAATACGACCTGCTGCTTACCGACTACCTGATGGAGGGCATCGACGGTATCGCATTGATGAAACGGGCGAAAGAGTTGTATTCAGAGATCAAAGTGATCGTCTTTTCCGGTTTGGAGGATGAGGAATTAACCGATGCAATTTTACGACTTGGAGCTGACGATTTCTTCGTTAAACCAATAGTCTTTGATGAGTTGCTTGAGCGTGTCTCAAAAGTGCTGTTATCATAAGTTGTTGTATGCTCTTCAAAATTGAACAATCCTTGCCATAGGCTTCGAAAAATAAAAAGTGAAATATTTACGTATCCCAGAGGTTATCTTGAACAATTGAGATTGCCGAACCGGTTAGCCTCAATATGAAGCAGGACGTGTAATCCGGGACGTCCTTAAGTAATCAAGTATCACCTGGCGGAATTCAATTTATTTGGCTATTTAAGGTCGTCCCTCTATGTCCCGCTTTGGTGATGAAGGTTGTTGTATAAAAATAAACTCAAGTAAGCTGCTTGACCTTGAAAAAATCTACAGGAGCTTTGGTTTTATGGGTGAAATCACCAGTTTCAAATTCTCTAAATGGACTTCACCAACCTCTTTCGAATTCTATATACATGAAAGAAAATTCTTACTAATTGGCCTCGACGAAAAACAAATAAAAATAACAGAAAGAACCAGCTAACCAGACGGCCATGTTGGGTGTGAAAAACATGAAAACAATTTTGTGGATTGCTTCAAGTATTGCTGCAATTGCTGCAACAAGTGTTTTGGCGCAGCCACCTATAGATCCAGCTCCGCCTCAAGTGGATGTTGCTTTAGTGATTGGCAAGAATTCTATACCAATTAGTGTTCATCAGAGTTTTCGAGAATCGGCAGCAATGAAGTTACCAAAGCCAGGTGGATTGCCTTTAGCAGACCCGCATGATCGTAAACACAATGAGCACAAATATTGTTACAGCTTTGACGGCAAGGTAGTTGAATTATTTGATTCAGATTTTGGGCTGCATACAATTCGCGAGTCACCTGCAAAGCCCTTACATAAGGATTTATGCCCACCATTGCCAATGAAGCCTATAATTGTCGTTGGAGGGAAAACCATCGAAATTGGAATGGCGCCTTTTGATTTTGACAAGAGCTTGTTTCCTGGATTTAACCGTCTTGTCAATAGGCAAACCATAATCCTAAAGAAAGAGTGGAAATATAAAGATCCCACTAGACCCCATATGTGGGGAACATGTTTCTTTCGCTCGGTCTCAATTGAAGCGGAGTTTCAAAACGCAAATATATCAAGCATCACAATTCAGAATTAGGAAGAGCCAAACAACTGTTAAACATACTCAACAATAGCGTCAACTTGAAAGCACAACTACGCTGCGCTTCATTGGGCGCCAGTTATAATAGGCGTTACGGGGATATATTTAAATTAAACTTGCCAAATTTGGTTTTTTCACACACAATAATGTATATTTTACTGTGTAGAAGGAGGTGTGAAAATGGCCACAAACCTGGCGATCGATGATAACCTTATTGAGGAAGCACGAATTTTAGGGAAGCACAGAACAAAAAAAGCAGTAGTGACAGAAGCACTTCAGGAGTATATCCAGAGGAGGAAACAGATAGATATATTAAATATTTTCAGCACGATATCATACGACAAAGACTATGACTACAAAAAGCAGCGGAAGGTAAAATGAAAGTAATTGTGGATACATGCATTTGGTCTTTAGCCCTCCGCCGCAACTCACAAAAATCAAGCTCTCTTGTTGAAGAGTTAAAAGAACTGATTTCTGAGGTTCGAGTTCAACTTATTGGGCCTGTCAGACAGGAACTCTTGTCAGGAATAAAATCAAAAAAACAATTTAACAACCTAAAAGACCATCTCTCTGCATTTCCAGACCTTCAGTTAGAAACAATAGACTTCGAACTGGCCGCTGAATTTTACAACCTGGCAAGAGGAAAAGGTATTCAGGGTTCAAATACAGACTTTCTTATATGCTCTCTTGCGCATAGATACAAGATGTCAATTTTTACGACAGACAAGGACTTTGAACAATATTCATCAGTATTTCCAATAAAACTTTATAGGCCACTATTAAAAGAGAATAATTGACCCTATAAAATCACTAATCTTGACAGGGAAGAAATGTGCGGGTCTTACTGATACGCTTGAAATGAATACTCCAGTGAAAACCGTCCAGAAAATATATGTTACAAACAGAAAAGAATGGCGAGAATGGCTTGTAGAAAATCATAAAAAACAAAATGAGATATGGCTGATTTTCTATAAGAAACATACCGGAAAATCAAGAATACCCTATGATGATGCTGTAGAAGAGGCGTTATGTTTCGGATGGATAGACAGTATCGTTAAAAGAGTGGATGATGAGAAATACATTCAGAAATTCTCGCCACGCAAGGCAAAAAGCATCTGGTCTGATGCCAATAAGAAACGAATCAAAAAGATGATCGACAAAGGCCTTATGACTGAATCAGGGCTTGAAAAGGTGCGGGAGGCGAAAAGAAACGGCAGTTGGGATGATTCCTCGCCAATATATGATAGCAAGCAAATTCCCCCCGCCCTAGCGGCAGCATTGTCCACCAACAAGATGGCCCATGAATTTTACCTGAATCTGGCCCCCACCTACAGAAAGCAATATAACTGGTGGATTGTCAGCGCTAAACGGCAAGAGACGAGAAGTAAAAGAATACTTGAAGCCGTTAAGCTTTTAGAAAATCATAAAAAATTAGGAATGAAATAAACATCTTCCTGAAAAAAGACTTTCCGGACAGACACCTGCCATCCTCAATATGAAGTAGAGGGAACGTTCCATCAAAAATTACATGGCACATTAACCGTTTTCCCGACCTTTTGCCGGATCATCAAGATTCATTTGGGTATA
>CALZHT010000155.1 GCA_945787445.1 uncultured Desulfobulbaceae bacterium
GTGCCTTTAAGTAGAGAGGTTGCGCGGTGATCGATGTCGGCCGCGACCAGGAAGTGGCTGCCGGCAAACCCGGCTTCATGCTGGGACTGTGCCGCCAGTTCGACAGTACTGCTTACATAATCCACTGCAACCCAGAGGATTTGTCCCCTGTTGAGATAATTTGGCATTATGTTGAACTGCATGTGATCCATATGGCTGCTGCAGACCGGGCACCACATGGTGAAATAGAGCACCATAGCGTCTGCCGGGGAGGAACCGTTTATGAGATGGTCGGACAATTGAAACGTGCTCCCGTCCGTGGCCGGTAGTGAAAAATCCGGGGCAGTGTTGCCGGGCAGGTGCCCCACTGTTCCGGCTGTTACGACAGGCCGTTCGTCTTCGCCGGAAGGGAAGAGGTCATCTTCTATCGAATCGCTGCATCCCGGCAGAAAAACCGGAAACAGAAGGAGTAGAACTATCCATTTTCTAAAAAAACACATGTGTGACACCAAGAGAGTAAACATCGGTGGTCGGAAAATTCCGCCCCAGGTTTTTGTCCTGCAGGGTGTGAGCCCATGAAAGGGCAAACACCCATTTATTGGAATATGTGGTCAAAGAAAACGACAGCCCGGCACTATTTTTGCGGAACCCGCTGTTGCGGTCTTCAATGCCGTTGTTCCTTGCTTTGTCCTCCCATAGAGAGGTGAAGCTCGCCGAACTGGTCAGCGCCAGGCCGTGCCAGGGGAGATCATAAATATAGCCCAGGCTGAAAGCTGCATTGACCCGGTCGCCGAGCTGTTTCTTATACGGCTCAACGAAAGTGCCGTATTCACGGTTCACCTTGCGCTCGGGATGATAGCCGTAGGATACATCCAGAGAGGTACTCCAAGGGAAGATGGTTTTCTCGATAAATATGTTGGCTTCCAGGCGGTAGAATCCGCGTCCGGTGATATCGAAGCTGCTGTCTACCTCATCGTAAGGGGAAATCCCCGTTGGCATGGTTAACCCGCCGCCAAGATAGATCATCGGCATTAAATCCTGCCATTTTTCCAAAGCTGTCAAACAGCTGATGCGATTGGAAGTCTCGTACTTGAAAGCAAAAGAGGTGTCGCCGATCCCGTTGGTCTCGGATTGTATGCCGGAATAGCGATTGCTGTTCCATACATAGGGAATGGATACGCTCCCCTGCCAGTTCGCGCCGAACCGATAGCCGACATCTGTCGTCAGTCTGTACTGGTTGAGATCAGATCCGGGTGGATCATCCCGGTGGATACCGCTCTGGTCCATATATCCATCATAATTCTCCCAGTCGGCGCTGATCCTTGCCTGCGCCTTGGCGAGCTTCGACAATACCATGCCCGAGCTTGAACCGCCTCCACAGCATGAGGAGGCCTGGGTAGCCTGCGGAATGAGCCAGAGTGCCGCGGCAAAAATGATCACCACCCGCGGTTTTTTTCTGAAAACACCCATGAAATCAGGGAGCCGTCAAGGTAAACGATGCTGGACTGCCAACCTGAGTGCCATCTGTTGTCTTTTCCGTGCCGTTGATTGTCACGCTTACAAGCATATCGGTCGTCTGCCCTGAAGTCAGACCGGCCACTCCTGTTGCGCTCCAGTGGCCACTGCCGTCGTCGGTCATAGCGGTCCAGTTGGCGCCATCGTCCAGTGATAGTTCAACGCTCATGGTATTCACCGTCCAGAAAGTGCCGGTTTCATCGGTAAGCTGAGAGCCTGTTGATACTGCCGGGTGCATCATCATGGATTCCCGGGCAGCAATGAATAGTCTGATCGTGTGATTTCCGCTGGTACCGCTGTAAGATTCTTTAAAAACATAATAACTGCGCACCTGCGGATCCTGGCCCATCATACCGGCGATCTTGTCATTCGCATCCTTCAGGGTTCCCCTGGTCGTGTCCCCCATGGCCATCATGACCGGTGGATAAAAATAGGCATCATCGCCGTTCGCCGTCACCTTCAATTCCCAGTATCCCATGAAATTGCCGTTCATGGCGCTGGCCATCAGATAATAGATGGTGCAGGTGTAAGTGCCGTCCCCGTTGTCTAATATGGCATCTATCGGAGTGGAGTGGTTCATGGTTGCCATATACATGGTCGGATTTACGGCAAGGGTCAGGCCGGGTGCCGGATTACCGTTCAGGTCCGTCACGCTGATGGTGAACATGGTTCTGCCCTGCATGGCCTGCATTGTTCCGGGGATGTATCTGACCGTGTAATTGTCGGTGATCACGAGTTTCGAAAACGGCAAAATGCCGATCTTGTCGGCGCTGATATTCATATTGTTTTTCTGTGTTACCAGGGCCCGACAGAAACGGGATTGGATATCCGCGGGCAGGCTGAGAGATGCTGCGCCGCTGCCGTCAAGGGCTCCGTCAGCCAGATCTTCTGCAAGTGCAGACAGCAGGGAAAACTGTGCCGTGGGGGCAAGCCCGAGGTCCATGGTTAATTGGCTTAACGCTGCGGCCTGGAGGGCCGCAAGCCTACCAGCGTCCGTCTCATCCGCCGCGGAGGTGAATTCTGGTTCGATACTCATGTCCGGTGAATATCCGAATGCATCGTTGCACAGTGTTTCAGCCTCTGAAGGGGTCTTTCCGGCAGCGATCAGATGTCTGCTGATGGTGGTCGCGGGTGTAATATGGACCGCTGCACCTCCACTCAACTGTCCGCTTTGGATGTGGGCGGCAAGAGTGCCGGCTGTGGTGTCGATTCCCGTGGCTTCATCAATGAAAGTGCCGCCCGTACTCTCGATAACCAGGTCTCCATTAAGTTCTGTATTCATTATTGCAACGGTATAGGCACCGGATACGACATTGGCCGGTCCGGCAATTACGCTGCCGGAATCGTCTTTGATCTCTATGGTGCCGCCGTCAACAGGCCCGGCGCTGACCGTGCCGCTGACCAGGGTCGTTGCCGGCGCCGGGTCGGAACTGTCACTGCCGCAACCACTTAAAATTGCCGTACACAGAAAAAGCAGGAACGGCATGGAAAAGGTTAATTTCTTATTTCTCATTTGATTTCCCTCCTTGTTGATAGCCTTCAGAAAATTCGTTTTCATGAATCTCGTCTCCATGCATGCGAAACCTCGAGTCGGGGTGCCACAATGTATTACTGCAAGATCTACAACCCATAACACAAAATGAGTATGTTCCATATGTGGCAAATTGTCGCACCGGGGCGAAATTATTGTTTTCCTTAAACGGATCTGTTTAATTGACGTTCGCATGAACACGAACATCAACATGCTTTTCTAATGGTGCTGCTGTCTTCCCAACTTTGAACGGAGCAAACAATGAAAGCTGTATTGAAACTGATGACCTTGGGGCTGATAATCTCATTGACCGCATGTGCCGGGATACATTCCGAGCCCTTCACTGAAGTACGGCACGATGTCCTCTACACTTGCGACTGTAATCCGCAGTGCCCATGCGGAACTGTCAGCACCAGGCCGGGAAGCTGCACCTGCGGGGCACCGCTGCAATGGGGTCACATCGTGAAGGTGGAAGGCACCGAGGCCATTTTCTGCCGGTGCGGAGAAGGTTGCCGGTGTGCCGGTCTTGACCCGGATGATCCGGAAAAATGTCTCAGCGGCAGCCCAGCCCAGCGGATCGACCTCAAAGGAACCGGAATTCATTTTTGCAACTGCGGCGGCT
This sequence comes from uncultured Desulfobulbaceae bacterium, assembly GCA_945787445.1. Taxonomy (GTDB): domain Bacteria; phylum Desulfobacterota; class Desulfobulbia; order Desulfobulbales; family CALZHT01; genus CALZHT01. The sequence continues at coordinate 3,648 of CALZHT010000155.1, forward strand.
CCTGCACCTGCAATACGATATCCAACACCTACGGCAGGTGCGGCAAATGCGGCATGAAACTGAAAGTCATTGAACAAGGCGGCTGAAAGGCTCATGGTGGGAGGGACGTTACATGGGGGGATGTTATTTACATAATTAACTAACCTTTATATGTTTCTTTTCTTAAATTCATAAAGAAGGGAGGAGCTATGCCGCGACAAGCAAGGCTTGATGCTCCAGGAACTCTGCACCATGTCATCATCAGAGGAATTGAAAAACGAATTATCGTTGATGATAAAAAGGACCGGGAAAATTTTGTCTCCCGCATGGGGGGCATTGCTAAAGATACTGGCACGAGTATTTATGCCTGGGCATTAATGACTAACTATGCCCATATTCTTTTACGCAGCAGCGAGTTCGGCCTATCCCGATATATGCGTCGGCTTCTCACCGGCTATGCCATCTCCTGCAATAAACGCCACCGGCGGCCAGTTACTGCGGCAAGGCTGCGGATAGCGTAAACACTGGTTGAAGAATTTGGCGTGCCCCTTGCTGAAACCGCCAGACAGTTGGGTGTCTCCACCTCTGCCATCTCATTATCACTGAACAGAGCAGCCAAGAGAAAAGTTAGTTAATTGTGTAAATAACGTCCCCTCCTCTTTCCTAAGGCGTGCTAATCGTGGCATAGACGAATCCTTACCAGCTTGTCCGCCCATTATCAACTTAATTATTTAATCGGTCTTGAAAAACATATAATGCTTTGAAATAATTCAAAAATATGCTAAATTTACATCACCATAAATTGCAAGAATATTGCACTTAACCCTACAT
>CALZHT010000156.1 GCA_945787445.1 uncultured Desulfobulbaceae bacterium
TGAACCAGAGCCGACCACGTATCAATCTTGCTTTATGATCCACCAAGGTTTTTTCTGAGCAGATTGAGATGCTTCCGGAGAGTCTTGCATTCTTCTTCGTTTAATCCCTCGGTAGCTTTTCTATTCAGCGCCGTGCCGACTTCATGGATTACCGGAGCCAATGCCCGCCCCTTGGGCAATAAGCAAACCGAGTATGCCCTCCTGTCCCGGGGATGCGGGCAGCGCTCGATAATCTCGGCAGCCTCCATGCGATCCAGAGTAGGCACCAGGGTTGGACTTTCTATATGTATGCGGCTTGCTAGTTCGGTCTGGGTAAGATTTTCTTCTTCGAGAAGGCGGGCCAGCACATAAAACTGGGCGCTGGTCAAACCATGCTCTGACAACTTCTCATCAATTGCTTTCTGGAATATTCTAAATGACCGGTTGGTAATGAATCCCAGACACTGATCCACATCAAAGCGCTCTTCCATCCCCTTCCCCTTTTTCCCGCGTATACTATTATCTTGCGGGATAAATTAATTATCCGTCAAGCCAAGAGTTCCCAATATCTACAAGGCCGTTATCCTGCAGGGAAACAGAAAATTTCCCTTACCCCTTACAGATATGCCGGCAAGAACCCTCGGACTTTGCCCAGAGGACAATTAATTTTTACCGTATTACTTTAATTGCACTATCTCCCAATCAATCATTTACCATACACTGCTACTAATGGCATAAAAAAATGATGATTTTCATCAGAAATTCAGCAATATATTTTAGCGTACATACTATTAGTCACCTATCTTTAGACAGGTCAATTGCACACTTCACGTTCAATTTTTACCTTATAAATCAGCTGTAATTAAAGAGCTCTTGAGGAATGCAGTGGTTCAAAATCGGTCGCTTTACTTTTTACTTTGCTTGTTTTTAAAATGGTAATAAGTGATAGGGGCTGTATCGTAAATTGGCTTCTATGGCATCAGGTTTGAAAAAGCCCATATATATCTTGCACGACGATACATATGGGCTTCCTCTGGTTTAGTTACATTGCGACTGTTGTTTCATTTTCCTCGCCGCATTTTGGACATTTAACCTTTTCCTTGGTCTTGGTCCGCGTATATACTTCTCTGCTGCACGCAGAACATATGCAATACTCTGTCCGGCTATCCGGTTTCGGCGGCAGGAGTTCTTTTCCACATTCAGGACATCGTAGTTCAGGCATTTTCTTTACCTCTCAAAATCATTTAACTATAAAAAATCGCTAGGGAAATTGCGTATTTATAATTAATTTTTTTATTTGTTTTTTCTCCAAACAGATTTTGGTGAAGCACCTGTTCAGATATTGTTTACCCCATTAAGTAATTAATAATTATTACTATCCGCTAACCATACGATAGGGACTGATATAGGTATTGTCAATTTAGGTTTTATGCCATAACTATATGGAATTAAATTAGATTGGTATATCTATGCATAGTGCATAGAGGATTGGATATTCTGAATCTAAGAAAAATAAAATTTTCCTTTTTCCTTTAAAGATTATATGCCGGGTGGCAAATAGGCGACTGTAAAATCACCAGGGCATCAAAATGATACTTGATTCCTGAGATTTTATTTGCTAGGCTATTGCCATTGACCATGACGTATTATTTTTAGTTGATTTGTATAGAATGTAAGAAAAAAAAGTGATTTTTAATTCCTGCATTAGTAAGGCCTTTGCTGTTTATCAAGGGAGTTATCGGCAAAAGGTAAATAGTTTTTTTCAGAAAACCCTTCCTTTTACTCTATCCCTCCTCCTGCTGTGTAATAATTTCTGCAGTGCTGTTGAAGGAATACCAGGGGAAACTGCTGCTCTAGGACAAGAACAAGATACTGTCTTACCCCTTACATCGTCGTTGCTAGCCCATGCTGATTCCCTTGCATCATCAAAACCAAACAAAAATTTTGTCCATGTACTCAATATTGGTGAAGATGCTCTCTTGGCCCGGATACATTTGATTCGGAGTGCACAAAAAAGTATCGCTCTACAAACTATTATTTGGGTAAACGATGAGGTCGGGCGCTTGTTAATGTATGAGCTCATCCAAGCGGCAAAACGTGGCGTCACCGTACAACTGCTTATTGATCACTTTGCATCAGAACAAAATCTTAAAATAGCAACATTTCTTGCCTCGATTCACCAAAACCTTCAGATTAAGCTTTACAATCCCCTAAGTGCAAACAGTGATTCGGCCAAAATTTCCCCATCCTTTTTTGAAAAACTGCATGCTCTGTTTTTTACATTTGATCGATTCAATCAACGGATGCATAACAAGACATTCATTGTTGACGATATGATTGGCATTACAGGTGGTCGTAACTATCAAAATGCATATTTTGATCAGGCAAGAGGGCTTAATTATAAAGATCGAGATGTTTTGGTCATCGGGCCTGTAGTGCGCGAGATGAAGGCGAGTTTCCAGGCATATTGGGAGTTTAATCACTCTGTAAGCCTTGCTGACCTCAAAGATGTTAGAAAAATGCAAAAACAAGGAAACTTTACGACATGGGAAACCAGGGACAGCTTCCAGCTCCATGGTTTGTTCGAAAATATAGAGAAACGTGCATGCCAATACGACTTGATAACAGAGATGTTTGTAAATCCTCTAATGGAGGTAGAACAAGCTTATTTCATCGCAGATGACCCGGGGAAAATTGATCAAGCGTCAACGGGAGCGTTCAAGGGCAGCAAGATCACTCTTGAGCTTGCCAACCTCGTTGCCAATGCAAGGCAATCCGTATATATCCAGACACCATATTTGGTGCTTACCTCCCAAGCTGTTGCCCTCTTTAAAGAACTGGGCCAAAACCGTCCCGAGATTGATATAAGAGTATCAACAAACAGCCTGGCAGCGACCGATAGCTGGTATGTTTATGCGCTTTCCTACAAACAGAAACGGACATATATACAGACACTGAAACTAAAAATCTATGAATTAAAGCCTCTGCCGGGCGACATGTACGTGTTTATGCCCACCTTTGACCAGCTCCGGACAAGACCATTTACCCCTGTTGAATACGAGAAGGCAAGACATTACATGGCGGAAGCTGCTGCTCAACCGGCAGAAAGAGGACAGAAAGTTGCAGGTGATTCAGTAATCTTACAAAGAGCCCCGAAACCGGGGGAGCCTTATTTTTGCTTACACTCAAAATCTATGGTCATTGATGACGAGATAGCCTTTATCGGCTCATACAATCTCGATCCCCGCAGTGAAAATCTCAACACCGAGGTTGGTTTGGTAATATATGATAAAAGAATTGCCGGCCTGCTGAAATCAGAGATCAAACAGGACATGGCGCCACAAAATTCCTGGGTTATTGGTCCGAAAAAGATGCCGATGGGGCTCAATCACACCAACGCAATAATTGAATGGTTCTCAGATATTTTTCCGATAATCGATCCATGGCCGATCCGCTACGCTTCCGCATTTGAGCTTATTGAGGGCAAGACTCCTGTAGACATTGATTATGGGGATTTTTATGAAAACTACAAGGATGTAGGCAGTTTTCCGCAAGCGAGCAAACATAACAGTGGTAAAGAATTGGGAGCCAGAAGCACCAAAGCATTTCTGAGTTTTGTCAAACCCCTCCTTTAGCTCCACTTTTTTTTCGATCTTTTCTTATCAAAAGATCGTATGAACGATAAAAGGCCTCATCCGGTACGCCCAACTCCCGTTTCAGAAGAAGGTCTTGATCCCATGGATTTTTAATCCGGCCCAACATGAAAATTTTCCTCAGATTGAGGTCAAACGGGAAATACCATGGCGACACCAGGGCGGTGGCAATGAGCGGCATATCCGTACCATAGAGGAGCCGGCTGTGAATTTCAGGGTGCTTTAGAAGTCCTGCAAGATATCCCACCTTGTTCAGCTGGGTGAGGCTGGAAATATCGGCATAAAGATTCGGGTATTCCGCAAACATGGGCAGCAGGCGTTGCATATTGTCCTGACCTTCTGTTTTACCGGTGGACGCGGCATGGGCGGCTATGACAATGACTCCTAACTGTAAAGGCAATTCTAGCCTCTTGGGATCGGCAAACTCATGCCGGGCCCTGGTAAAGGAACGCTCATGCCCAGTATGGGTAAGCAGTGGCAAATCCAGCTCTTTCAGGCGCTGATAAAAAGGGATAAGCTTTCTGTCTGCAGGGTCGATGTGCTGAATAGAAGGGAGCCATTTTATGAGCACTGCTCCCTTATTTGCAGCATCATCAAGGAGCTCCAAGGCATTAGGACGATAAGGATTGATGCTGGCGCCAAAGTAAAGGTTTTTGTATGTGGCTGTTTCCTGTTCCACAAAAGTATTGGGGATATACATCTCTGTATCTTCGTAATTGACGGTGCCATCATTGTTCACCACCCCGTCAAGGGCCAGGACAATTGCGCCATCAACGTATTCTG
>CALZHT010000157.1 GCA_945787445.1 uncultured Desulfobulbaceae bacterium
ACAGTACCGGGATGCATCAAGGCATGAGCAACAGCACTGGATAATGCAAATACCATAATTGCCAAAGCATCATCAAGGGCGATAATTCCCAACAAGATACTGGTAAAAGGCCCACTGGCCTTGAGCTCGCTGACAATGGCCAGGATGGCGCCTGGGGCTGTTGCCACTGAAATGGCGCCGATCACTAGGGCCAAGGGGATGTAGGTCCGTATATGATCATAATCGTCGCCGGTCAAACCGGTTAGCAAGGGAATAAAAGGGATTAAAAAAAGGGTTACCAATAGAAAAACGGCGAGAGCCTGGGAAAGGGTAATCCACAGAATGCTCTTCCCCAGATGCTTCAATCTTTCCAGCACGAGGCTCCCGCCAATGAGATACGCAATAATCCCTAAAGCGAGTTCGGTAACAACATAGAGGTTTTTATCAATTAAATCATAGGGGAGGACATTGGCGAGGGAGGGGCTGAGCAGCATACCGGCAATCAGATAACCGGTGATCCGCGGCAGCTGCACAGCATTGGCAGCTCGACCAAGCCAATACCCTAAAATGAGCAAAAGGCCGACAGCCAGTAATGGATGGGTAACCATCAAAAAACCTCATCCCCTTTCTTGAGCCATAATTCAAGAAGGCACAGGATATCCAGGTCTGCGATAACCCGGCCTTCCCTATTTAACACAGGAATATCCAGTACATTCCATTGGTTCATTCTAACAATAATGTCATGGAGGGTTTCATCTTCAAAGCAGGCTATATAATCGGGATTCATGATGTCGAACGCTTTCTCCGAGGTGAAAAGCTCTTCAATATGTTGGGTAACCACCAATACATCCCTGACCCTGGAATCCAGATAATAGTGGAAAATAACATTCTTCAGGTCTTCCAAGGTGATGGCGCCTTTAAATTTATTGTATGCATCAACCACATAAACAATGCGCCGCCGATGCCCTTTTACCATGACTTGTACCACCTCCTTGAGGGGATTTTCCGTGGCTACGATGGGCAATTCCACGCAATGCGACAATGTATCCAGGAGGTCTCTGACAGTTAATTTTTCCATTTTTGAATTCCCTTGGTTAAGGGGATGAGCACCTGGCCAACACTGCAGGATGAGCTAATCCATCGCTGCTGCTGGCCTTGGTCATATAATAGATCGCCAGGAGGGAGCTGTTCCCCTAATTACAAAATGGTGATTTATTCCGGTTACTTTTACACTCCCCACGATTCTCCATGCGACCGTCTATACAAATGAGGTTTCTTTTTATTATTACATATGCTCCTTGTTCGTATTCAAAGATAAATTTTTCCAAGCTCTGACTTTTCCTAACTGTAAATTTATAGCTATCACGCTATTCGTGAGAAAGAAAAAGATTCCCCGTTTTTTATTTAACAGATCCAGGATATCCTGTTTGAGAAACGGGACAATGATAGCACAAACACGGTTGGTAATCTGTGATAAATAATTATATTACATGTTAATGCTGAAGAAGCCTAAAGAATTGGCTAGATAAACAATCTAGGGCTGGTGTGATTTTCAATAACAAGAGGTGTATTTTGATTATTGCGAACAATCAAAACAAGAAGATAACGTTGCCGAAGCAACTCAATTGAACTACCCGAAAATTTTGCTCTAAGGGTTTTTGTCACCATAGAGTTGGGCGAGAAGGCAATAAGCCCCTATCATGATGATGATAGAAAATGAAATGTAAAAAATTATTTCAAGCACCCTTACTCCTGTTCAAAAAATTTTCATTATTTGAGGTATAACGTTTACATCCCCAGCCAGCCACCGGACTATTGTGGGAACGAACAACGCTCCTTCTGGTCTGGTGAATGTGCTGGTTCGGCAATTTTTAATGTTTGATTCATTGATAGCGAGGAATTAAATAAATCCTATACTTTTCCTATACTTTTTTGGGGTCGTTTCAAATAGAGCGGCCAAAGAATAGAATAATTGCCACCGTTACTATGGCGATTATCAATGTCCTCAACCCGGACCATAGCCAAAAGGTTTTACTGATTTTGCCTAAAAATACCCCAAGGGAAAAAATACATATCAGCGCCACAACAATAGCGTTGATAAAAGATGATGAAGGTAGGGCATGGAACTGTTCTGCAAAAAATAAAGGCAAAAGGATCACCAGAGATAGAAGTAATGGTGCGAGTCCATTAACCAGAGCCACCAGTATTGGCAGATACCGGCTTGCCTGCCCGTAATCACTCTCTTTCAGATCGACCAACAAGGCCTGTTCCAATTCACGTAATTCTTTTTCACGCTCAGCTTTCTCACTCAGGTAGGCGCTACATAGGCCGCTTATAAACAGAGCGACTGCTGCGCCCAAACAGGCACTAATTGCCACCGACAGTTCTGTCATGCCGCTTGTATAGAAACCAGTCAACATGCCCAGCATGGTTAATGAGCCATCAAAACCATTGGTAATCAGATAGCGCCGCGCAATACTTCTGGCACGAAGGACATGTAATATCAGCTGTTTTTTATTTAAGACCATATGATGTGATCTAGGCAGTAAAACTTAATTGGATAGGAATTAACCAGCGGAAAGTAGTTTTTAAAAAGTTCTCGTTCTCAAAGACTATTTGCTAGTAGATTGAAAGTTATGTTGGCTCCGCCCCATACACTTCAACTTCATCAATGCTATGGACAGATGCGCCCATTTGTTCTATAGCTGTTTTAATATTCTCAAAATTTATATCAGAGCCTTCAATAGTCACGATTGTACTTTCGGTTTTTTTATCAACCTCAGTAACTGTTAATTTCACGCGGTAATCTGCCCCCAGATTAGCTAGAGCAGAAGAAAAATCCAATGCATTTGGTTGATGTGGTTTGAGTACATCAAGTACTAGTCTTCGTGTTTTTGTCATGAGTAATTCCCAAAAGGTATTAATCTTTTAACTTTACGCCTTGTTAACCTCACGCAACTTATTTAGTTTATATTTTGCACCCAATATTTTTTCGGCCGAACGCCGCTCTTCAGCGGGCGCGGTTTTTTGCGGTCCTACTCCAACCGTTTGTTCGCTGATGTTTGCATAATATTAAGCAACTTCAACGCGAAGAGTTTTTCCTAAAGCCTGGGCAATTTTTTCAAGCGTAGACAGTTTGATATCTTCAGCGTGATTTTCGATTCTTGAAATTGCTGACTTTTTTGTTTTGAGTTTTTCTGCAAGCTGTTCTTGAGTGAGGCCTGCTTCTTCTCGAGCCATTTTAAGCATAACCCCAATTTTAAATTCCTGGTATCCTGTTTCATAATCTTTGGCGAATTCAGGGTCTCGTGCCTTGCGCTTGGCTATGTATTTTTTTAAATCGCTCATTCTTGGTTCCTCCTCTTGAAATAATCTCGTTTTCTTGCTTCAGCTGTTTTTATAGCCTGTTGAGGAGTCTTTTGAGTTTTCTTTTGGAATGCATGGTTGAGGACGATTAATTTTGAGCCATCGAAGAAGCCAAGTATTCTGAATATATTATTTCCAAAAACTCCTCGACGGGACGTTTACCTGATGCCGTTTCATAAAATAGTATTTCTCGCATTCTATAATGTTAACACGCAGGTTAACCCTGTCAAGGATTTATGATATTCATTTTCCAGCATCGAGATAGGACGGCCAGTTACCCGACCGCCCTCTCACAGTTCCCTGCGTGCGGTTTTCCCGCACAAGGCTCCTCGATATTGCTCGCCTCGTACAAGAGCATTGTCTAATTCCAGTAACCGATTATTCGGGGTCGCGGGATATTGAAATAATCCAGCATTTCCTGAAACCCTTGCCAATTGCAGCTCTTCCGCTGGCTGCGCCGATTAAGCCACTTGAAGGCGATCCGGCATGCCTGGCGATGGAAGGAAAGTAACATGTCAATATTGCCGCAGACACCATAGTAGTTGAAGTGTCCTTGTAATTTTGCACGCAGTTTCACCATGATCACGCCAGTACCGTATTTGCACCGCTCTTTCTTGATCCATGCGCTCACTCCCGCCAACGCCATGCGGAACTTCTTCTTTGCCGTCCGCATTTTCACTAGAGGCTTGCCTTTCCGGCTCAAGCCCCAGCGAAATTCAAATCCCAGAAAAGTAAAGAAGTTGCTGTTCTTCGTCTCGAACCGAGTAAACTCGATGATACGAGTCTTTTCCTTCGACAGTTCCAGGTTGAATTTTGCAAGGCGTTCATCAATGACCCGCCGGAGCTTCTGCAAATCACGATGGTATTGAAAGCAAGAGGCATAGGGTTAGGTCTTGCAATATAATATTTATCGTGCTCGCTTGATTGCCCGACTCACCGTTGTATAATGGACCCCGGATGCCTCGGCTATCTGTTGCAGTGTATAACCATATTCAAGATGGGCTGCCAACATCTTT
>CALZHT010000158.1 GCA_945787445.1 uncultured Desulfobulbaceae bacterium
CAGGAATTGTCCTGCCTGTGGCAAGCTGCTACTCCTTAAAGAAGACAGATTCGGCAAGTACTTGACATGCTCAGGTTTTCCGGCCTGCAGACATTCTGAGACATTTCGTAAGGAAGAGGCTTCCCTGATGGAATGTCCACTCTGTCATCAAGGTGGCATCATTTCAAAGAGAACACCGACAGGCAAAGATTTTTTTGTTTGTCTTGAAAAGGATTGTGAATTTATGGCCTGGGCAAAACCTCATCTTATTCCGTGCCCTGTATGTCGCTCTCCCTACTTGGTTGAAAAAAGAGGGGGACGGGACGGCAATACATTGCGCTGTCCCAAGGCAGGATGCGGTTTCATGAAATCCCTTGCCGGGGAATCCACCAATGGTGACGGCGCCGAGCCATCCAAGAAGAGAAGAAGGGTTGTCAGGCGGAAAGGTTCGGGAAGGGCCGGTGCTAAAAAGCGTAGAGTTGTGGTCAGAAGCAAATAATTGATGATATCGTAAAAATACGATTTTCCAGACTTTTTGCGAAATCATCAATAATCGTCTAGGTTGACTCCTTGGTTAAAAAGGCGAAGAGGTTTTTTAGCCTATCGCGAGATCGTGTTTACATACTCCAATATTTTTCCTGCCACATCTTTGCTATCCACCAGGAGCGACAATTCGTGATTATACTTGAAGGCTGATTGGGTGAAGTTGTGGCTTCCCACAAAGCAATAACGGCGGTCAACAACCACGATTTTTGTATGGGTAGTAGTGGATGGTGAGTCGTACACAACCTTGACGCCGTTTTTTTCAAGAAATTTTGCCGTTTTTCTATTTTCTTTGTTGAGGTTTTTGTCCCGCTTGGAACGCTCCAAAATCACAGTAACCTTCACACCTCTCTGGGAAGCATTTGCCAGTTCCTGAATAATCATTCCAGGCCGGCTTCTCGGATGATTGCTTTTGAACAGAAACACCGCAATGTCTATACTCAGAATAAATACTTTGCATGGTTCTGTGACAAGTTGGGATATCTCGGAGGCGATGGCTTGCGTGGAGAGGGCACTGAGGAGTCCCTTATTTTCTGAGCCCAAAATAGACAACACTGAAAGCTGCAAAAAAAGGACAAGCAGAAACAGGCTCGCAATGTATCTCAATGGTTTGTTTGTTGCCATGGCTCTTACCTGATTCGTCGTATGTTTTTCAAGTCCGTATAAGTGAGTCGCCAATCCGGGCTTAATTCAGGAAAGGTGGAAAAATCTTTGCCAAGGATATAGGGATAGAGGCGATTGTTTACCATGCCCTTTACTTCCAGCAGAGGGATTTATGGTAATACAGTATTTAGGGAGGAGCAATGAAAAGCAGCAGTTGTAGCCTCGAGAAATACTCTATCCATGAGCGAAAAAGGATATAAATAACAAATTAGTGGAAAAAAATATTGACAATGAATCCTCATTCAATTCTATTGGAAATGAATGGGGATTCATTTTTTATAACATTATAATATTATTCTCTTCTAATGCTAAGATGTTTTGCTGAGGCTACTACATGAAACGATCCTTCTGAGAGTTTCAATCGTAATTTGCTGTAACCCTCAAAAGATCAGGTAGTCTCTCGCATTAAGTTATTGTGAAGGAGCGGATGCATGAGTAAATACTTACCGTCTCTTTGTCTCAGAATTGTACCTGTAGTGGTTGCGACCCTGTGCACCGTCTCCGCTTTCTCCTTTTTTCCTTCTTTCTCCTTTGCTTCTGCAGGCTCTGCTGAGTTTTTCGTATCAGCATGGCTTGTCCGGTTGTGGTTGGCCCTTGTCAGCGGCACAGCTATTATTATCGGTGTCATGATAGCTCTTGACAGTTATGCCAAAAAACATACCACCGAACCGGTTTTAACCCCGGAAGCAAAAGTGGTGCTGGAGAAGACGCACAATTTAAGCTATCGAAAAATAGGCGGTGGTCTGCTCTGTGTTTTAATTGGTTCCGCTTTATTTGTGACTGCGGTCTTTCTTTTGCCTGATAAACGCACCGGCCATTCCGGTATTGGAAAGATAGTAGCTCGTTTTACAGGAGGGCAAACAACAGTGCATGGAGTTTCGCCCAATAAAGATCATATGCCGTCTGGGCATTAGGAAAATGGTAACAAAATCGATTACGAACAATACTAATTACTACGGATCATTTTAACATTAAGGAGGTTCTTTCATGGGGATAACGTTGACTGGTTGGTTTGGTTACATTTTTTTGGTCGCCTCGCTCCTTGCAACCTTTTCGCTTCTTTTTAAATCAATGAAAGACGAATGGAGTCCGAAGGACAAGGTCAATCAGACTATAGTTCTGCTTGTACTCGCTATTCTAGGCGCAATGATTGGAGGTGCATTACTAATTGGCGGCTAAAGAAGCTGACCGTTTCAGATGGCCGGAGAAAACTGAACACAATAAGAGCATTCTTCATCTGAAAAAGCTACGATTCTCAGGGTGACATAAAGACCACATGTTTTTTGTCCAGAGTGATACAAGAAAACTCCCGCCATCCTGGTACCATTTTTCACAGTTGAATGGGTTCAGGAAATGTTCAGAGGGAAGGCGCTGTATGACCCTGCAAAAACAAAACAGGTCAATCTTTAATAGATAATGCATGATTCCGATAGGCAACCATCGGATTTATTAAAAAGTCGGGAATCATCTCAATGAGATGTCTATTCCCAGCACCCCTGTAGCGGATGCAAATAATTGCTGTATTTCCCTGGCGCAACAAGGGGAATACACTTTCTGTAGGGGTATCATGATGGAGAGGATGATAGCGCGTGTGAAAATAACAACAGTTCGCATCCTTATAGTAAGTATTTTTTTAGTGGGGACTGCCCCCTTCCTGCCATGGTTTGCGGTATCCGCCTCTGCTTTTGAGGACGGCGAATGCTTGGAGTGTCATGGCGCACAGGATTTAACGGTTACCAGAAAGGACAAGGTAATATCGCTTTATGTTGACGAAAATGTGCATAACAATTCAATACATGGGGCCAATGGAATAACCTGTGTTGATTGTCACGCTGATGTGGAAGAAATTCCTCATGCCGAAAGCCTAAATCCCGTTGAATGTAATAATTGTCATGATGAGGCTGCCGAGGTAATCAGCGACAGCGTCCATTCCGGTGAAAGTTTGCTTACCGGCAAGGGCGCATTCTGTAAAGATTGTCATGGCAGCCATGATATTCTCCCTGCCGATAATAACAACTCTCGGCTGTATCCCCTGAATATTCCAGCAACGTGCGGCATATGCCACTCAGATGAAGAGGTGGTTGGATCAGCCGCCGCCGTATCCTCCCTCTATGAAGAAGGGCAGCATGGCATATCCACCAGTAAGGGGATGCTTGGCGCCGCGATCTGCACAGATTGCCATGGCAGCCATGCTATCAAATCGGTTGCTGAGAGCGATTCGCCGGCCAACCGTGACAATGTTGTTGCCACCTGTAGCAAATGCCATGTGGGGGCAAATGAAGTTTATGCCCAAAGCATACATGGAAAGTCATATGCCGAAGGAGTGGAAGAAGCCCCCACCTGTGTTGGTTGCCATAATCCGCACAGTACATTGCGCATTGATCGGGATGAATTTTTGCTCAATACCGTTGAGACGTGCGGAGAATGTCATCATGAACCACTCATGACGTACAAGGCGTCCTACCATGGTCAGATTACCGACCTCGGTTTTACCCGCATGGCTCGATGCGTCAGCTGCCACGGAGCCCATGATATTCTCCCAGCTGAAGATCCTGCTTCAATGGTAAGCTTGGAACGACAACTTGATACTTGCCGCCAGTGCCACCCGAGTGCCGGGGAAAATTTTATAGGTTTTGCACCGCATCTGGATCACTCAAATCCGGAAAAATTCCCGGTCGAATCTGCTGTTTTCGGCCTTATGACCGCTCTGTTAATAAATGTTTTCCTTATTTTCAGCGTCCACACCCTTCTCTGGTTCATAAGGTCGATGTTTGAAAAGCTCAAAGGAGAAGCGCCACCGCATCTTGGGAATCCTTCAGGCCGTTATTTCCTCAGGTTTAATTACTACCACCGGATCACCCACTTCCTCATATTTACTAGTTTTGTGGTCCTTTCCTTGACGGGTCTGCCGTTGAAATTTCATGATACCGGCTGGGCAAAACTGCTGGCCGCAGCTCTAGGCGGCTTTGAGGTCGCTGGAATTCTGCATCGCATGATGGGGGCGGTAACCTTCGGCTACTTTGCCATGCACCTCGGGTACGTAGCATACCTGTGGATCAGCGGCAAAATGAAACTTCTTGATATATTATGGGGGCCGAGATCGATTGTGCCGCAACCCCAGGATGCAGTTGATATCGCCAATAACATCAAATGGTTTCTCGGGATGGGTCCGAAGCCCAAATTCAATCGGTTTACCTACTGGGAAAAATTCGATTACTTAGCAGTGTTCTGGGGGGTCGCGTTAATAGGATTGAGCGGTTTGGTCCTTTGGTTTCCCGAGCTCAGTACGAAGTTGTTACCCGGCATGGTCATCAATATTGCCTGGATTATCCACGCTGACGAAGCGTTGCTGGCAACAGGTTTTATATTTCTGATCCACTTTTATAATACCCACTTACGGGTGGAAAAATTCCCACTTGACCCGGTGATTTTAACCGGCAGGATTGATGAAGAAGAATTGCGGCACGAACGCCCCATGGAGTTCGCCTATCGCCGACAGGATGGCTCTTTACGGGAGATTGAAGCAACACCGCCGCCCCTCTGGTTACGAAACTTCTCCCGTGTTGTAGGCTGGACATTCGTGTTCCTCGGGGTGGCCTTGTTAATTGGGATGATGTCGGCCTTTTTTGTATAAGATGATAAGGAATAAAGATGACATGGCAGGAAATTTCATACAGACGAAACAAAATTGTCGCATTGAAGTGCAATGGTGGAACGACAATTCTATCTACGAGGGTATGGGAATATGAATGAGGCCTTGATTTTAGAAAGGTTGGATACCATCTCCAAGGAAATAAGTTCCTTGAAGTCGGATGTTCTTGAGGAACTGAAACAGGATCTGGCACCGGTCATCAAGCAATCACTACCACACGTTACAGAATTCCTCTCAGATATCGAGGGACAATATAGTAACGAAGA
>CALZHT010000159.1 GCA_945787445.1 uncultured Desulfobulbaceae bacterium
GAAATGAACGAGAACCGGAATGGACTGAGAGCATTGCCGTGGGAAGCAAAAAGTTCGTCGACGGGATCAGGGAAAAACTTCGACCAAGGCTATCGGGTCTAAAGGTGAGAGAAACCGGCGATCATTACGAACTGAGAGAGCAAGAGGCTACTTACAATGGCCATTTTGGGCCCCAAAATGGGCCTCTAAGCACTAAAAACACGTTCTTTTTGGACTTAACCGCTGCACAATCAATAGGTTAGCTTGGTCCGACCCCATTCCGGTTCTAATAAAAGATGAAAAGACTATGAATAAAAGAGAAATAGAAGACTTAACAATATCAATCATAACTCGCCTCCATGAAAGATATGACAAGAAAGGCATTGATGATGTTGAATATATCCCATTATTAAAATCAGTGATTAATGGAGCATTAGACTTTGCCGAAGAAGCAGAGTTGTCAGACAACCAGCAAACAAAAATAAAAGAAACCCTATTCGATTATGCCAGAGATCTATACCTCAATGGTTGGCTAATGAACGGAGAACCTGACGAAGACAAGGAACAGGCTGCGGAGGAGGGAATGAATTGGTTTGGCTATATATACGAAAATGAAAAATACCCCAGATAATAAAATCAATTCACATAAAAATTTCAAGCGGACAGATGGGGCAGAGGCGCTTCTCCAATAGGGCCTACCAGTTTGTTCTACGGTGGGCTGCAGCTTAAATCGATCCGTTCGAAGTCCTTATAAAAAAACAGAAAAATAAAAAGACATTTTAAAGGTCAAGAATTAATGGGTCATTATTGCAGAATTTGTGGAAGAACTCGGCCTAACGAAAAGTTTTCAGGTAAAGGTCATAAAAACCATATTTGCAAAGAATGTAATCAAAAACCGAAAAGTGAGGTAAAAGAAATAGAACAAGAAGAAGAGATTTTTAACTTCGTAAATCAATCAAATATATCCAATAAAAACATAAAAAGACTCGAAAAACTCGTAAATTCTAACAATGAAAGAATTGCCGAATTAGCCAATATTGTGCTTGAAGTGGCCAAGGTAAAACCACATAAAAAAAGAAGGTTAAAGGTTTTAGCCAAAGACCATAAAGAGTTGCTTGAAAAACTCGAAGAAACGGGCCTTATAGTGGCTCATCATATTTAAGAGAACCTTCACATAACATTGCTCTGAACTTGGACTGTTGATACGCATATGCTTCCCGAATAGGTCTCTACTAAATTGAGGCGACACGACGCAGCCAGTTACCCTAAAAGGCTAGACCAAAGCAAATTGACTATATTGGTATAATGAAATACGAAATAGTAGATGGAGATTTGCTCGATCAAAACGTTGACGTAATTGTCAATGCATGGAATCGGAATATTATTCCTTGGTGGCTCCTTCTCCCGCAGGGCGTCTCGGGTGCCATAAAAAGAAGGGCGGGCATTGGTCCTTTCCGCGAGCTTCAAAAAAAAGGGGATATCCCACTCGGCGAAGCCGTCTTAACTGGCCCGGGCAAACTCTCTTTTATGGGAATTATTCATGTTGCCGCAATCAATATGGCCTGGAGGGCTTCCGAGAAATCTATTAGAAGGTGCGTCCAAAGTTCCTTGGCTATCGCGTCAAAAGAGGGATTCCAATCGGTAGCGATGCCAATTTTCGGAAGTGGTAGCGGAGGCTATTCCCAAGAACGAGCAGAGCGGTTCATAGTAGAAGAACTTGAAAAAACTGATTTTGATGGTCGTGTCGTCATTGTTCGGTTCAAGAACCGTAAAGTTGCTTAACACGCGAATCAACTGGACAAAACTTACAGGTGTGTTTCCCGAATATGCCACTAATAGGTCGAACCGGCACGTCTTTGCCGCTTATTTGTTGTGCCCTCTCTGCCTTCCAACCGTGCCTTTTTAGAGTAAAAACTTTCAACAAAATACGGTTTTTGTTAGTAGTTGGCACTTATCGCACGTATGTGGTCACTGGCCCCTAGAGGAAGGCCCTCAGTTTCTATTATCCTTAGCGACGTTTTTTGCAGAGTGTCTATTACAACCTCAGGGCGAAATCGTAAGCTTGGATAAAACATCCCTCCCCCGAAAGTCGTACACTTTTTTCCGTTTGGTGGGAAGCCCCCAGGAGGCACTATGATCAGGGATATACGGACGTTTATTGCAGCTTTCGCCGTTGTATTGTCGACGACCGCATATGCACAATCAGAAGATAAGACAGCAGCGCCATCTCTTTCATTACCCGCGCTAAATGCGCTACAGGACCAAACCTCCATTTCCGGCCTTTCTTCCGGTGCTTTTATGGCGGCTCAGTTTCATATCGCCTATTCAAAGGATTTAGTCGGTGCAGGCGTAGTTGCCGGTGGGCCGTGGAACTGTGCGGGCAGCAATCCACTGATTGCACCCCTAACGACAGCCGTTTCAACCTGTATGGACCCGTGCAAGTACACGCGGTTTTGGTGGTTTTGTCCAGATTCATTGTTCCCGGATAGCACGTTTCTCTCGGACTTAGCCAAAGATAGCGCGCAAGATGGCATTATCGATGACGTGGCCAATATCCACGACGATAAGGTGTATATCTTCTCCGGACAAGCGGATAAAACCGTGGTGACTAAGGTAGTTGATAGCACCAACGACTTTTATCTGAAGCTGGGCGTGCAGGCGGATCAGATCCGTTACAACACCTCGGTTGATGCGGGCCATGCGTTTATTACCGACAATCCCGAAGACACGGTGTGTGATAAAACAAATCCGCCGTTTATCAACAACTGTAATTTCGAGCAAGCTACCCGTCTGCTGGATCATATCTACGGTGATCTGCAACCACCGGTCAGCACATTAACGGGTAAGCTGATCCGCTTTAATCAGCGCGAGTTCTTTGAATCCGATATGACCAGCATGGATGACAATGCCTATGTGTATATCCCGGCGGCCTGTCAGGGCGAGCAATGCCGTGTACATGTGGCGCTGCACGGTTGCCAGCAAGGTATTGAGACTCTTGACACTGAGTATTTAACGGGAACGGGTTATAACGAAGTTGCCGACAGCAACAAAATCATCGTGCTTTATCCACAGATACGGAAATCAGCTACAGTGCCGTTTAATCCAAAAGGTTGCTGGGATTTCTGGGGTTACAGCGGTGGCAATATTCCGCCGTATAAGTACTACAAGAAAGATGCCCCGCAGATGGTGGCGATCAAAAAGATGATCGACCGCTTAACTTCTCAACCCGCCCAAGCGGGACAGCAGTAATAGCCGTGGCAGTAGTAAGACTCGTTGTACTTGCCACTGCCATCGGTTCCACCACTGCCTTACGACTTCTGGTTCCATTTCCAGAAGCGCAAATTGGCGCTCTATCGCTTGACCGGCACGCATCGCCGCCTCCGGATTTTTTCCTGCCAGAACAAGCCGACAGCGTTCCAACCCTTGCGCTGCGCCTTCCGTGATAATTACTCGTGACACTGAGGAATCTCTTTTTCTTCATCCATACCCCAGGTTTTCAACCAGTTACGTACATCCTGGCCTGTCAGGTGCCGCCCAGTTTCCTTATAAGCTGTCCAAGACGCCAAGGCCTCCTGCTTGAAACCCTCTCGTGCTTCTTCGCGCTCAACATATTCCCGGATCGCTTCGCGCATGACCCAGTGCGCTGAGCGTTGTCGTGCGTCAGCCAGATGCTGAATCCGGCTTTTCAGATCGTCATCAAGTTTTACGGATGTCGCCATGCTGATACCTCATTATTAACAGGTAGTACCTTTCATCACCACACCATTAAACCACCCATTCACCAGCAGAAAATAAAACGAACCATTTCATGACCTTCAAATCAGAATCGTCATTTTTCGGGAGGCTTCCGCAGCAAGTGTTTTCAGATTAGACCATATCGGGGATGGGCAAAAATGGCCAGGCTTTCGTTCAAAAGCTTCCGCTGGCCCGCTTGGGACAAACAAGGCTTAAACAAAAATTAAACAAGATTTCTCTTGCTTTTGTTTTGGACATATATTATCTTCTGACTCAGTTCACGGAACTTATTTGCAAACAACAACAATAAAAAAGGATAACAAAATGGAAACCATCAACTTTTTCGGTAATCCCTTAGACTTTTACAAAACCGCGGTCAAAACCAGCTTTGATGCCCTGAGCGCTATCACCGACCAATCTGAAACTTTTACCAACAAACTTCTTGAAACCGTTCCTTCTTTTCCCGAGGAAGGGAAGAAAGTCGCCAGCATCTACTTCGGGGAAAGTCAAAAGGGCCTGGCTCTTCTG
>CALZHT010000160.1 GCA_945787445.1 uncultured Desulfobulbaceae bacterium
GATGGTCATGCCCGGCGATAACGTGAGTATAGACGGCACCCTGATCACCCCGATCGCCATGGAGAAGGAACTGCGTTTCGCTATCCGTGAAGGCGGCCGTACAGTAGGCGCCGGCGTTATTAACGAAATTGTAGAATAAGGTGAAATGAGCATGATGCCGACACAAAAGATACGTATCCGTTTAAAAGGTTACGACCATAAACTTCTTGATCAATCAACCATTGAGATTGTTGATACTGCCAAACGCACCGGCGCAACGGTGGCAGGCCCAATTCCACTGCCGACTAAGATCAACAAATATTGTGTGCTGCGGTCTCCCCATGTGGACAAGAAGTCAAGGGAACAATTCGAAATGCGAACCCATCGGCGTCTTCTTGATATTCTCGAACCAACGCAACAAACGATAGACGCCTTGATGAAGCTGGAACTTTCCGCAGGAGTTGATGTAGAAATCAAGTTGTAAGGTGCATGGAAATTGTAGCCTTGACCGTTGCTCACATGGTTCTCGGTGAGGCTCTAGTATTTGTTAAACGAAAAGCTTTTGGATTGAAGATAATGCCTAACACTATAGGAATGCTTGGGAAAAAACTAGGGATGACCCGTGTGTATTCAGAAGTTGGCTCTGCCATGGGTGTAACTGTAATTGAGGCCGGGCCTTGTGTCGTTCTCCAGATAAAGACCAAGGAAAAAGAAGGCTATAACGCCATTCAGGTTGGATTCGGCAGCAAAAAGGAGTCACGGTTGAATAAACCCATGACTGGACATGCCAAGGCAGCCGGTAAGGGCGGGTTTTACAATATCAAAGAGTTTCGTGTACATGATATAGACCAATACGAAGTGGGTCAGGAAATTTCAGTATCCGACTTTTTTAAGGTCGGTGACCTGGTTGACATCAGCGGCAAGACCAAAGGTCGTGGCTTTCAAGGTGTTATGAAACGGCATGGATTCAAGGGCGGCAGAAAAACACATGGCTCCATGCATCACCGGGCGCCGGGTTCAATAGGCTGCAGTGCTTGGCCCAGCCGGGTCATTAAAGGAAAGAAGCTCCCCGGCCATATGGGCAATGCACTGATAACAAAGAAAAACGTTACCATCCTTGATATCCGGCCTGAAGATAATGTGATGGTTGTAAAAGGATCAGTTCCAGGTGCAAAAGAAGGGTTGCTGCAAATTTACGTAAAGTAACGAAGGCTGATTGCATAACTGGGTGATCAATTTATTGATAATCCTGCAAAAAGTCGGGAAAGCGGTTAACGTGCAATGTAATTTCATCTAGTTACAACGCGCCCTGAGCGCAAGCGAAGAAGTCCTCTTGGGGGATAATACATCGATGAAATCGTATTTTTACGAATTCATCAATTTATTGGGGGTGCCAGAAAATGGCGTTAATTGATGTTTTTAACACAAATAATGAAAAAGTGGGCGATGTGGATCTCAAAGACTCCCTGTTCGGAGTAAAAATTGACCCGCATCTTATCCACAATATAGTCCAAATGCAATTGGCAAACCGCAGATCCGGGAATGCCTCAACAAAGACAAGGAATGAGGTGCGCGGAAGCACGGCAAAACCCTGGCGGCAAAAAGGCACTGGAAGGGCCCGGTCAGGAAGCAGGCGTTCACCATTATGGCGGGGCGGTGGTATTGTTTTTGGGCCAAAGCCGCGGAGCTATGCATTCAACATGCCGAAAAAGGTTAAAAAACTGGGATTGCGTATGGCGTTGAGTTCCAGATTCACTGAAGAAAAGCTGACGGTTTTAAATGAGATTGAGCTTGAAGAGATCAAGACAAAAAAATTCGTTAGTGTTATGAAGACACTTAACCTCAGCAACGCTTTGATTATTATTCCTGAGCGGAATGAAAAACTTGAGAGATCATCGAGAAACGTCCCTGGGATTAAGGTAATGCCTGCGGCTGGGCTGAATGTCTATGACATTCTTCTCCACAAGCATCTGGTTTTGGTTCAGCCCTGTTTGGCTCAGCTTGAAGAGAGGTTACTGTCATGAATAATCTTTACAATGTCATCAAAAAGGCCTGTCTCACAGAAAAGGGAATGCACCTCCATGAAACGATGAATAAGATCGTCATAAAGGTTGATCCCCGTGCCAATAAGCTTGAAATCAAAGATGCAGTTGAGAATCTTTTTAATGTGAAAGTTGCCAACGTCCGGACAGCGAATATGCATGGCAAGCAAAAAAGAGTTGGCCGTATGGTGGGCACTACATCTGATTGGAAAAAGGCAATTGTAACCTTAGCAGAAGGTCATAAGATCGATTTCCTGGAAGGTTTATAAGATTTGGGGACGAGCTTCTTTAAACTTCGGTTTACATAATCTATTTTAAAAGTTTACTAATTTGGTGTTTTCAATGGCCATTAAGACCTACAAACCAACATCACCGGGAAGACGGACACTGGTCAGTATCGTTAATCCTGAATTGTCGAAGAAAAAGCCAGAGAAGAGCCTGGTAAAATCGCTTAATAAATCCGGCGGCAGAAACAATTATGGCCGGATAACTGCGCGTCATATCGGCGGCGGCCATAAAAGAAAGTACCGCGACATCGATTTCAAGCGGGATAAGGTCAATATTCCTGCAAAGGTTTCAACGATTGAATACGATCCTAACCGTTCTGCAAATATTGCTCTATTGAATTATGCCGACGGTGAAAAACGTTATATAATTTCGCCGCTTGGCATAAAAATAGGCGACATCGTTGAGGCTGGCGAATCTGTTGATATCAAGCTTGGGAATTGCATGCCAATGGGCAATATGCCGCTTGGCAGTATTATCCATAATGTTGAAATGCGGATAGGAAAGGGTGGCCAGTTAGTGCGCAGTGCCGGAGCTTCAGCCCAGCTTATGGCGAAAGAGGGCAATTATGTTCTTGTTAAGTTGCCATCCGGAGAAGTACGACGGTTTCATAGATTATGCCGAGCATGTATCGGTCAAATCGGCAATATTGAACATGAGAGCCAAAATCTAGGCAAGGCAGGTAGAACCCGCTGGAAAGGTCGAAGACCCAAAGTCCGCGGCGTTGCCATGAACCCGGTTGATCATCCCATGGGCGGCGGTGAAGGAAAGAGTTCCGGCGGCCGCCATCCATGTACACCATGGGGTGTTCCCACCAAGGGGTATAAGACAAGAAAGCGAAAATCATCTGATAAAGATATCGTCAAGAAAAGGTCATAGCAGGGGGTAGGTGAATGGCTCGTTCAATTAAAAAAGGTCCGTTTGTAGATGACCATTTGATGAAGAAGCTAATGAATGCAAAGGAAACGGGGTCGCGTAAAGTAATCAAGACGTGGTCGCGCCGGTCTGATATCTTGCCCGACATGGTCGGTCTAACCTTTGCCGTTCATAATGGAAAAAAGTTTATTCCGGTCTTTGTAACCGAGAACATGGTGGGCCATAAGTTTGGCGAATTTGCACCGACCAGGACATATTACGGACATGCTGTCGGTAAGAAAGGAAAGAAATAGGGAAAAGGTTGCCGCTGTGATTGTTGTTCGGCGTCCCAAAAGGAGACAATAACGCTATGGAAGCAAAAGCGCTTGCGCGACATATTCGGATTTCACCGCAGAAAGCTAGGCTCATTGCTGATCTGGTAAGGGGGCAATCCGCGGAGGCAGCAATTAATACACTGCGATTTATGCCTAAGAAAGGAGCGCGTATAATCAGAAAGGTAATTGAGTCTGCAGTAGCCAATGCCAGCCTGAATGAAGCAATTGATGTTGATACTCTCTATGTGAAAAAGATCTATATTGACGGTGGCCCCATGCTCAAGAGAATACGCCCCCGCGCAATGGGGCGCGCCACCAGGATCCTAAAGCGATCAAGCCATATAACGGTGGTATTGGATGAACAGTAGGAGCCACCCGGCGCATGGCAATGACTCTTTTAAAATTTATGAGTTATGATATTTTTAATAGAACAATAGAAATTATTAGAATTTGTATGGAGGGAGATTTTGGGTCAAAAAGTTAATCCAATCGGTTTACGACTGAATATTGTCCGATCCTGGGAATCAACGTGGTATGCAGATCGCGACTATTCAACCTATCTTCTGGAAGACCAAAAAGTCAGAAAGTTCATCAAAGGTCGGTTGTATCACGCAGGCGTATCAAGAGTGAATATCTCCCGGACCGGCGAAAAGATCCGTATCAAGCTCCATACTGCCCGTCCTGGTATCGTAATTGGAAAAAAGGGAGCTG
>CALZHT010000161.1 GCA_945787445.1 uncultured Desulfobulbaceae bacterium
TGAGATCAAAGGCATTGAAGCTCCCCGCGGCAAACCGCGGGGAATCTCCGTATGTAAGGATTTTTTGACTTTATACATTCGCTCGTTTACGCCGCAGCAAGCTGCGGTGAATGCACTTCGCTATGCATGTTCATAAAGCACAATTGCTGACATACATAAAATTGTCCGGATTGGGTACTGGCCTGCTGATCAATTTCAATGTTGAAAGACTCAAGGACGGAATTCAAAGGTTTACGATATAATTCTCTGTGTCCTCTGTGCTCTCTGTGGTTTGTCTATGAAACTGACCAGTATATGTCACCGAACTTATGAACTCGAGTACTTAATGTCAAAAGCCCAAGTCGTAATCCTGCCGAATTATTCATATCGTTCAAATCTTCAATTTAGGACTGAATAATTCCGGTTTTAACGAACTTTCTGCTGGTCCAAGGCAACCATCACAGGCGTTTTGTCCGCCCGCTCAAAATAGCGGACAAAACGAGCCACTTTTTTGAGGTCTCGATCATTGCGCAGATCATTCACAAAGGCTTTCGAAACTGTTGCGTAAAGCAGTTCAGCACGCACTTCCAGGGGACCTTGAATATTTCCCACATCCACAACATAGGTCACCTGGTCGAAACCACCGGAAAAATTCCTGTCGTCGGCAGCATTGCCGTAAACAGCAATATCAGGAGAGGCCTTCCCTTTATCAAATCCCCGCGGCAAAAGGCGGTTGTCTTTAATGTACCGGGCTGCACGGAGCAGGGTGAAGGTAACATTGTTATCCGTGTCCTGCATCACCGCCTCATAGATCTGCACCTGGTCCGGACCGACAATCCTATCATAATGAGGTTCATATGATCTGGTCTTTTCATCACCATCATTGCCGCTGATCCCGCCCTTTGCCATTGGGCGGCCCGATTCAAAAATCACCTTCCCGGCCGCATCCGCAACTGTAAAGTGGATCCAGGCCTGCCTTATGGGAATGCCGGAGGGAAACTTGTGGCCAACCTTGCTCTGCACCTGTACTACTGCAGTTAGACTATTGCCGACTTGTTCTGCTTTGACAATGGATATGACGGCGGTCTCTTCTTGTAACAACTGCCGGGTGCGTTTCTTGGTATCTTCCAGTTTTTGCGTGGATGCGCTAATATTTTGGCGTATCATATTATCCTGCAGAATATTCAGCATGAAGATGTTGCCGCCGACAAAATAATGCTGAGAAAAATGGTCCTTGGGCACAACATCAGGATCTGAGGGTTTGGCGATTAAAAAACCCTCTCCCGGTGAATGGGGCATATGGCATTCCTGGCAGATCCGCACGGTGCCTTTTATTTCGCCTATTTCATGGCGTTCGCCCGGCTTTTCGCCATATATGGAGTTGAGCCATTCCAGATAGATGGTCTGTTCAGGAAACTCGCCGACTACCTGGCCCCTGGCGTCCACAAAAGGGGTGTAGAGCATATGGCAGGAAGCGCATAGGGCCGAATCATTGGTCTGAGGACCGTACACCGGCGTGAATCCCTCGGCGTCCTGCATGATATAGGTGACCACTTCCTTATAGGGCCCGAAAATTTCGCGGTCCGGGGGAGGGGTCTTGGTGTCGATCATGAAGTTGCCGCTGAAGGTCTCCTTAGCGCCCAGCCCCTTGTCCTGAATCTGGTGGCAAAGGCTGCAGGACACCCCGTCCATGGCAGCTTCATGGAGGGTTGATGTATAATTCAAGAATGTATCAAAAAGACCGGATGGTCCTTCTTTCTTGTATTTTTCCTCATTGGCCAGCAACTGCCTGTAGGCAATCGGCATATGACAGGACACGCATTTTTTCTCTATGACATCTTTCAGGGCCGGGTTTCTGGCGACCTCGGAATCCACCTTGGCCTGCCACAACGGATCCTTAGCCGCGTTGGCCATCATGGTGGAACGCCAGTGATTTGCTATGGACACATCATTGCCCTGACTATCAACCAAATCGGAATGGCACATGGCGCAACGCCCCGAGCCGATAAAGTTGTCTTCCGTAAAATTAGTTAGGGAGAAGCCGAGCCGGGTATCGGTTTTGAGTCTTTTCGGCACGGCTTCGGCGCTGGGCAGCATTGCAGGTGAGGATACCTCCTGCACCACAATAACTTCCGGTTCACCCTCCGGAACGACTGCCGGAATAGACACTTCCGGAGTTTCAGGGGTGTCCATCGGCTTTTTACCTGCATCCAACCTTGCCGAGCACGATGATATCATCAACGATACCATGAGGATAACCCCAGCAAAGGCAATGAGTTTTCCTGCAAAATAAAAGGAATATTTACTGCCTCGAATTTTAACCATATCTCCCTCCTTTTGAAAAATAACAATATAAATGTTGGAAAAATTCGCCGGCCCCCCACCGGAGAATATAACCTAAGTTGAGCGATTTCCGATTACACCGAATCTGCTTTGTCAGAGAACATTCCGCATAGCCTACTATAGCGATATGTCCTCTTTCGCTCATTTTCGGCGAACTCGAAACTCGCTCAATTTAGGTGCAAATATCTACACCGCAGCGGCCTTTTCAAGGGCCGCGGTGATCTGTGCCAAACGTTCGTTGCCAAGCTTTATCGGTACCTGATAAACCAGGCAGCGGTCCAAGATTGCTGCCGAGGCCGGCAACGCCTCCGGGTCGTAAATGACCCGCCGCCTACCATCCTGGTCCTTGAACGGCCAACCGTTTTTGGCAAGAGTCTTGTTACCCAGCAAGTGTTCCCATTTCGGATAGTAATGCCATGAATTATCGGCAAAATAGACGGCCCCGGCCCCGTTTTCCTTGAGCACTTCATTGACCTTTTTCGCTTTTTCCGCATTTGGGAGGAAAAAGGCCAGAAAGGTCGCGGAATCGCCCTTTGCATCCACAATATTCCTGAAGGTCACGCCGCGTATTTGCAATACCGCTTCCTGCAACGCTGCCTTGTTCTTTTTCTGGGCAGCGATCATATCATCGAGTTTACCGAGCTGGGCCAGGCCGATGGCGCCCTGCAGCTCCATCATCCGGTAGTTGAAGCCGATAAAGCTCCTGCCCTCCCCGCCCCTGCCGCCGGGATTCTGTACATGGTCATGGCCATGGTCCTGATATTCCGACATCGTGCGCCACAACTCTTCATCATCGGTGATGATCATGCCGCCCTCGCCGGTGGTCATGGTTTTGACCGCGTCAAAGGAGAAAGTACCGCACTTGCCGAAGGTACCGAGATGTCTGCCGTTGATCCGAGCACCCGCAGCCTGGGCCGTATCTTCGAGAACCGGAATACCGTGTTTGTCCGCAATGGCTACGATCTCCTCGATCCGAGCCGGCGCGCCCATCATATGTACCGGGATGATCGCCCTGGTTTTCGGTGTGATCTTCTTTTCCAGATCGGCCGGGTTCATGTTCAAGGTGTCATCGATTTCCGCAAATACCGGAACAGCACCGCAGTCGAAAATGGCTTCCCAGGTGGCGACAAAGGTAAAGCCCTGGGTAATGACCTCATCACCAGCGCCAACGCCAAGGGCAGCCAGGCCGACCTTCAGGGCCGCGGTGCCGGAAGTCACCGCCTGGCCATATTTGGCGCCGCAATACTGGGCAAACCTTTCCTCAAAGGTGCGGACCTTATAGATACCTTGGCGCTGTTCCGGAAATTCATAACGGAACAGCACGCCGGTCTCAAGCACTTCATGGATTTCCTTTTTCTCCTCCTCGCCGAAAACCTCAAACCCGGGCATCTTCTTCCTCCTGTAAACTTTCGTTTATGGAACCACCGCAAAACGGAAATTAATCCGGATTATTGTTGTTCCTGAAATGCTGGCATCTTAGAACTTTTCATATCAGACCCCCTCATTAAAATCAACAGGTACCTACCTGGCTTGCAAGTTTTTCTTACGCTTCCTTCACCTTGTAAGTTTCATGCATTATAGGCTTTTGGATTATAAAGAAGAGACTCTCCCTGACCTGCAAGGATATGAAAAAATACAGCCAGGGGGAATATGATCGGTCCTGTTACGAGGAATGAAATGATTACAGAAAATCTAATCACAGTTTGCAAAAAAGGTTTGCACCCCAATAGACCAAACAAAAAAATTGGTGCATGGTTTGGATTAACCACCCTGTCCCTGGTTCGAGTCCGGCCTGGGGAGCCAGAAATATCGAGCCAGGTTTTTTCCTTGGTTTTTTATTTATGAGCTACCGGGTCTATATACTGTAGCGTGACGCGCGGTTTGCGCATAGATTTAATCTGTAAATCTATAACTCAAATTTTCCACACAAAAGATCTATTAAAAAAGCCTTTAACTTTGGGATGAACGCCGAAATCAATGGTAAGGTTTACCGCTTCAAAATTAAAAATAAATCTGTCACAGTTTTTTGCCTTTACGAGCCTAATCTAAGCTTTGCATCAAGTACACGTCCCACATCGCTCGTCAATCTGTATGGCGCAATGATTAGCCAAAAGTAATAGCAGATGCGGTCTGGCTGATAATTTTTCTGGCAAGTATTCGCATGTTTCTATGCTAGCATCTTCACAGAGTTTTATCCAAGTATACTCCGGCGGATATTGGCGGGTCTCCTCAACGCCATCTGTGCATTTGAATAGGCCATACTGCCAAGCTTGTGCAGGAATAAAACGTTTGTGACATAAACGATTAAAATAAGGCCAACCGTCTTGGCAGGGCTGCTTTAAGTTATATCTGGCCATAAGTTGCAGTAATAACTCGGCACTGTATGCCGAGCCAGCAAACGAATCTTCTTTAAGGGCGGATATGATTCATCAGAAGCCTTAAGCCCATAGAGGGCTCGCCCTACATCCTCAAAATTGTAATAAGGATCAGGCAAGGCATGGCTATTCTCAGGCTGGTTCGATGAGATAACAGCTTTAAACAGTCCAATGAGTTCATGATCAGGTCTAACTGCCGCCGTGTCCATCGAGCGGAGAAACAGTTGCAGAGCAAAAAAACTTGGTATTGCGGCTTCACCCCATAATAATAAAGACTCGTGACGGCGATTCAACCATTCGGCAATGGCGTTTCGCCACTCCTTGTCATCAGATTTGCTTGCAGGAAAAAACCACAAGACACTTAATAGTCCGCACAACAGAGTATAGCGCCATCTGTATACTTCGGGTTCGGCAAGACCATTTCCCTCAATTAAATCCTCTTTAGCTCGCATCTCATTCCACAATGCGACTAAAGAATCCTTAACTGTCTGTTCAGCCAACAAGAGAGACCCTTTACTTTTTTCGTTCATCTTGAGACTTGAGCGCTGATGTGATGCGATAGCGCTGATCACAAAGAAGCA
>CALZHT010000162.1 GCA_945787445.1 uncultured Desulfobulbaceae bacterium
CCGGTGAGGCACCTTGTCAAGTAGCCATTCACGTTCATGCAGTGCTTTTTTTACCAGGTCGAAACGGTGCTGGAAGAGATAGCGGAAACCGCCATGGATGAGTTTGGTGGAAGTGGAGGAAGTTCCGGAGGCCCAGTCCCCTTTTTCAACGAGGGCGACCTTGAGGCCGCGCAGCGAGGCATCACAGGCTGTCCAGGCGCCATAGATACCCCCCCCGATTACAATCAGGTCAAAGGGAGATTGTTTGAGCAAAGAATAATCACGCTTCATATCATCCCCTGTTGCCGGTGACGTTTAAGAGCCACCCCGGCCTGTCGGTCAGGATAATGTCGGCGCCAAGGCGGTGTGCCTTGGCCAACTGGCGCGGGCCATTGCATGTCCAGGTCATGATGAACTGGTCATGCGCATGGGCATGCTGCACCCAGGCTTCGGTGAGCTTGGCGATTTGGATACCATGGCCCCAGAGGCCCTCAAAGTTTTCCCTAGCCCTTGGCCCCGTTGGGGCAGGGTCATGGTGGTTCAGGATATATTTCCAGTCCGGCTCAATCTGTCGGGCCGTTTCAAGCACACGCCGGTCAAAAGAGATGATATGCACACCCGGAAGAAAATTATCCCCAACATACTGTCGTATGAGGCCAAGAACTTTTTTGGTAAGAGGAGTGGAAATTCCATAAAGGCGATCGATCCGGCGCGATTTGATTTCGACAAAAAGGCGGGTCTTGCCGGCTAATTGAGCGAGAACTTCATCGAACCGCAGAATTCGCTCACCCCGGAATTGTTGGCCGGCATGGGAGCCAATGTCCATTTGCAAAAGCTCGTCATAGGAAAGGTCCGAAACTCTACGTTTATGCCCGGCAATCCTCTGAAGGGTGCGGTCATGGTGCAGAACCACTACCTCATCTTTGCTGAGCTGCAAGTCGAATTCAATGCCGTCAACTCCTTGGCTCAAGGCAAGGCGGAATGCAGGGGCTGTGTTCTCAGGCGCCTCGGTTTGGGCGCCGCGGTGGGCCACATATAGTGGTTGGTGGTCTGGCTGCAATGTATTTGCAATAGCGGCTTTTTTATTCATTTGAATGTCATGTGGCGCCTGCCTTCAGATGTTGATTTTAGATGGAAGTATATAATGTCATCTCTGCTTGACTTGTTAGATAGACAGGCGTGTAATGAAGAATATCCAGTTCCTATCCGGAAAGTCAAAGACTTTGCTGATTACGCTATTTCTAAACCAGGGAGGATAGTATGCCATTCCGGAATCGGATTGAAGCTGCCCAACTTCTCATTGATAAGCTGGCAAAATATAAGGGGAAAAATCCACTGGTCCTTGCCATTCCCCGCGGCGCAGTGCCTATGGCCAAACTCATTGCCGAAAACCTTGACGGTGAATTGGACGTAGTGTTGGTTCGCAAACTGGGTGCGCCTTACAGTCCTGAATTTGCTATTGGCTCGGTGGACGAGAGCGGCTGGACCTACATTGCGGATCACGCCGCCTCAGCCGGCGGTACTGAGGAATATATAGAATTTGAAAAGAAAAAACAGGTGGAACTCATGCGTCGGCGACGGGCCCGATATACTCCGGTTCGCCCGCCGATTGATCCTGAAAGCCGCATTGTCATCATTGTTGATGATGGACTTGCCACCGGCGCTACCATGATTACAGCACTTCATGCCATGCGGGCGAAAAATCCGGCCAATCTGGTCTGTGCCGTACCGGTGTCACCCCCGGAAACACTTACAAGGATCGAGGCCCTGGCGGATGAGGTAATCTGCCTGGAAGCGCCTGAGTTCTTTCATGCCATCAGCCAATTCTATTTGAATTTCCCCCAGGTCAGTGACGAGGAGGTTGTTGAGTTACTACAAGAAAGCATGAAAAAAACTAAACCATAATCCCGCGGACTATCCGGTTTTTGCATTTACCTGAATCCATGAGCGTTCGTCAGCGGTCCGAATGCGCGAAGGGAACGAATTCGATTATCCTTGTGTGATATCGAAGAGTTCCCGACAGGTAAGCGAGCCCGCGAGACTCCGAAGCAGGCGGGCCGCTGACGGGCGCCCCAAAGGGCGGCGTACAGACAGCAAGTAAAAGCATGGAATATGGCATTTATGTCTATATATTAGATGATATCAATTGCTTATATGTAAACTTTATCGTTTAGCGGTCACGGATTCACGGTCACGGATTCAGGATTTATTCTGCCTGCAGATGTTTGCTGAACCACAAAGCCGCCTGCCGTGCCACCTCTTCCAGGGTACCTGGTTCTTCGAACAGGTGGGTGGCTCCCGGCACGATGACGAGTTCTTTCGAACAGTGCAAATGGATATGGGCCTCTTCATTAAGCTGGAGCACTGAATGGTCATTGCCCCCCACCAGAAGGAGAGTAGGGGAAACCACCTTGTTAAGAGCCTCAACGCCGGCGAGATCGGGCCGGCCGCCGCGGGAAACCACGGCGGCAATATCATTTCCCAATTCGGCGGCAGCTTGCAGAGCAGCGGCCGCACCAGTGCTCGCCCCAAAATATCCGGTTGCCAGATGACCCGTATCGGAGCTGTTTTTGAGCCATAGGGTTGCCGAGAGCAACCGTCTGGTGAGTAGAGGAATGTCAAAACGTCTTTCGTAATTGATATCCTCCTCCCTGGTGAGGAGATCAAATAACAAAGTGGCCACCCCGGATTGGCGCAAAATCCCGGCAACAAAGTTATTGCGTGAACTATGGCGGCTGCTGCCGCTGCCGTGGGCAAATAAAACAACACCGAGGGGATTATCCTGCACTTCCAGCATGCCTTCGAGTGTCACATGATCTCCTGGGATATTGACCAGTTGGGATTGATTGGTTGTCTTCATGATGTCCTCCATTGATTCGGCTAACTAAGGAGGTCTGTAAAGTTATTGGATATATTGATTGTATATGCAGTATTTTTTATATAGCAAGAAAGAAGAAGGAGTTTCCTTTTGTTGCTATACCGGTCCTGCTGTTAACGGAAAGAGTATAAATCAGGATGCCAACCAACGTGCTGTCTCAGCATAACGATATTGGGCTTAGGAAGAAGGTCGGTTTCCTTTCCTTGCCGTCCATCTATGCCGAGAGATCCAAGCAGGTCAGAACCATTGAAACGCATATGTCATGGGTGTTTTTGACTGATAAATATGCCTATAAGCTCAAAAAGCCGGTTCGTTATGACTTCCTCGATTTCAGCACAATTGAGGCAAGGCATTATGATTGCCAGGCGGAAATCAGGCTGAATCGCCGTTTGGCCCCCAATGTTTATCTGGGTATTGTACCGCTGACCATTGATGATCAAGAAAACCTGCACCTGGACGGCAGCGGTCAAGCGGTTGACTGGCTTGTTAAGATGCGGCGCCTTCCCACCGAATTGATGCTTGACCAACTCATAAGAACGCACATGGCGCAAGAAAATGATGTAGGAAAAGTCGCCCGCCTGCTTGCGAGGTTTTATATGAATTCTGTCCCAATTGATCTGACAGCGGCCAAATACCAATATGGATTACAGGATAAAATTAAGGATAACCTCAATGGCCTCCTGGCGCCGGAATTCGGGCTTTCAACGGTCCAGGTGGAAAGAATCCATCAAAGTCAATTAGATTTCCTTGAACAGCAATCGGAGTTATTTACCAGGCGGGTTACCGAGGGTAGAATCATTGAAGGCCATGGCGACCTTAGACCGGAGCATATTTGTCTGGAGCAGGAACCGGTGATTATCGACTGCCTGGAGTTCAACCGCGAATTCAGAATTCTGGATCCGGTGGATGAGCTGGCTTTTCTTGCCTTGGAATGCGAACGTCTCGGAGCGCCATTTATTGGCGAGATACTGTTTGCAGAGTATATTGCTGCTACTGCTGATCAGCCGCCCCAGCCCCTGATCCATTATCATAAGAGTTACCGGGCTTGTTTGCGGGCCAGATTCACCATCTGGCATATAAGGGAGCCGGAGGTCCGCGACCCCGATCATTGGCGCCACCTCGCTCAGGTCTATCTTCAGCTGGCGGAAAAATATATCAGTCTGTGTTGTTAACCTCTTGAGCCGCTAACAATGATTCAGAGCTGATACCCAAAAATACCAGCTAAAAAAAAGTGCCTAAAGTTTGAAGTGCCTAAAGTGCCTAAAGTTATTGTACTTTTCTGATCAGACTTTTTTCAATCCCCCCTTGAGTATAAATTCTTTAACTTTAGGCACTTCGAACTTTAGCTCACTTTAGGCACTTTTTGGTAACTCCCTGAAATTACATTTCGAACTCAGGAGTTGTAAAACTATGTTGCCAATAATTCGACAATGGAGCCGCCGGTATGGATTCTTTTGATTGCTTCAGCGACCAGTGCCGAGGTTTCCAAGACCACCACTTTTTGCTTGACACTATCCGCTGTCAACCGGAAGGGTGGGATAGTATCAGTAATCACCACCTTCTCCAATGCTTCATCAGCGAGCAGACTGTTGGCCTGACCGACAAACATGCCGTGGGTGGCGGCGGCATATATATGCGTAGCGCCTGCTTTATGGCAGGCGGAAACCGTACGGGCAATAGTGGTGCCGGAGCTGATCAAATCATCAATAATTATGGCGGTCCGACCGGCAACATCTCCAACCAATGTTCCACCAGTGACAATCCCCTTGCTGCGGAATTTTTCCATAAAAGCAGAACCAACATCTCTGCTGAGAGCACGACTTAGTGCCAGGCGGAATTTTTCCGCCCTTTTTATGCCGCCGGTGTCCGGAGAGACCACTATGACTTCTTTGTTGTCAACCAGGGAAGCAAAATAGTTGACAAACATTTTTCTTGCTTCCAGGTGGTCGGTAGGGCGCCTGAAACCATTCTGAAAAGCGGCGAGGTTATGTACATCCATGGTCACGGCCCGGTCTGCTCCGGCTGCTTCCAGCAAGGCGGCAACATACCGGCTGGTCACCGGATCCCGGTCCTTGGTCTTCATATCTTTGCGGGCATAGCATAAATACGGCATCACAACGGTGACCCTTTCGGCTGAGGCGTCTTTGAGAGCACCGATGAAAAACAGGAGCCGACAGAGCTTATCATTGACACTCTGTTGCGGCTCGCTGTAGAGGGAGTGGATGACAAAAACATCCTTCCGGCGCACATTTACCAATGGCCGGGACTTATGTTCCCCGTCTTCAAAATCGCGCACCTCATGTTCGCCTAAAGAGATATTAAGTTTAGCGCATACCTGCTCACCAAAAGGGCGACTGGCATCAAGGGCGAAAATGCAGATGGATTGAGAATTCATGGCAGGCACCTCATGACCGGCTCGATCGGAATTATGTCGCTTTGGCTAGTAAGGAGAATGTCTTGTCTTGTTCCCATAGCGTAAGTAAAGATCTGCTTTTTAGATACCATACATAACGGCATAAGTTCAAGGCGCCCATAAGGCAGGCACCCTAGAATAAAGAACAAAACGTGAAACCGGCCGGAAAATCCCCTTCTCCTCAGCAATGGACTTTTATTGATTTTTTTTAAAAAAAGTTCTGGACATTCGGTCAAGTTCAAAAGTATCAAAAAGTTAGAGGGGATGTTACAGAAAATCGTAATTAATATCTTTCTTCTATCCTGCCAAATTTAATTGTGAGGTGAGTTTGACGAACCGCATAATCTAACAAAATAATTATTCTTCTGCCGGAAGCCGCATTGGTTTTTGGATTGCGCTGTTGATGAAGGGGGTGTTTTTTATGACCAAAGAGCCGCCTCGTGAAGGACTGGAATCACGGGTCAAGGAATTGGGAAAAAAACTCGCCCTTGCGCAGCAGGAAAAGGAAACAGCCCAAGCGCAATGCCGCCAGTTCAAGGCCATCCTTGGAGCCACTCCCGACTTCATAGTATTGAAAGATCAAAAGTTTATTTACAGGGTAGCAAACAGGTCCTTCTGTGAATTTCTAGGGAAATCCGAGGAAGAAATACTCGGCAATACCGACTTTGATCTCTTTCCCCGTCCGGAAGCGGAAAGGTACCGGCTTGACGACGCCAAGGTACTTGAGACAGGCACTCCACAAATTCAAGACGAAGTAACAACCGGCAACAATGGCAAAAAACATCTGCGGGTGGCCAAAACACCAGTATTTGAAGAAACAGGGAATCATTTAGGACTGCTCTGCGCGGTATGGGACATCACCGAACAGAAACAACTTGAAGAGGCCTTGCGCAGGAGTGAGGAAAAATTCCGCACCTTTGCCGACTTCACCCACAACTGGGAATACTGGATCGATCCTCACGGCAACTATGTCTATATTTCCCCTTCATGCGAGCGGATTACC
>CALZHT010000163.1 GCA_945787445.1 uncultured Desulfobulbaceae bacterium
GCCTCGACGGTGGTTTTGACTGGAGCGGACGGCACTGAAATCCCCTTAACACCAACCGTTCTGTCTATGGCATCCCTGGAGGTTGTTCTGCCGGCTGATCTGGCACCGGGGAATTATGACCTGCGTGCTCAAAAAGCCGATAAAATCAGTAATGCGGTGAACATTTCCGTATTGCCTGTTGTAAGCAGCGCTTACGCACTCTGCCGAGGAACGACCGTTACTGTGAAGGGCGAGGGTTTCTCCATGTTTGTCGACGCCTTGAACTCGGGCACCGGCCTTAGTGCCGTTGATCGTACCGGCAACTCCGTGGCCTGCCAGGTCGCGTCCTGGGATGACACCATGATCATGGCTACATGCAGTGCCTGCCCCAGTACAGTGACTGTTGAATCAATCTGGGGAGAAACCGTTAAGCGTACCCGCATACTCCAAAGACGAAGATAGTTTACCCTAAAATGATGTGCATAATAAAAATCTGGAGGAGGCGCATGCCTCCTCCAGATTTTTTTTTCGGAGAGATTACTTGCTCAAATTCCATGACAAAAGGCCTTGCAACACATTGTGAGTTTTGAGATATTCATTTGCGGTTGGCATTAACTCAAAAAACCTTATTTTTCCAGATCTGATCCTCATTCCTTCATCCCATTTTTTTAGACCAAATACATTGCATGCAGGTCCTTGGGCAAAAAACACCCGAGTTCACAATTCCTATTACATGAAATCCTTACAATTATGATATACTTAATACAATGACGCATATTTTCCGCCACATATCACTTCATTACCGAAACTATCAACCAGGTAAACATTGAGGATTACCTGATTCAGCTCGTCATGTCCTGATCAATCAATAAATACGGAGTGAATCATGACAACCATTTCCAAAAAAGGCAGAAAGGAAGGTAAACGTAAATCGCAGTTGAACCGCAGAGAATTTATTAAGAAAAGCACCGGATTCATTGTCGCTTCTTCTGCCGTTACTTCCGGCATTGTTAAGCCCGAAAAAATATTTGCCGCTCTCTCCTCTCAACGGGAAATAAACATCGGCACTTTCGGACCGTCGCATTGTGCCACCCCATTTGTCTATACAAAACTGCAAGGCTTTTTTAAGGATGAAAACCTCAATGTCAACCTCATTAATTATCCTACTATGCCGCAAATCGCCAAAGACTTGATGAGCGGAAGACTTGATTTCGGCCAGCTCATCGTCCCGCTGGTTTTTGCTCAAATCGCCGGCACAAACGGCGCCGCGTTGATGGTTAGAAAAAGATCAGGCATTACAGGCCCTGAGGACTTCAAAGGAAAGACCATGGCCAATCACAGCAAGCTTTCCGTCCATTATCTCATCAACATGATGTTTCTTGAAACTTACGGCCTGAACTATCAGCGGGATGTAAATTTTAAGGTAATCAATCTCAATAAAATTGTCGACACCATGAAAAATGGAGAAATCGATACATTTGTCATGCCTGAACCTAAAGATGCGGTCACTGAAGCCAAAGGAATCGGCGACATCTACTTGCTAAGTAAACATATCTGGCCGAACCATCCCTGCTGTTCCGTGGTGACCCGACGAGAATTTTTTGACAAGAATAAATCCTTGGTCACCGATGTGACGAGAATGATCACCAAGAGCGGTCTACTTGTCAACCGGCCGGAATCAAGAGAGGATACCATCGATATTCTGCAATCCACTTCGGAATACAATTATGACAAGGTGCCTCATGCGGCGCTGAAAAAGGCTTTTACCCCGGGCAGGTCTGACTTTTTTCCATTTCCTTACCAGAGCACTGCCATGTTACTTGCAGATATAATGAAAAAATACAACCTTATTCCAAGCGATACAGACGGCCGGCAACTGGCGCGAGAAGTTTTCCAGTCCGATCTTTCGAGAAAACTCATGGCAGAACTGGGCACAGATCCGCCGGAAAGTGATTTCAGAATTGAAAAAATACTTGGCAAACTAAAGGACTACACCGTGTAGATAGCCAAACACATTACCTGAACACAAAAACCTGATCTTCTGCTATGCGAAATCCCAGAAACTTTTCGTTTACAACAAAAATTCTCTTAGGGATATTCATTCCTCTTTTGCTGGTCTGCTTTACATTAGGCACTTACATGATCGGCAGAATCAAAGATGACTCCTTACAAAGGCTGGACGAGAAAGGTACCACCATCAACAAGCTGCTGACTAAAATAAGTGTCATCCCGATCATCACCCATGACCACTGGGCCCTGGAAGAATATATCCGCGAAGTCCTCAAAGACAACGAAGTTATATACGCCGTTGTTTTTAACAAGCGCGGCAAAGTCATCACCTCGACAAGCACCAAGCCGGAATTTCCCGTTGCACTAAACAATAAAATCTATACCGCTCCTATTATTCACAACGATAAAGAGGTAGGAAGGGTTGAAATAGGGTTATCCATAGAACATTATAAAGAAGAGTTACGGCGGGATGTCATTTTTTTCATCATTATTACCACGCTGACTATTATCCTTTGCTTCATCATGGCCTATCTGTTATCCAATGCCACAACCAGGCCGCTCAGTAAAATCGTCGCCCTGATGAAAAAAGCGCAAAACGGTGACTTCAGTGTCCGCCAGGGTATTAACAGCAAAGATGAAATAGGGGCTCTTGCCCATGGTTTTAATGAGATGCTGGGAGAAATCCAGAAAAGAGACCAAAAACTGGAACTGCATCATCAAACCCTTGAAGCGCAAGTGGCCGAACGGACCGTAGATCTTGATACGGCCAACGAAAATCTGCAACGCGAACTTGCAGAACGAAAAGCAGCGGAAGATGCGCTCCGGCGTTCAAATGAATTTTCCGAAACCGTGCTCAACAGCATGAACGATGCCATATCCATCCTTAACGTCAACGATTTCTCCATCGTCGGGGCAAACCGGGTGTTTCTCAATAAATATGAAATGACATCCGATGATGTTATTGGCAAGAAATGTTATGAGATAATCTATAATCAGTCATCCCCTTGCTCGCCTCCTGACCGTGACTGCCCGCTTGTCGGGACTGTAAACACAAAAAAACATACTACTCTGGAACACAGCCATTTTATAAAAGGAGAGGAGGAATATTCTGAGGTTTCAACTTCGCCAATCCTGAACGAAGAAGGAAACATCGTCAAGGTTGTGCACATCAGTAGAGATATTACCGAGCGCAAGCTTGCTGAAGAAAAACTGCACCATTCGCAAAAAACCTTGCAAACCATTCTCAGCTCCATGCCTTATGGTGTGATTATAATCTCCAGGGACAAAAAAATCCAAAGTGCCAATAATGCGGCTTTGCGCCTGATGGGATATACGTCTGTAAAACAGATTGTCGGCATGACTTGCAACAAAACGCTGTGTCCGGCCGAAGAAGGAAAATGTCCCATTCTTGATTTAGAACAGCAGGTTGACTATTCCGAGCGCATACTGGTAACAAAAGATGGCACGCGTATTCCCATATTAAAAACCGTGGTGCCGATTGAAATCGACGGCCAACATGTTCTTCTTGAGGCTGTTATGGACATCACTGAGCGCAAGCGGGCGGAAAAAGAAATCAATGAGGCTCGGGAAGCTGCTGAGACGGCAAGTAAACTCAAGTCCGAATTTCTTGCCAATATGAGCCATGAAATCCGCACGCCGATGAACGGCATCTTAGGGATGACCACTCTAGCCCTGGACACTAGACTTACGGGCGAGCAAAAAGAATATCTCACCGCAGTTCAGAAAAGCGCAGCCGAACTTCTTACAATTATCAATGACATCCTTGATTACTCAAAAATTGAAGCAGGCAAGTTATTTCTGGATATAATAGACTTCAACATGCGTCTCACCATGGAGGGAATTGGAGACACGCTTGCACCGCAGGCTGAAAATAAGGGGTTGGATCTGTTCTGCATGGTGGATAAAAATGTCCCCTCGCTTATCAAGGGTGATCCGGGACGGATCCGACAGATCATTTTAAATTTGGGGAGCAACGCCATTAAGTTCACCCGCGAGGGAGAAGTGGTCATCAGGGCGGAACTCATAGAAGAGAAGGACGATAATGCCACTATCCGCTTCTCCGTAGCAGACACGGGAACCGGTATCCCAACAGAAAACCAACAAATGATCTTTGAAAAATTCACCCAGGCTGATGGCTCGACAACCAGGCTTCATGGGGGAACCGGCCTTGGGCTCTCCATCACAAAACGGTTGGTGGAATTGCTGGATGGCCGGATAGGGGTGGAAAGCGAAATCGGCAAAGGATCCACTTTCTGGTTTTCCGCATCCTTTGCCAAACAAAAGAATGCTGCGACCAAGGACAAAAATGAAACACTTCCTGACATCCTTGGTATGCGGGTCCTCATAGCAGATGGCAACAGGACAAGCAGGGACATCCTTAGCAAGATGCTCCAAGGTTTCGGTTGCAGGACCGAATCCACAGTGAACAGTGCAGAAACAGTGCAACTTCTAGATCAGTCTGTCCGCCAAAAGAAGCCCTATCAGATCCTGCTGTGCGACATGATGCTTCCCGGCACGGAAGATACACTTCTGAAGACAATCAAAATCAATCCGGAGTTACGAGATATAGCCATTATCATCCTTGCTTCTCTTGGACAGAGAGGGGATGTTGCCCGTCTTAAAAAACTCGGCATTGACGGTTACCTGGTAAAGCCGGTCAAGCAATCTTTGCTTTATGACACGCTAGCAACTGTTTCCAGTCAAAAAGAAAACTCCGCTGGAAATACGGATGGGAAAATCGTGACGCGCCACCTCATTTCAGAACAAAAAGAAAAAAATATTCATATCCTGCTGGTGGAAGACCATCCGGTTAACCAAAAAATGGCTCACATAATGCTGCAAAAGGCCGGCTACACAGTTGAAATTGCCGACAACGGTGCCCTTGCTGTTGCGGCAGTTGCAAAAAACAAGTACGACTTGGTCTTTATGGACATCCAGATGCCGGAAATGGACGGCTATGAAGCCACCCGGCAGATCCGATCCAATGAAGGAAAGGGGCGCCTAGCCATTATCGCCATGACAGCCCATGCCATGAAGGGTGACCGCGAAAGATGCCTTGAAGCCGGCATGGATGATTATATTACCAAGCCGATTGACCCCCAGAAAATGCTGGCAGCTATAAAGAAATGGGTAAAAAGAGAATAAAATAATTCAGAACCTGCCCTCTTTTCTGTAATAAGCGTCTCGGTAAGAAATTCTGTAAAACGTTGCCATGATTTTTTATCAGCATCTTCCCGATAGCGGTCGCCACCAAACACAGTAAAGGCGTGTGGTGCTCCCCCGTAAGTAATCATTTCGTGGGCAATGGATTTTTCCTCCAGCTTATTGGCAAGTTGGGCAAACTGATCCATGGTAATGTTTGCGTCTGCCGTGCCATGCAGAA
The DNA here is from genome assembly GCA_945787445.1 of uncultured Desulfobulbaceae bacterium. GTDB lineage: Bacteria > Desulfobacterota > Desulfobulbia > Desulfobulbales > CALZHT01 > CALZHT01. The sequence continues at coordinate 5,393 of CALZHT010000163.1, forward strand.
TCAGCAATTTGCCCTTGGTTTCGGAGTAGTCCTGCCCTGCCGGCGTGCTCAATCCACCATGAAAAGTGACAAATCCCTTCAAGTCCGCCCCTGACCTGGCAAGCTCAAGGACAGCTGCACCACCGAAGCAGTATCCCATTGCCACCCCATTTTGCACATTGGCGCCTTTGGATTTCGCGGTTTCCAGCGCCCCTTGTAACAAGGACCGCATTTTTGTCCGGTCTTTATATAATTCACTGGTGTGCTGGCGCCTGTCCTTTACCTCGGTCGGCCTCACCCCGGCGCCGAACAAATCGGCGGCAAAAACCGCATAGCCCATTGCCGCCAGCATGCCGGCACGTTTCACTTCATAATCGGTCAGACCGTCCCAGTCATGGATGAGCAGAACCAATGGCGCATCGGCAGCAGGACTGATGAAATATCCTTCATAGGATTCTTCATTAACTTCGTAGAGAACTATATTTCCGGCAGCTGCTGCGGTGGATGATACCATCAGGATGAAAAAAAGGGTGAAGATGTACTTCATACTCTACCTCCTATCAAATTATATGCCGGCAGGAAATAAGACCACAGCAGGAGAATTGCGGGTCGTAGGTCCGCTGCCCTTTTAAAGAGACAAACATAAAAAGTTCAACCGTCAGCTTTCTTCACCTTGCTGCCGATTTAGAATTCTTCATTGAAGAGGTTTTTGGAACCGTTATGCCCTAGAGTATGCATATAAAATCAGCAAATCAATAATGATTTTAATAATCCCTGAAGAGCTGGGGCTATATGGGTCATGATCAATACTGCCGCGCTCTGTGGATTGCATTTGCAAGTCGGCAGCTCCGGCCACGATCCATAAGCAAAAACAGCACAGTGCTATTAGGGATCAAGGATTAGGAAGGAATGAGGCGAATGATAGACCTCCCTTAACATTCCCGGCAAAAACTTGTACCACATTGTGGTACTTTTTGGCTTG
>CALZHT010000164.1 GCA_945787445.1 uncultured Desulfobulbaceae bacterium
AAACTGCGCCTTACACTGTGGGGAACAGAAGTAGTAGGTCTTGCCCTCGAATTCACGTGTCAAACCCGCTCTTCTTGCCTTGGAGGGATACACCTCCATGCCGCATATAATATCTTTTTCCGGTAAGCCATGGAGCCCTGCCGCTGCCAGCTTCATCCGGCTTTCAGAGTCGATGAGGAAATTGCCGGTAACCGCTATACTCTCTTTTTCCATGAGCCCGGCAATAATCTCGATCCGGTCGCCGAAGCGCCAGCCCGTCTCAACCTTGCGGGGCTCGAAATGACCGTCGCCGAGATCGACGAATACCGTCTTCCGTAGGCCGGAATCAAGCACTGCATCCGCAGGCACGGTTATTGCCTCCGGAAAGGTAAGGAGGAAATCCACATCTACAAACATATCAGGCCGCAGCTTGTAGCCGGGATTATCTGCCTCCAGCCGCACTTTCAGGGTTCGGGTCATTGTATCGAACACCGGCGGCACATCCGTTACCGTGGCCCCGAAAACCCGACCCTGGTCGGGAAGGGAGACCTTTGCCTTCATACCGGGCCGGATGTATTTTGCTTCCCCGTCAAAAACATCGGCCAAGACCCAAACCCGGCTCAGTTCCGCGATGCGGAAAAGCTCCGCACCCTTGTCAAAACGTTGCTGGGGCGAGACATTGCGCATCAGGACAATGCCGTCCACCGGCGAACGTACTTCGATGTCCGAAGCGACCCTCTTGTTACGCGAAATTTCCTCGATCTGGTAGTCGCCTACGCCTAGGCTGTAAAGTTCAAGCCTGGCCACTTCGAGCTGATCTCGTATTGTGAAGACCACGCCGCCGGAGGGATTGACCCCGCCGACCGTGGTCGGCACCTTTGACCAAGAGGAAATCTCCGGCGCAATAGCTGCATCATCGGCTTCCGTCCTCTGCGGCTGGCCGACAAGAGTCTGCCCTGTGGTTCTTTTCGTGGCCGGTTGCTTGGCAGATGAAGATTTTTCCCTGGCCTTCTGCCGCCGTTCTTCATACTCCAGTGCGTAAAGATACTGCTGCTGCCTGGTTAAAAACTGATAGTTATAGACCGTGGCCATCAACTGGTCCTTTTTGACAATACTGCCGGTGGTGCTTTCTTTGACATCCCATACCCAGCCGTTTGCACCGGCCGTGATACGATGGGTGCGGTTCTCATCCGGCGCCACCCGTCCCAGGGTCCGCAACCTGTGCTCATGCGCGGTCTTTTCCACCTTCTCCACCCGCACACCGATCATCTGCTGCTTAGCAGGGCTGATCCAGGCTGTGCCCGGCGGTAGAAATCGGGGAGATCTCCCGGCTGCCGCTCCTTCATTGTCAGCATAAACAGGCTCCATCGGCATGCCGCAGGGCGCCGGACCGGGCCTGTCCGAAGTATGGGCCGGGTTCATAGGGTCCACATAGTAAAGAATCTGGGGTCCTTGCATACTGGAGTCGACTGTATCCCCTTCACCGCCCCTAAACCAGGCCCCTCCTAAAAAGGCCCCGACAAGGAGGACAATAAGTATGCCGGAATAAAAAAATTTCTTCATGTGTATGATGTTCCTTCCAAACCGGATTGAGCTTTCCAGTAAAGTAAGTAGTCACTTAAAGGGTAATTAATATCAGCAGTCAGGCTTTTTTTGGCCATTTCACGCAGCCGAGCAGCACAGAATTGGCCGGATAAAGCGCGAGGACTGTCTGAGCGAAGCGAGTTCCGCAGCGCCCGGCCAATTTGAGCAGCGCAGGGAAGTCCGCCTCAGGCGGACCAAGTGAACGGCTGCCCTTTCTTTTTGGTTCTTTTTCTTTCGGGCAAGCAAAGAAAAAGAACAGATTGATAAAGAGCGAAACTTGGACCATCAGAGTATGGCTGAAGGTTTAGTTAATTAAATAACTGACCTTGTCCCTCATACCAACGCAGTATACCACCAAAGCTCTAAAAAAAAAGCAGGATTCCAACTTGCCTAAAGGCAACCTGAGATCCTGCAAAAAATGTATCATATATTACGTTACACAAACTCCGCCTTGCCTTTATCCAGACCTCGTCCCGAATTTATCCGGGACGCGGGCCGAGTTGCATCAACCGGTAACAACAAAGGGAATCCTGGCGGTCACGGTACGGTCGCCGCCTCGCGTTTCCAAAAAATCCACAACCACGAAATCGTTGATCGGGCTGGTCGGCTTGATCAAGGCATCAAAACGCCGGGCGGTGCTCAATTTAATGGGAGTAAGCGCGGGCACCACAAAGGCTTCGTTATAGAGACCGAAGGGCGGCACGCCCAATCCTCGACCGTCCCAGGCAATGATCACTACATCAACCGGAAAAGTCACAAAGGCGCTGTTATAAGCGGCATCCAGGGCCCGGATAAGGATGGTCTGCCCCACCTGGGCACTGACATCGATGCGGGTTCCGGAAACACCGCTATTCAGATTAGCGGGAATGATCAAGTCTGTGCCGATTTCCCCTGTACCACCAAGAGGAGCTGGCACTTGTACTCCGGTCACGAACCAGTAATCGGCGTGAAAGTCATTAAAGGCAAAGAAGTCATTGGTGCCGAGGTTGGCGCGGAAATCGTCGTTTACGCCGGGCGTGGGGCCGAATATGGGAAAGGTGTCAAACGCATTATCGGCCAAGTCGCTCCATCTGGAGTCCCGGTCGTCAAATACCCACATCACTTCCACGTCATAGGGAACGGTAAAGGAATGGGGATCCATGTTTGCCAGGGTATGGGTATCCTGGGGTCCTCCGTGGCCGAAGACGGGATCTCCGCCAACGAATCCCGGATACTGGTCCCGGATCGAAGCGGGCAGGGTCAGGAGATTGGCCTCCACCCGGAACAATCCGTCCTCGCCGGCGCCCACCGGGATGTTGTTCAAGGTAATGGGACCGGCCGGCAGAGTCTGGGTGCGCCAGTCGGCGCCTTCGACCGAAGCAAAATAGGCATCGGGCGCCACAATAAACTGATTGCCGTAGAGGCCGAACTCGAAGTGCTGTACTGTGTTCCGGTGGCAGTGGTAGAAATAAGCGCCCATATGGTTGGGCTGAAACTGGTACAGATAGTTGCCGATCTCCATGGAACAGTGCCCCACCCCGTCATTAATAGGGGTAGGTTCAAGGCCGTGCCAATGGATGGTGTGCGGCGGTGGGCCGGTGCCCTGGGTCTGGGCATGGACAATGACCCCGCGTGGCATACGCAGGGTGCCGGCCGGAAACTGAGCGCCGGTGCCGGTAAGATTATCCCTGATCGTCATGAAGTTTATGGTTTTCAAGCCGTCCCAGGTAGCGAGGTTTTCATTGACAAGCAGCCGCAAATCAAGGGTGCGGGGGGCGCCGACAGTACCGAGGCCTTGAGCCTGCATCACCTCGGGAACCGGATTGGTCGGCACGAGCCGGTCGGGCAGAACCGGGGATGCCCCAACCGGTTGCGGATCGAACATCTTGACAAATTCGCCTTCTTCCCCCACCACTGAGATACGGTCAACGTGAAAAGCCGGGTTTGTGAAAGTCATTTTTCTATCTCCTTATTATATCTTCTGCTAGAGAAGTCTTGCCGTATACGTCCTCATGGTTCAATAACGGCCCATCAATCTTCGTACCACGGCGGCTGTGTTGCGGTGGTATGGGGGCCGGTAACTACGCCGGTGGGTTGGGTGTTCTGTGGATCAGCACCGGCCGGAAAGACCAGGGGCTGATGCGGAAAGCTCATCGCCCCAGGGGTGTTGCGGTCGCCGATGAAATTCATGCCGGCGATCATCCCCATGTTGTAGTTGCCGCCCTGGGAAGTCTGGCTCGGCTCGGAATGGTCGTGCATGGGGTAGCACATGGGCGACAGCCGCACATCGATTTCAATGGTATTGCCCTGCTGATCCGAGGCGGTCATACCCTCCGGAATTTCCATGGCAAGCTCCTCATTAGGCGGCCAGGTGTTGCCGCCGGTCACCGTAGGCAACCCTGGGTCGGCCCGGCCGATTCCCCTTTCATTGGGGATGTCCGGCGGCCGCTGATAGGTCAGCATCCAGTCGACCACATCCATGGGCTCTATGGTAAAGACATCGAGCCAGAGCAAATTTTCCTGCGGTCCCAGGGGGAAGGGGGTAAAGGCCAGTAAAGGCCAGCTTGTCGGCATCTGCCGCAGTGTTGATGAAGCAGCTGCTGCCGCCGCCGTCACCAATGCTTCCACTTCCACCGCCCGGAATGGGGTCAGTGTCGTTGTCATTATCGTCGCCATTGTCGCGATCAAACACGCTCTGCGCCGCATTGTCCACACTGAGCACATAGAAGTGATTAGCATGCAGATGCATGGAATGGGTCCACAACCCGGCGTTCAGGATGCGGACCAGGGCCGGCTCGCCCACCCGGTTGTTCGGGTTTATATACGGAGTGTTGTGGGAAAAATGACCGGCCTGGCCATTGATCGTGAAATACTGCGGAATGGCATTGGCATTGACCGGGCTGAACTGATCATGCAGGAACCGCTGCACAAAGTCGTCGGCATCAAAATCCTCACCGGGTGTGAAATCCCCCACCTCGGCAAAGAGGTTGGGGCTGGCCTGGTGCAGGAGCCAGATATACTGACGGAACGGCGGGGTATTGGTAGCCGGGTCCCCTTGTTCCCAGGCCAGGCCGGGCCACCAGGGCGCGTTGCCGAATTCGTCGAACAGTCTCTGGATCTGCGGGGTGGGATTGTCATACGGCGTGAACCGGGTGCCGGACGGTTGACTGGGCATGACGATAAAAGCGCCGTGCAGCCCCATCACCCTATTTACCGGTTCATTAAGATTGTCATAATAGAGAAACGTGCCTGCCCGGCTTGCTGTAAATTCCCCGGTAAAGGTTTCACCAGGAGCAATGGGCCCGGTGGAGAATTCAAGGGCGGGAACAGCCCAAGCATGGGGCTCATCCAGCGCATTGGTGATGCTGAGCTGGACAGTATCTCCCTGGGTGACAAAAATATGCGGTCCCGGCGCTTCCGCAGGAAGGGAGGCTTCCTTGAAGGTCCAGAAATAGCATTGGCCCTGGTTGAGGGTATTGTGGGTAGCCATGTCCTTCAAAACGTCAGTGATGGTGAAATTGAGGGTCTGGGTGGCGGCAAAGGCCTGGTCCTTGAAAAGCCAGTGGGGACTGGAACCCACCACCAGACAGGCCCCGCCTGCGCAGGCGCTGTATTTGAGAAACTGCCGTCTGTCGATCTTCTTCATAAAATGGCCTCCTGGTCATTAGT
>CALZHT010000165.1 GCA_945787445.1 uncultured Desulfobulbaceae bacterium
TCCTGCACCATAAACCATCGGAGTTATGTATCGTATAAAAATCATGGGGCCGGAAATTAGAAAAAGAAATTGTGCCGTGAAAAACGTGCTTGGTTTTGCCCTTCCTGCTTAACTTCTTGAGAATTAAAAATATTTTTGTCATACTGAAGATAGATTCCATCTGATATCAAACGGTTATCATTTTGCCGCAACAGTAACCTGGAAAATCCAACAAATATTCAAGGAACGTGCATGGGAATCGAGAATATTCTTCTTCATGAAATTATTGAATCCAAAAATATGTGGGTGCCGATTGACTCGCCGCTACACCATTTTCTTAAGACCATGGACCAGAATAAAAAAGGTGTGGCAGTAGCCTTGGAAAATGGGCAACCGGTTGGGGTATTGACAGAAAGGGATGTTATCAGCCTTCTTTATCAAGGCATTGATAAGACTGCTCCAGTCGAACAGTATGCCAGAAAGCCCCTTGTCCTCACTTTGGGCAATCGAACTCTCGGCTATGCCCTTAATCTGATGCTCGAAAATAATATCCGCAGGTTGATTGTCACGGATGAGGACGGGCGATTCCTCGGGGTTGTAACCCAGAAAGATCTGCTTATGCATATGGAGGATGATTTTTATCAGGCAACGTTGCGAATTAAACATGTTCTTGACCAGAAAAGGAATCTGATTGCGGTCAACCGGACCACAACCATCAAAGCAGTGCTTGAAATAATGGTAGCTCATAATATCAGCTCTGTGCCGATAATGGAAAAGGATAGAGCAGTAGGCATCATCACGGAAAAGGACATTTTGAGGGTTGCCAATGATAATGTGCCCCTTGGTGAGACCGTGGATTTGTATATGTCAAAACCCGTTTATAGTACCGGGATCGAGGCTTTGGCCGCCACCGTTGTCCAGGATATGAACAGAAAAAATATCAGGAGGATAGTTGTCAATGACATTGATGGAAAAACTATCGGCCTTTTGACCAACAGAGATTTTGTCAAGAACCTCGATGGCGATTACAACCAGTTTCTGGAAATGAAGTTGAAATGCTCCAAGGAAATTTTGAACCTGCTGCCGGAGATGCTTATCGAATTGATTGATTTGCGGGATGAACAACTGGTGATCTGGGCCAATGAGAAGGTATTGAGCACCTTTGGGGAAAATATCCTGGACACTCCCATAACCGAGTTGATCCCGCAGGCCAAGTGGGACGAAATATATAGCCACATGTTGGAGAAAGGAAAGGTTGGCGATGTGCGGTTCAAGACAGCAGGGAGAACGTATGAATTTTCCGGTTTTTATCTTCCCCTGCAAAAAGGTTCGGAGAAAGGACGCATACAACTAATATTGCGTGATATCACCGAAGAAGTTATCCAGGCCTCGGTTGATCCTCTGACCAGTGTGTTCAATAGAAGATATACAAGTGATTTTCTGGTGAAAGAAACAGAGAGAAGCAAGCGGATGGAACGAACCTTTTCCGTTATCATCCTTGATATCGACAATTTCAAGGCCGTCAATGACCTCTATGGACACATGGCAGGCGATACGGTGTTACAGGAAATCACCCAATGCATTCAAGGAGATTTGCGCCAGTATGATGTGCTAGGCCGCTTTGGCGGAGAGGAGTTTCTTATAATCATGCCGGAAATTGACAAGAAAGTGGCTGCCTCGGCTGCGGAGAGGATTCGGCAGAAAATTGCCACCCGGGAGATTGAACTCCAAACCGGCCTGAAAATTCAGGTGACGGTGAGTTTCGGGGTGGCATGCTTCCCCGAAGGCGGGGCATCCCCTGATGATCTTTTGGTGGTGGCTGATGAGCGGCTTTACCAGGCTAAACGGCATGGTAAAAACCGGGTGGAGTTTGATTGATCCAGCCGGGACAAATTACTGTTCATTTAAAACAACATTCTGATTACCACTAAAACTAAGCTGTTTTTTTATTCGCGTTTTAGAACCCCTTGTCATTTCAAAATACAACAGGTTATGATTTGTAACGTTTAAGTAGCTGAGAAGAAAAAAGATTGGCAGTACCCCCCCAATACCAAATGCTCTATTTCATAAAGCCGATGATGTAATTGCCAATAACTCTATTATGCTTTCGGATTTTTTTTTGGTCTGTTTTTCTGTATGAAAGAATGCTCCGGATAGAGCTCCTTGAAACAATCGGGACAAATGGAGTGGCTGAATTCCGCTTCAGAATGGCTTCGTATATATGATTCAATCTGGTTCCAATACCCTTTGTCATCTCGAATCTTTTTGCAGGAGGCGCAAATGGGCAAAAAGCCACTTAACATTTTGACCTTTGATAAGGCATCCTGAAGCTCGGCGGTTCGTTTTGCAACAAGCTCCTCCAGGTGATCATGGTATTTTTTCAGTTCCTCCTCTGCAAGCCGCCGCCTGGTAATTTCTTTTACTCCACTTTGAATGATATACAGCAATAAAACAATTGTGATCACCAGGATCGTGATGGAGATATAGATTAACTTTCGTAAAATTTTGGCAATTTCATTATTGACATCTTCAAGATATACACCCGTGCCGATAATCCACCCCCATGGCTGGAATAATTTTACATAGGATAATTTAGGGACAATGCGCTCCTGGGCATCTTTCCATTGCCACATATACGGAACATAGCCGGCACCCTCCTTTTTCACCACGTTGACAAACTCTGCAAAAAGATATGTGCCATTCGGGTCTTGAAAATTGGCAATATCTTGTCCTTCCAGATCAGGGCGATAGGGGTGCATCACCATTTTTGGCTGCATGTCATTTATCCAGAAATAATCCTTGCTATCCGGACCATACCGAATTTCCCTTATTTGTTTTATTGAGAGTTCTTGCGCAGTTGAAAGCGAAATCTCACCAGACACCACCCGGCGTTCATAAAAGGCGAGAATATTCCAGGCTGTTTGGGTGAGTTCGGTGATCATCTTCTTTTTCTGTTCAATGAGATTGTTTTGGAATGAAGGGAGAACAATGCCAAATATTGCAACGGCAAAGAGGGCAACGGCAAGCAGAGCCGGCAGGATTATTTTTGATGTTTTTATCGAAAAAAAATGATTGTGGGAATACATATGTATGCTCTATTTATCTTCCTCTTAATTATATTATATATTAAATTTTCGGCATAATGGACCGTAAAGAGCTTGCCTATAAGCAGCAGGTCCGGAAGTGATAGTTGATATCATGGCAGGCGGCCTTTTCATAAGCCCCAGGCATACGCCGCCATCGATAATATGCCATAGGTAAATCCTTTATGCAGTTGTTTGCCCTTTGCCCCATCACCGCCTGCACCCAACGGCACAAAAAGAGGCAGAAAATGTTCTTCAGTCGGGTGATTCCGGGTGGCGCCGGGCGCCGTATTTTTATAGTTGAGTAAATCGTCCCTGTTTGCATTTTGTATGGAATCAGACAGCCATTTGTCGAAGTCCATGGCATATGGTTCCGGAAGAGCATCAACAGCAAATTTTCCAAATTCGCGAAGATTATGGGTGGCACCCCCACTCCCAATAATAAGGACGCCTTGTTCCCGCAGACTCTGAAGCACTCTGCCAATTTGAAAATGGTGGTCCGGGCCTCCAGAGGTCTGCACTGATAACTGAATAACCGGGATGTCAGCCGCTGGATACATAAGCGATAATGGGACCCAGGTCCCGTGATCCAGACCTCTGCTTTCATCAATATCGCAGGCTATTCCCGATTCTTGCAACATCTGTTGCACTGTTCGGGCTACATGGTAATCACCCGATGCTGGGTAATAGATATCGTAAAGTTGTTCCGGAAATCCGAAGAAATCATGGATGGTGATTGGTTGGGGGCTTCCGGTAACCGCAGGGCGCTTTGATTCCCAATGGGCTGATACGCATAATATGGCTTTGGGATGTGGGAATGTTCCACCTAGCTCTTCAAAAAAATGAAAGGTTGGTCCTTGACCTAAAAGGAGACTGGGAGCTCCGTGGGACACAAATATGGTCGGCAGCATGTCTGCCATCTGCTTCTCCTGCTTTTTACGTTCGGAAAAGTAAATACATTATGGAAAGTCTATTTGGATTGAGGGCGAAATTATATGCTCCCATCAACCATTAATAATAATTATTACCAT
>CALZHT010000166.1 GCA_945787445.1 uncultured Desulfobulbaceae bacterium
TCACTGAATTTATTTTGCTTTATAAAAGCTGCCTTTTGAGTTTTTTGAAAAGATGCACCGTAAAATCTGTTGACAGAGCGGTTCTTCTATGGCAACCAGTTGTGTACCACATTGTGGTACATTTGAGCATAAATATAGAGAGTTCCTAAAGATGGCGCAAGCAAAAAAAGATTTTTTTTACTTTTTCTCTGTAATTTGGGGCCAGCCGCCCTATAAGCAAGAGGGGGCTCGATGACAGGTATGAGAAAATCTTTGGAAACTGAAGTGGCAAAATTGACTGAAGAACTTCAATTTCTCAGGCAAAAAATGGATGCAATGGCCGTTCGTCTCTCGGCTCTTGAATCCGGGCATTCCCCAGACCCGCCGGAACCACATTCTCCAGATATCCCCTATCAGCTTGATGAGCAGGATATGATCGGCTGGCTTGGTCAGGGTGCATTGTTGCCCCGGATTTCCACCATCTGTTTTCTTCTGGTTTTTGCCCTAATTTTACGAACAATTACGGACCACAACGTAATCAATACATCGGTGGGTTCGGTTATCGGTATGGGGTATGCCATTTTCCTTATTGGTTGGGGATGGTGGGCATATGAAAAAGGAAACCGCCTGGCCCCGGTCTTTCCGGGATGCGGTCTGCTGCTTCTTTTTTCCATGGTGTTTGAAACCCATGTCCACTTTTTATCGCTGCCAACCAGCGCTGCCTATTTTATTCTCTTCGCAGTCCTCGTCGTGGCAGTCCGCATTGCTCTCCTCTATAGGGCTCCTTTTCTTATCTGTCTGGCAACACTGGGATCAGGTATCACTGCCATGGCCATGGAATATCCCGATCCGGTCTATCCTGTTCAGGCCGCTCTTTTTGCTGCGGTCAATATTGCCGCATATATCGCGGCTCGACGCGCTGTCTGCCCCTGGCTGCAATGGCCAATCCTGCTGCTCACCATGACATTCTGGCTGTTTTGGTCCTTCAAGCTGAGTTCTTCCCCTGTCTGCGATGAACCGATAGCCTTTGAATTGTGTCTATCCTGGTTTTTCCCGATTCTTTTTGCATTCTGGCTCATGTATTTCGTAACAACAGCAAGAAGTATTATAAAAACAGTGGAATATCCATCCTTTTATGACAGCTTTATACCTACCATCGTGGCTCCTGCTGCTTTTTTTGCCGCCTTTTCAGCGGCTTTTACCTGGACAAGGAATCCCGGCTGGATAGTTGTTGCTGCCTTGTTTGTTGTAATTCTCCATTTCATTGTTGCCGCATGGTTTGCGGCTCGAGAAAAGGAGGGGTCGCCGGGCAGTAATATTTTTACGGTCGCTGGCGCCGTGCTCTTAGCGGCCAGCCTTTACAGCTTGAAAAACGGTATGGTCTGGGCATTGCCGATATGGTCGATTACAGCCTTTGTTCTCGCAATAATATCAAACCGCTGGCAGAGCGGTGGCGTACGGGTTACTTCCTATCTTCTCCAGGGTTTTGCCTGCATCATGGCTGTCACATCCGGTGCAGTAGCGACTTCGACAAAGCATCCTGCGGCAGGTATCCTGGCAGCCCTGACCTTGACTGTTATGAGTCTCCTGCAATATAGTTGGTGCCGCCGGAACCAGCCGCCCCTGGCAAAGTCATCATATTTTTCCTGGCTTGATAAAAAGGATGTAAGCGCCGCCATTCTGCTGTTGGCCGGCCTGATAGCCGGTTTTAGTTTTTCCAGACTTGTTCTGTTCCAGTTCCTGGCCGTCACTGGTGATGATCTCGCCAAAGCATTCAGCGGTGGGCAGTCTGTGCTTATTAATATCGGAGCCATGCTCCTGCTTGTCATTGGCGGCAGAAAAAAAAGCCTGGAGATTTTGGTTACCGGTGTTGTTGTCCTGCTTCTCGGAGCATTCAAGGTGTTTGTCCTTGATCTTTTCAGCATCAAAGGAGTTCCGCTGGTAGTGAGTGTGCTTTCGTTCGGCATTGTTGCCGCTGTCGGTTCGGTAGTGCTTGGCCGCTGGTCGAGAGGAAACGAGGCAATGGGGAGGTAAGCGATCACAGGGCACGGCATCTGCTTTGTCATCGGCCTGTTCGCATACTGATGTATAGCGAACAGGCCTCTTTCGCGCATTTGCCCCACCCTTTAATTGCTTACAGGTTGGGAGGAAACTCCAGCCTTAGTTGCTTACCCCGTGATCGGTTATGTTTGGGAAGAAGCCTGAAAAAAGGCAATACGGAATGCACCCGGTCGAATGTCTGCAAAATGCTGGTATTAGGAAGACTTTGATCATGAAAAGGTTTTGGCTTTTTAACGGAAGATTCGGTATAAAGCGATTTTTTCGCTTGACAAGTTTCGTATATTGTCATCTCAATGAGATAGGAATAAGATTGATTCGCATTCGATTCATTACTGATTCTCACCAATTATTTTTTCACCCGGAATAAATCTGCATCTCTAACCTGCAGTGAAATATAATATATTTCCCGGCCCATCCATGGCCAGCATCCCTTCTTTTTTGTTTGCCTGGATGGCCTCTCTGTTTCCAATGCTTCCCGGAGATGTAAAGGTTTTATCAATCACGATCCGGTTCAGACCGGATTATAAAAGCGCCAATCGGCAAGAGGTTTAACAATATGAAAGTCTTACTTGTATATCCCGAATATCCGGATACGTTCTGGAGTTTTAAGCACGTTTTAAAATTCATCTCAAAAAAGGCTGCTTTCCCGCCGTTGGGGTTGTTGACCGTGGCAGCCATGCTTCCTGACGACTGGCAGAAAAGGCTGGTGGACGTCAATGTCAGGCCCCTGGACGATGGGGACCTTGCCTGGGCCGACATGGTCTTTCTCGGCGCCATGCTCATTCAGAAGAAAAGCGCCAAACGGATAATCCAACAATGTAAGGATCATGACAAAAAAATCGTAGCAGGAGGACCTGCCTTTACCACCCAGCATGATCAGTTTGAGGGTGTTGACCATTTTGTGCTCAACGAGGCTGAGGTGACTTTGCCCTTTTTCCTGAAGGATTTGGAGGAAGGTTGCCCCAAACCGCTGTATACTTCAGAGGAAAGACCGGACATTACCAAGACGCCCTTGCCGCTTTGGTCTCTGATAAATACAAAGATTTATGCCACCATGGCGATTCAGTACTCGAGGGGTTGTCCATTCAACTGCGAGTTTTGCGATATCGTCATCATGAACGGCAGGCACCCGAGGACAAAAACCCCGGAACAGATGAGACTGGAGTTCCAGGCTCTTAAGGATACCGGTTGGCGAAAATCCGTCTTTATCGTTGATGACAACTTCATAGGGAACCGGAAACAAGTGAAAAAAATGCTGCCGGAGCTGATTGACTGGCAGAAAGAGCATAAATATCCTTTTACATTGTTAACGGAAGCCTCCACAGACCTGGCCAATGATGAAGAACTGATGCGTATGATGAGCGCCGCCAATTTTTTCAAGGTGTTCCTGGGATTGGAGACACCCAGCAACGATAGTCTGCAGGAGTGCGGCAAAATGCAGAATGCCAAGTGTGATCTGGTCGAAGCGGTGAATACCATCCATCAACACGGCATGCAGGTTATGGGCGGTTTTATTGTCGGCTTTGACAATGATACCGACACTATCTTTGATACGCAGATCCGATTCATCCAGCAGATCGGCGTTGTCACCGCAATGGTGGGGCTTCTCACTGCTCTTCCCCAGACCCGCCTCTGGCATCGGCTTAAGGCCGAGGGCAGGCTTCTCAGCGATGCAAGTGGTGAAAACACCGACGGATTGCTCAATTTTGAGCCCAAAATGGGCAAGGAACAGCTTCTGGCCGGGTATAATAAAATTCTTTCCACCATATATTCACACAAATGCTATTACCAGAGGATCAACACCTTTATCAAAAACTATAAGCCCACCGTGCAGACAAAGATAAACATGGAGGATTTGCGCGCCTTTGTAAAGAGTGCTTGGCGGATCGGCATCATATCTCGGGCCCGGTTCCATTACTGGAGATTGATTGTCAAGACATTCCTGGTGAAAAGAATGGCGCTTCCTATGGCTGTGGAAATGGCCATTCATGGCCTCCATTTTGAAAAGCTAGCCAAGCGTATTCAGGAATCTTTGCCTGATTCACTG
>CALZHT010000167.1 GCA_945787445.1 uncultured Desulfobulbaceae bacterium
AGCGACTAGCAGCAATGGGAATCAATTCAAATCATTGCTTGGCTCATCTTAAGTGTGAGAAGACGTTTTATTTCTGAACCACAGCAAACGGATGGGAATCGCAAAGCCGCCTTTTGCCAAAATCTGCTATGCCAAAGGGCTTAACCGCTTCCCACTTCGTAAAACTGATGGGGGTCAGAGTACCAAGAGAAAGTCAACAAAAACAATCAGCTCCTTTTGAGACAACACTACTCCTTTACCGGCGTAGGCCAGTTTTTTTAAAAGCTATTTTACCGAACTTAACAATCACAATTTCCGACATTCAAGGTTTAGGGTAGCCGGTGGCGAACCCTGTCCATAGTGCCCGACTTTGGCAGCCTGGTGTGACAAGATCTCTCTTTATTATGATGATCAGAGTACCTTAGAGCCATAATTGAAGTTCGGGCGGACAGGGTATGGCATTCTGACCCGAGTCGTCAATGACATCCATCTTATCTGTGGAGCACTGCAACAGTCTTGACATAGCCATCCTGTCCCCCGTAACCTCAAAAACCGTTAACTGAAAAAAGTTAAGACCAGTCTCTGTTGGACTTATAGCATCAGTTTTATGTCATATATCCTCTGCACCATATCTCGCCATTTTCCTAATGGCCGGGTTTGCTCAAAGGCGGTGTTGAGTGCGCCGGCTTTACGCCACTTGTCGCGCAAATAAGGCCAACTCATTAAGTAGTAACCGGCCCTCTCTTCTGGTTTGACATCGCTTTTACGGAGCCGGCCTGGAATATAAACCTGTGACGTTTTCATCAAACACATCCCCATGCGGAGATACCGGCGGGCAATGCCGAAATCCGCATGTTGCCTGGTCGCATCACGACGTTTATAGTCGGCCATCAGCTCATCCGGACCATGGAGGCCAAGGTGTGAAGCCGATTGAACAATATAGTCTTTAAGAATGCGGTTACTGCGTTTGGCCACCTTGCCGGTATATACCTGTCCTTCCGGACCACCGGTTTGTGTGATCCGTGGGATAATTCCTGCGTAGGAAGTAAGGTTGTTCAGCGGCTTCTGCATAGTTGGTTCACCGATTTCGGCAGTTACTCCGGCAGCCAGGATTATACCGATGCCGCGGACGCTTGTTAGAAATACGCCTTGGGTTTGGGCCAACCAAACGGCAATTTCCTTTTCCATTTGTTCAATATTTTCTTGCAGGCATCGATAATGCTTGACGTGTTGGGACAATGAAAGCTGGAGGGTGGCCACATACTCAGCCGGTGTATTGAGAACTCGTGCGGCATATTCTTGTAGCTTTGAAGCTGCTTGATCAGGCTTTGGCGTGCCGTTTCGCCTGAGGGCTTCAATGAGGGTTTGCCGTTTGCGGCGCCGGATCTGTGGAGCGCTAAACCGATTTTCCATCAACCATAATGAACTCTTTGAAAATGGTGTTATGCTACTTTTTCTTTCGCTAAGAAAGCCGGGAAAGAGGCGATCTACAATCGTATGAATTCGATTACGAACTTCCGTCGTCATGACCACGAGTTTTCGCCTATGGCGTACAAGGGTTCGAAGATTACGATAAACGCCAGACTGGGCAGGACAACAATTTCCCCGCCGATTGAGCAGCATTCGAGCGATGCCCATCAGATCCAGACGATCCGTACTGGCTTGTATATTCTCCCGTTGTTTCTTGGCGTCGTGTGCGTTGACACCGGCTACCAACCACCCCTCGGTGCGTAACGTGTTAGCAAAATTCTCCGCATAAGAACCCCCATCTTCACCACCAAAGTAGACGTGGCTCGGGGTAATTCGATGATATCGACAAGAGCGCGACACCTGCTCGATCAGATAACTTACGCCTTCAGGTGTATTCTTGACCGGAAAGGGTTTCCGGAGAATATCCCCATGACCATTACAAAACATTACGACATGATCCTTTTTTGCATAGTCGATGGGAACACACATGACTTTTGCACTGTTGCCAGCCTGTTCAAAGAGTCCAAGCAGTTCTTGACTTTGATGCACATAGATGTTTCTCTTTTTCATAGTGAAGCTCCTTTTCTCCTTGCAGCTGCTTTATTGCAGACTGCCGATATAAATGCCACCTTGAGATGGCTTAGAAAAGGAGCTTTACTTCTTCTGAGGAACTCACGTCCTGGATTACAACTCTAGTACACTCCAACCTCCCCAATAAAAAATTTCCGAGGGGGCCGCTTCGATTCATCCAGGTGAAGCCCCCAACCTCATTGACTTCGATTACCTCAGAGTTATTTTTTAAAATGATTTTTTCTCTTGCTGTTGGAAAGGTACCAGGTCTTTGCATGACTCTTGTTGATCAATATACCCAATCTCAAAGGTCTACATATTCCGACCCCATAACACAGAAAATGCTCGGTACAAATTGGATTATGGAACACGTTACTGCAAAGCCATAAAAAATTTAAAAGTCAATAAGTGAAACAATTCTACCGAATTCACCAGGGGTCAGCAAGGAGTCAAATCTGCCCTTGGCTTTTGTCAAGCATATTCTATAGTTTTATAGGTTGATTTCTTAATCTTCAATCACCACAATTTTTCTTCTTTAGCTTTATAAAGACATTGTTTCAAGGCAACAAGGATCAGGGGCAGACCAAAACGGAATATTTGGTCACGTCTACACATTTGGCAAGGAAACCTACTTATCATATTGATAATTAAAGAAAAAATAATTCATTTTAAATTCTGTCAAAGGTGTGGACCTGACACTACCACACTACTACATCGCATGACCTTACATCGTCGTACTACTACATTGCAGGATTCCAGGCGCTACCCAATGAATAGGGCCTGCTTCAAGCTCATAAAATTGTCATCAATATGTGCTCGTCTTAACACACTTCCCCTTCTCGTTTCTGGTATAGCCACGATTGCAGGCCCATTCCACACAGGTTTCTCGAAACGCTGGCTCCATACCCCAATGAGCGCATTGGCCATTAGAATATCGCAGACATTTTTGAACCATGACGTAGCTGGTTTCTTTTCTCAGGCAGTGCTCGCCTGTGGCGCAGCCAGCCAGCAACATAGTGATTAAAGTTGCGGACGGGCCATATTTGAAAAATAGCTTGTTTTTCATGGCTGAAATTCCTCCTTGTCATTAGGCAATAATAGTGTACTAGGGGTCATGTACCATGGGTCAGGCTCTCGGGTCAGGATTGACAAATGAGTATTGTATAATCAACCAGTTAAATTTATTTATCTTTTCCGCTAACATCCAGACTTTTTCTAACCGCTTATATAGCCAAGGAATAGCTAAAACACCCAAAAGTCAAGCCTAACACCGCCTCTTATTACATATTGTTACCACTTGTCAATAAATGGCAACACTATGTATTGTTTTGACAGTCTGGGCAAGTTCTTTGTTAGAGTCCGTTAGGAAATAAGGGATCGGTTGTGCAGTTTCTGTGTATTTCTCCGTGTGTTACTTTTTGTCTAAAATCGGCCAGCAGGTGAAAAATATTCCTTAATAAAAAAATTATTTGAATGGAAGTTGTCTCGGATTAGGGATTATTATTATGTATTATTGAAGCTCCCCGCGGCAAGCCACGGGGAATCTCCGTATGTAAGGACTTTTTGACTTTATTACATCCGCTCGTTTACCCCGCAGCAAGCTGCGGGAAATGCACTTCGCTATGCATGTTCAAGATGAGTTACGAACAGTACCGGCCATTGGTGCCAGGGCATTAATGCCCTTTGCAAGGAGAACCAAATGATAAATTTTGATTTTATGTTTGATGACAAAAAAGAGGATTACGAGGAAATCCTGAAAGAGTTACGCGGTGGTAAGGCCCAGTTGATTGATATCAGAGAACAGTCGGAGTGGGAACAGGGTCAGTTCAAATGCGCAATTCATGTTCCGCTCTCTGAACTTTCCAGCGGCAAAGGCATTGAAATACTGAAAGAGATTAAACAGGCAAACAAAAAGATTTATCTTCATTGCCGGTCAGGCAACCGGGTCAGGAAGGCCGAGCAAATTCTCACTCAATATGGCTGCACCGAATTCAGCGTCATCCCATTATCCATGATGCAAATGCTTGAAAAGGGATTT
>CALZHT010000168.1 GCA_945787445.1 uncultured Desulfobulbaceae bacterium
GCCCACAGCCTCCTGCCGCTGCCGTTATGGGGGACATGACAACTGCTGCACGGACCGGTTTCCGCGACAGTCTTTCCCAGGATATTCTTCATTGCCGGGGCTGTTATGGCGAGATTATGGTCTGATGCAAAGACGGTTTTTTTATCTTGGTGGCAGAGGAAACAGATATCCGAATCCTTGAGCGGGGCCACCAATGTCGGCTTGCCATGCGGTTTGTGGCAGGATTGGCAAATGATCTCCCCATCAGGACCAAGCTTGCCGCCCAGGCTCTCTATCTGTTTCTTGGAAGGAGTGTAGCCTTTTTTCATTACCGGGTGGTTGCGGGTACCTGACTTCAGGGTCTTCTCCGTGTGGCAGGCCATACACATTTCCGACCGGTCGTTATCCATGCGCATAAAGGGCATACGCCCTATCTCACCCATAGCCCGGATATCATGGAATCCATGACAGGTACCGCAATAGAACTCATTGTTGATATCCAGTCGAAAAGTATCCGGCAGAGTTAGCCAGTCAGGTACCTTTTTTATCTGATGATGCTTGTTGCCTGCAACAATAGCAGTCCTGCTGTCCTGCACATAGCCATCATGGCAGCTGGCGCATATTCGCCTTGAGGAAGAGAGTCCTGTTGAGCCGGCAATCACTATATTTGATTCTGTCGGGCCGATGAGTGTCTTTTGGTCGGTTGAAAAGGCGCCCATCCAGAGAATATGACACACGGTGCACTCTTTCTTACTGGAGCGTTTGATCAAGCCGTCTGCTGGTTGGGCAAGGAAGAGCAGGCCGAGGATGATCAGGATTTTTGCGCCGATTTTCATAGCCCGCCCCGGAGTTCAAACACGCTGACTTTGTTTGCTTCCGCCTGCACTATATAGAGATGCGCCTTCTCGCTGTCCAGGGCCATGCCAAGGGGTGTGGTCAAGCGCAGTGGAGTGGTATTGTTTTCCGACAGAATGCCGGCAAGTTTTCCCGAGCCGTCAAAGAGTTGGATGACTCCGGTATAACTGTCTGAAACATAGGCGCGTGATCGGTGGTCAACAACGACCCCTTTGGGACGGAAGAGTTTGCCGGCGGTTATGCCGAAGCCTGCAAACTGGGTGGGATTTTCACCGGAGGAACCGAAGATCTGCAGCCTGCCGTTCAGGATGTCTACTATATGAATATTCCCCAGTGAATCCGTATCCGCCATGCCCGGATACATGAATTCACCCAGTTTCTCGCCATTCCCGCCCCATGAGAAAGCAAAGGAACCATCCTTGTTATAGCATAGTATCTGATGATTATTCGTATCGCTTATGTAGATCCTGTCTGATGTGGGGGAGAGTTCCACCTCAACCGGACGACCGTTCCTGGCGGCAAGGTTAATCATGCGGCGATACTTTCCATGGCGGTCAAAAACCTGAATCCTTTGATTCCCTGTATCAGCCACATAGATATTTTCCTGTCCATCAATATCCATGCCGACCGGTTGTTGAAACTCCCCTATTTCCTTGCCGGGCTTGCCGAAGGAGAGCAGCATCTCGCCTTTCCTGTTGAAAATTTTGACCCTGTTGTTTGCGCCGTCAAGGATATAGACCCGCCCTTGTTTTGAAACAGCAACTTCCGTAGGCTGGTTGAAGTCACCGACGATATCTCTCAGGTGTCTGACCGGCAGGTATCTGAAATCAACGGTTTCAGCCGCAGCCGGCATGCACGAACCATAAATAACAAAGGTCGTAAACCAGACGATGAGAACAGTCCTTCCGGTCAGCATGGTGTGCATAGATTTCTGCGAGCGTTTCATTTTAGTGGCCGGTTACCGTGTTTTGAGTTCTCTCCAGCCGCTGTCGCAATATGTTTACCACTCGATTATGCGCATATTCCTTGCCGGATAGATCTTTTTTGAGGATCTGGTCCACATTTTCCTTTACATCATTGGTCCATATTGCAAAGACGAGGGAATTTACCACCACGTTTGCCTGCTGAACATCTTTTTCCGTCAGGATATTTACAAAGAGCTCAGGCCGCTCTAGAAATATCTCCACAAACCTGTGCGAAAGATTTTCTCGTTGATACCCATAAGCCTTGCCGGCATAATTGATCAGTCCATCCAGAATTTTCTTGTCGCCCTTATAGATAAAGAGGTCGGTAAGAAAGGAAAGGGTATCACAGGTATCCAGAATGGCGATCGAGATCTCGCCGCCCCATTCTTTTTCCAAATCAGATCCTTGCAATGGCAGTGAACTAATCAGGTATCCGGTATGCGCCTCGAAATCCAAATTCCTTTTGGCAGCCATATAGGCTAGCAGTCGTCGTTCTCTTGGATTCCATCCTTGCTCGTTGACTAACTGTTCTATGATCTGTCTGGTAATCGGCAGATTCATCTCATCCAGAAGACGTAAGGCGCTGACGATAACCTCGGTTTTCACAAAGGTGTCACCGGTTTTCATACTATGGATCGTATGCCGGTCCTGCAATATTTTGTTCAGTACATCGATTCTGTTTTTGGCATCAAACCGCATGCCGATGGTGTCTATGGCAATGACATCTTCACGATCTAATGGATACCCCAAGCTGACGAGGCCCTTTACCAGCAAGCTCGCATAATTTTTGCCATGGGCTGCATGTGAAAAAAAGGCTGAACATATGAGCGCCATGGTTATGAGTGACACCGCTCTTCTCATCAAAATACCGTTATAAGGTATATACACCTATCCTGGAAGTGCTTATACTTTTAATGCTTCGAATCCTTATAGCCGTGTTTCCGGATGAACTTGTCAGCTTTTCGTCCCATGAGCTTTCGCACCTCAGGAACAAATTCCCGGTAAAACCGCTCTGCCGCCGCTTGCATTCCAGCGTTCCACGCAAATTCAGGATTCATCATGGCCGCTCCATTTTTGGCCTTTCTCCCATCTTCATCAACAAGCTTCCAATAGATCATATCCAGCCTGTCGTCATAATTATCCTTAGTGAGGATGCCGTCTTTGATAAGCGCTTTACGCATGGTGGTAGCCGGTATGGCGAATTTTTTATTGTACAGTTCAACAAGTTTGTCAAATTGCCTGTATTGCTGCTCAATGAAATGATCTCCATGGCATTGTTTGCAGACCGCCTGCATCGTCTTTCTTTTCTCCTGCCAGTTCTTCCTCTTTTCGGACACGGCTGATTTGAGATCCCATGCTAATCGGGAACTCACATCGTGGGTAGCTCCATAATACCGTTTTGTTATTTTCATCGGAGCAAGCAGGGCCTTAAAATTCTGTTCATCACCTTCAAGCACCGATCGTAAGGCCTGGTCAATCCTTTCATCGGCGTTTTTTATATCCATCTGTGGCGGCATAGCTCCCATATGACAGCTCACACAAGTAGGGCCCTGGAAATAGTCCTGGCCTGCAAGCCATTGCCGTTTGTCCATATTCAACCTCTTAGAGAAGGCCTCATACATTATGCCATGTTTGCTCCCTCTATAGACCTCACCTTGCGGGTGCGCATCTCCTGCATGGCACCTTGCGCAAGCGCCGGGCCGTCGTGCCTGTTCCCTGGAAAACATATGGCGGGTATGGCAGGCTGTGCATGACCCTTTGCTCTTGTCCGGATTGATCCTTCCTATGCCCGTGTTGGGCCAACTATCCGGAGATAGCTTTCCTCCCTCCTCAACCCGTAATACCGAGCCGTGACAGGGTATGCATCCTGCCCGCTCATTTACCGAAGCCCAAGCAGCCTCGCCTGCAACACCAGCAGCTTTGCTCAGCACATCCACGGCCTCGGAATGGAGGGAGGACTCAAATTCCTTGTATTCTTTCTCATGGCACCTGGCACAGTCTTTGGGTGACACAACAATGGAGATCAGCTCCTTATGTTCAAAAGCGTCAGGATCGCCTTTCTCTGCTCGGTGGCAATCATAGCAGTTGACGCCCGCCTGCCCCATGGCGCTCTCCTTCCACTGGTTGTAAATTCCCGGGGTGGCCTCCTTGTGGCACTGGACACAAATCTCACCGGCCGGTGAACCGAATTTTTTCGGGTCCACATAGTAGCCATAGTAGCCGTCTGCATTGGACGCCCAAAAAAGAAGGGCTCCTGTGATCAAAAGAATCATCTGCTCAATATACCGTTTTTTTGTCATTGCCGTCCCCATCGCAGTTACTAATTATCCTTCGTCATTCGGAGTTTTTTGTTCGTCATTCGATATTCGTTTTTTTTAACAATAAAGTCAGCCGTTAAACGCCCCCTTTTAGGGAGCTTCCTGAGGTCTCCAGCTCTCCTGGAGGAGCCTCACTTTCCAGTGCCTTCATCTCCCCAGTTTCTATAGGTATGGCGATCTTCAGGGCCAGGGTGTAGATAAAAATGCCCAGGGCCCATATACCCATAGTGATCAGAGACTCATACAATCTGGGCGTATACTCCCAGATCTCTCCCAGGGGGGTAGGGATGAAACCGGGTATCACCAATCCCATTCCCTTTTCAATCCATACCCCGATCACAATCAGTATGCAGCCGATATTAAGGGTTATAAAATTCTTCCTGGTTTTCGGAATAAGAAAAATAAAGAAACTCAAAACATTAAAGATTAAGGCCGTCCAGATCCATTTCACCAGACCGGTATGGCCATGCAATCCTGCAAAAAGATAGATGATGGGCGCCTTATGAAGACTGTCTGTATAGAGTTCCTTGAAAACCTCAGCGCTTAAGAGGAGAAGATTTATGCCCATGGCGATACATATCATTTCGGCAATTTTGAAAAGGGCCTTATCGGAAACATGGAAATTGGTAAATTTTCGGACCAGTTGGAAAATTATGATACATAAAGCCGGTCCTGAACAGAATGGCGCCAGGATGGCGGAATTCCAGAAGGGACGAGCGCCCAGGCCGTTGTAAAGATAGGCCGTAACCGTATGGATGGATACGGCCCAGGGAATGGACAGGAAGATAAAGGGCAGAATAAAGCGATAATTGACCTCTTTGCCCAGGTATATGGTGGCGAGAAGATAAATGGACACGAACAGGTTTATAAAAAGATAGCCGTTCAAAACCAGGACATCCCACCCCAGGATGGATGAGGGGAAATTGGGCGTCCCGACAAAAGGCATCAGATGCCAGACGCGTTCCGGCCTCCCCACATCAATGGTTACGAACATCATACACATGATGATGGCGCAGACGGCCAAGAGCTCACCCAGGATGGTTATCTCCTTTATGGGACCGAAATCATAGACATAGGCAGGTATGATCAAAAGCACCGCCGCTGCTGCAACCCCGACCAGAAAAGTAAAGTTTGAGATATACAGGCCCCAGGAGACCTGGTCCGTCATTCCTGTAATATCCAGGCCATGTGTAAATTGAAAGCTGAACCCATAGAAGCCGCAACCGATCAATGCGAGCAGAAAGGTCAACCAGGCATAATATATTGGCGGTCCTTTTACCAGACGTATCACAGACTGGACCAGGAAATGTTTCAGCTGGAGAATAAACCCAGCGGTACTTTTATTTTGCATGCATCGACTCCTTAGATGGAAAAGAAATAATAAAACCGTGGTTGGGTGTTCAGTTCCGCCTTGAGACGAAAGACCCTTTTGGTCTCAATCACCTTGCTTATCTCGCTTTCCGGATCAAGGATATTGCCGAATTTGCGGGCCCCCACCGGACATGCCTCCACGCACGCCGGATATCGGCCTTTTCGGGTACGCTGGATGCAGAAGGTGCATTTTTCCACCACCCCCCGCATTCGAGGCCTGTTCCCCAGGTAATGGATATTGGGATTTATTTCATCCTTGGGGATGGACGGTTCGGCAAAATTAAATCGACGTGCCCAGTAAGGACACGCTGCCATGCAGTAACGGCAGCCGATACACCAGTTATAATCAACAACAACTATGCCGTCCGGCTCCTGCCAGGTGGCTTTAGTGGGACAAACTTTGACACAGGGCGGGTTCTCACACTGCTGGCATTGGATCGGGATGGTATAATACCCCTCCTTGGGGACCATTTCAGCCTCGTAGTAATGTTCGGATTCTTCCAGGTCCAACGAGCCGTTTTTCATGCGCAGAACGCGTATCCACTCAATCTGCGGTTTGCGGCTCTGATTGTTTTCCTGCACGCAGGCGGATACACAGCGCCGGCAGCCGATGCACCTTGAGAGATCAAGCCCATAGGAGTAAAGTACTTCCGGCAGGGCCGGTTCCATGCCAAGCTTGAAATCCATGCCGAACTTCTCGCGGTATTGCTTTATGAGACGGTTCCTGGCCGCTTCCATATCATCCTTGCTCATCTCCAGAAAATGGTTCTGGAGAAATTCCTCTATTGTTTGATCGCACCCGGATAGGGCAAGGACCGCAAGGGATGATACAGCCCCTTTTATAAATTTTCGCCTGTCCATTATCGTTTATTCCTGTTCATGTTCAATAACTCCCCATCGGCCATAATTTGGTGATCTGGGAGGATCCTCCGCCGGCAGTTTTCTAAATTGTGGACTGTGGGGATCATGACAATGGGAGCATAATAAGTATAATTTCTTTCCTTTCCAATTGCCGACTCTCCTGCCATGGATACCTATCTTCCAGTCTCGAAATATACTGCCATGGCACTGTCCGCACAGCCGATAGGATTTCTCAAACGAGATCTTTTCGCCGGTGATCAACCGGAGATAGTTTCGTTCATCAGTGTCATGACAATTGAGACACCACATCCACTCTGCGTGATTGAGATTGATATTCCGGTGCATTTTTATGAGGATCCTGGGTTGGGGATCCGGCTTCCTGATATACTTGCCAAGAAAACCGCTCTCCTTCTCCAGTTGACTGCTCACCCCCCTTGTATCTCTACGATGACATGCCTGGCATGGGTAAAGACTCTGGTAAACCAGCGGCGGCGGTACAGAATACTCCTGCGCTGCTTCCGCACCTTGTTTGTCGGGTTTATCATTGCCTGCCGTTTCCGCCATTCCTTTTGGCGCAATGCAGAGAACGAGCAGCAAGAAGACTCCCATTATAGTGCTAGGATACCGGATCATAGCGCCCTCTTTCTCTGCTGTCGATGTTGCAATAACTCCCCATGTGCTCTTCATGGTTTTCCTGTTACGTATAATGACATACCTTGCAGATTTGATTGTTTGTATTGGTCACCCGGAGCCGCGACTTTTCACTAGCACCTTTGGCGCCGGGGCTCTCAAACGGAATGACCCCGCGCTGATGCGGATTATGACAAGTGGCGCAGGTTATGCTTCCTGCATCATCCAAGGGCAAGATCACTCTGAGCTTTCTTTCCGACTTAAGCATATTGGCGCGGATCTTTGCAGGTGGCCTTTGCAGATGGTTCATGTTGACAATATGTCTTTTGGTCTGTCTGAAATGGCATCTGAAACAGAGGGTCGATAATTCAGCAACAAATTCGACGGTGCCTGGAGCACCACGACGTTGTTTTTTCAGAGTGGCCTGTTTCTCGTCCGGCTTTATTTCGTGGCAATAGAGACACTTCTCCTCGATAATCTCCCCGGCTTCGTCCAGCTGCTCGTGGGGATCAAGTCTTTTATAATTGGATTCCTCATGACACTGAAAGCAGAGCGCAGTTCGGGATTGGAAGGAATATCTGCGGAGGAATTTTCTCTTGAGCTGCTGCGAATCGTGCTCGATATCACATTGTATTTCTATGGCATGGCAGGTATTGCAGGTGATTTTTCCCTCTTGCAATGGAAAATCCGGCGGCATCTTTTCTTTTATTTCGGCCGGAAGGGGAATGTTGACCGGGTGGCTATAATTTTCAGAGGTGTACCCGTGACAGCGGCAAGTTGCTGTATAATCGCTGAATCTCAGAAACGTCTCACCTCCTTTACTGGGCAGTTGTAAATGACATTCAGTGCAATGCTTCTCATTAAAATGTACATCAGTACCAAAGGTAACCTCTTGGTTTAAAAAGGGTATATCCTGAAGGTTCTCTTCTGCTGCGTGTGCAAGAGTATTCATGGCAAGTATGATAATTATTACGGCCCCTTTTTGTTTCATCAGATTTTCAGGCCCAGCCACGAAAGGGAAAAATTTTCGTCATGAAAAATCGTTTCCGTATAATCTTAATCCAGGCAACACTTCCCGGGAAAAACGGGGAAACCTCTCTTGATCTTCGTTTTGATTGTACTGCGAGTTACTTGAGAATAGCCATTTTTTGCTGGAGCTAATCCTGGTTAGATATTTATGAGAAACCGGTAGGAAGATAAAACGTCTTAACAACATATAGTTCAAATTAGGAAGAGATGGGGTAAATGTCAAGCCAAAAAGTACCACAATGTGGTACAAGTTTTTGCCGGGAATGTTAAGGGAGGTCTATCATTCGCCTCATTCCTTCCTAATCCTTGATCCCTAATA
>CALZHT010000169.1 GCA_945787445.1 uncultured Desulfobulbaceae bacterium
ACCGGGTGCCGTAGATCCGCGAAAGAGGCCTGTTCGCTATACATCAGGTATGCGACCAGGCCGATGACAAAGGAGATGCGGTATCCGGTGACCGCTTACGTTAAAGGAGCCACTTGATGACCATGTATCCCAAAACAAGCAGGATGAGAAAGATAATGGTGAGTACGTTGAAGTATTTTTCGATGAATGAGCGGACGGGGACGCCAAAGCGGTAAATCAGGGCGGATACCAAAAAGAATCGAGCCGATCTCGATATGAGCGAAGCAAACATGAATGTCATAAAATTAATTTTAAAAGCACCTGCCGTAATAGTAAAAAGCTTATAGGGTAAAGGGGTAAATCCCGCCGCTCCCACCGCCCACGCATCGTATTTCCGGTAAAGGTCTTGAACTAGGACATACTTTTCTGTGAGTCCATACCATTCAAGGATATGGGTGCCAATAATATCCATAAATCCGAAACCCAGACCATAACCAATGGCGCCGCCAAGTACTGATCCCACAGAACAGATGGCGGCAAAATGAAATGATTTTTTAGGCGTGGCTATGCAGAGGGCCATGAGAAAAACGTCAGGTGGTATGGGAAAGAAAGAAGACTCTGCCACGGAAAAGAAGAACAGCGCCCAAACACCGTAGGGCGTTTGCACCCACTCTAGGGTGCGATCATAAAGGCGCCGAATTATATTGGTGGACTGCTCGACCGGTGCAGATCCACTCATAGCCTCCACCCATGGTTGCCTATCAGGCTGACAAATCGCACATTTTCAATGGGCTCCCTTTTAATAGCTCCCTGATTCTTGGAAACAACCAGAAGCTCCTGACTGAAACGATCCCCCACGGGTATAACCATGATGCCGGGATCAGCGAGTTGTGCTACCAGAGGCTCGGGAACCTGCGGGCCGGCGGCTGTGACAATGATTCCGTCATACGGCCCGTTTTCAGGCCAGCCGAGAGTCCCGTCATCAACTTTGCAGACTATGTTGAGGTAATGCAACTGGTCAAACAGTCTTCGAGCTCTGATTAGAAGGGGCTTAATCCTTTCTACGGTATACACTTTCTCACAAATGGTGGCGATGATCGCTGTCTGATAGCCACTACCAGTACCTATTTCAAGAACGGTTTCGTGGCCTTTCAACTGGAGGGCCTGGGTCATTAAGGCAACAATGTAAGGTTGCGAAATAGTTTGCCCCTCACCGATTGGCAAGGGAAAATCACCATGGGCCTGGGCACGAAGAGCTTCTTCCACAAACATTTGGCGGGGCACCGTGTTCATGGCTTTCAGCACCAGAGGTTCAACTATGTTGCGGGTTATGAGCTGCTCCTGCACCATTCTTTCCCGCGCTTTTTCAAAATTATTCAATTCTAGCCTCATTGGCTTGCACAACTTTTGTTGTGAATTCTGCTTCGGAAAGTTCACGATATTCACTGCTCTTGGTTACATTATTTTCAAAGATTATAGTAACCACATCATATTTTTGATGGCCAAGTACGTTACCAATTAAGGGAATTTTGCGTAAAATACTTTTTTTCTTCTGATAATAGATCCATTTTCCATGCTTGTTGGGTAATGAGAACTGTAGGTTAGGGGTGCCAAGATAGGACATAACATCTTGTCTTGTTGTTTGGCCTGGGACGACCAAAGAAACATCAGAAGCAAGGTGGCGGACCATATTATTATAAAAGCATCCAGAGAGAGTAAGTACTATAAAGAAAAAAAATAATGGGAAGAAGGTGTTCCGGAGGAGCAGCATAATCTGGGAGAGAGATCCTATAACAGTTTGTTTTGGTTGCTTATCCATTTTCTATTTGTAAGCATCCAAGACTAAACGGAACCTTGTATTTTTGCAAGAAGTTGATGAGTAACTTCAGCGCAAAATTAATCTAAGGCGATAATATCTTGACCCTAATACGGTAAATATAATAGACTTTTATAAATACTTCTAAGAAGTTGTTGCTTGCTAACATGTTGAAGTTGTCCAAAAGATTCTGTATTGTTGGTTTCACACGAAATGTAGTAAAGAGGGTGTTTACGCATAACCAATGTTGACCCACTCGGAAATAGACGGGAAAGCGGTTAACTTGCCATGTATTATCAATAGGTTACATGACAATACAACGATGGAATCGTATTTTTTTTACGACCACATCAATTTAAAAGGAAATTTTGATGCGATGTCCTAAGTGTGGCTACATCTCCTTCGACCACTTGTCTGCTTGCTCTAAATGCTCACGAGCCCTCAGCGATATTGCCGAAAAGCTCCATGGTACCAGCATGGAAACAGATCTTTCGCTTTTTCTGGGATCAACAGCTGATACAGAATCCGGTGAGGGCGATCTTGCAGATGCATTTGCATCGGAAAGCGGAATTGACTTAGAGCTTGATACCGAAGAAGAACCAATGCTTGATCTGGGAGCAGAGGAAGATGATAGCCCGGAAGAAGCCGGACTAGAAGTTTCTGAAGAAGAGTTGTCTCTGGAAATTGAAGATGTGCCACCAATAGACCTATCCGGTATTGAAGGGGAAGAAGAGGAACCATCTGACAAGACGGATACACTCTTTGAGGCTGCTGAAGAATATTCTGAAGAACAGGGAATCAAACAACCATCGGTAGATTTGGATGACATTGATCTGTCAGACTTGGGACCTCTTGATGAAGAAGTTGAGGAAGAGGCAGCTTTAGCCATTGAGGAGGAAGGAGAGGCTGGTTTAGAATTATCCGATCTTGTTCCCATGGATGATATTGGAACTGATGAAGTCGAGGGTCAACCAGAAGAGGAGAACCTTGAAAATGATGAAGAAAAACAAGAAGGCTTAACCTTAGAACTTGAACCGGAAGAAGAACCTATAGCGGAAACGGAAACCGCAGCTAAGGCTGCTTTGGAACTTGAACCGGAGGAAGCAGAAGAAGAGCCAACCTTGGAACTTGGTGAGGATGAAGCCGCCGGCGCTGAAGAAGAAGGTTTGACCCTGGAGCTTGATTCAGAAGATGAAGCTGCAGAGGAAAATACCCTCGAGCTTAAAGATGAGGAAGAAATCGATAACGAAATAGAGTTGTCAGATTTGGTCTCCTTTGATGATATGATAGATTCAGAGGATGGTGATGAAGACATAGAAGGTTCTCGTGACCCTGAACTTGATGACGAGAAAGACCAATAAAGACACGGACTCGTGTGTTTGACCTCACAATCCTCAATACGTAACCGTTTATATAAATTAATTCTCTCTGTAAAATAATTTGTTCATGCTCAGTGAATAAAAAATCGTTAGATTTTTTTCTGTATGTATTCTGCTCATACCCACTCTGCCAAACTTGGGGCCAGATTTATGGCCTTTCTCATTGATTCATTTTTGTTGTGGTGTATTCACATCTGGTGCTTCACCCTGCTGTGGTTCACCATGACTGAAATAGTGAATCCCGACGTGCCTGGTCTCCTTTTGTGTGTTGCTGCTTTGTTGGGATATCTTATCTTTTTCCCGCCGATACTTTCAATGGCCTATTTCACCATACTGCATGCTTACAAAGGTCAGACACTTGGAAAAGCATTTATGGGCATTCAGGTAGCAACAGTTGATGATACACCACTTTCGATGGGAAGATCGTTTTTGCGTTGGGTAGGAACTCTCCTTTCAGCCTTGCCGATGGCGGCAGGATTTTTTTGGGCCTTTGTTGACCAGCGGCACCAGGCATGGCATGATAAAGTTGCATGCACCAAAGTGGTTGACGTCAGAAATATATTGACAAAAAATTAGGCTTTAAATAAGGTAGCGAGGTTTTCGCCGAGATAGCTCAGTCGGTAGAGCACCGGACTGAAAATCCGGGTGTCCCTGGTTCAAATCCTGGTCTCGGCACCATGGAAATTAAGGGGTTGATGCCTAATGGCATCGCCCCTTTTTTCATTTCTTATGCAGAAATTTTTTGTGCTGGATAGGTAATACTATTGGATGGCTGAAATAAGG
>CALZHT010000170.1 GCA_945787445.1 uncultured Desulfobulbaceae bacterium
CATGTGATTGTTATGTTTATTTTAGGTCTGGCATCTGTATTAACTCTGACACCTCAAGTGAACCGCCAACATCAAGAAACGGGCAAGCCTTTGCAATCTCCAATGCCGCCTCCATAGAATCAGCTTCAATTATAGTGTAACCAGACATTGACGTTGTGCCTCCGGTGGTAACAGTACCATCAGAGTTTACTGTGTTCGTATTCTTAAACGGATTAGCAGGACTAACTGCTGAGTCGCCCAATGAAGATAACCATTCTCTATATTTCGCCATATGTTGCTTACCTTCCTCTGGGCTAGATGGCTGATCGCCGCCTAGATAAACAATAACGTATTGAGGCATTTGCGTTTCTCCTTTATTAAAAATTTAATTTTGCTGTACTACAAAAAATATAACGAAAAACTAACCCGCCGGCTAAATGCCTAGACCGAAGGCCCCGCAGGTCTTCCGGTCAGGTCAAGTAACTTGATATACGCTTTCAGAATTTGTTAGCGACTTAGTCTCGTGCTTACTAGCCGATTGATACTTACACCTGACTCCGCAGCTTGTATTGCCAGACTCCGATGGACTTCAGGGGGGACGCGGACCATAAATTTTCCACTATAATTTTTACTGGCAATAGGTTGAGGAATTTCCTCTTTGTTTTCTTTCATGTCTTTTACTACATCAGCTACAACATTGCGGATACCCTTCAAAGCCGATTCGGGCGTTTTCGCAAGCCAGCTTAAGCTTGGGAACTCAGCACACAAACCGACATGCTCATTGTCTTCTTCTGACCAAGTAACACGATAGGTATAATGATCATTTTTCATGGCCATGATCCACCTCCAATCTTTCAATAGCTCTTAAAACCTGCTTTACATGGTATGCCTTGGCTTTCCCCTTATGATTTTGAATATTCACCCTTGGGTCACCTTGCCAAGGCGTTTTATATATTCTATGGCTGCTGCTTTTCTGACGGGCTTGGCCAAAATATAAATCACAAATTTTGCACAGATCCGCAAAACGAACGTCCTTCGGATTCTGCCTCATTTGCTTGATAATGTCTTTTGTTTTGCCCATGGTTTTTATAGTATCACTATTGATACTGCTGTCAATAGGGATTTTATGATGCTTTATTATTTTTTGCCGAACGTTAAGTTCACCGGCGAGCTTCAGCGAGTCCGAACGGAGCGTAGCGGAGTGGTGTGAAACGCTTGGTTAGCTTATTCTTTTCTTTTGACCATGTTTCCTACTTTGAGTAACTCTTTTTGATTTATCAGTGGGCTGCTGAATATCAACATATTTCCATTGTTATCTCTTATTCGAAAATCACGACTACCATAGTCGCGATCTGCTATATTCCCTACAAATTCAATATCTTTAGCTGAATATTCTTTGTGAACTGAATCCACATCACTCACAAAAATTACGCAAACACCAGTACCAGCAAAGTTTTTCCTTCC
Source organism: uncultured Desulfobulbaceae bacterium (assembly GCA_945787445.1). Classification (GTDB taxonomy): domain Bacteria; phylum Desulfobacterota; class Desulfobulbia; order Desulfobulbales; family CALZHT01; genus CALZHT01. Next base: position 1,444 of record CALZHT010000170.1, read on the forward strand.
TTCTCCGAATTCAATAATTGTTTTATCTCTAGCGACAACGGCATAAGGAGGAGTTTTCCAAATCCCTTCGATTTCAAACGCCAATTTCTCCGCATAAAATTTGGCTGTTTCATGAACGCTTCTTACCGGTAATATAGGGTTTGCCCCTAAGAAAAGCTCATCTCCAGAAAAATTATCTTTTTGTAGGTTTGATATGTCCATTTCAAAAACTGCGGCAATGCATTTCAAAGACTCTAACCCTGCATTGTGACCACGCTCGATTCGTTGAATTGTTCTTACACTAAGCCCACTGAACTGGGCTAACTGCTCTTGTGACCAGCCTTTAGAAATTCGGATATTTTTAATCATATTTCGTCACCTCCCTAAAATTTTACACGCAATATATCATAACCTTATGAGGGTGGTAACGACACGAACGTGACATGAAGCTAACGAATTAAGAGTTTTTGCGGCGCGGAGCCGCCGTCAAAACTCCAGTTGGACTAAATAGCCTTCGCGATTTGTTTCCTTTGGAGTTTTAATTAAAAATAGGAATATATGGGGTTTACATAGGGGATGCAAGAGGAAATCCTGACAACTCAGGATAATTTTCACTTGCTTTGTTTTGGAAAAAACAGGGAACGAGTGGGATATCGGGTCAGAGTGGGATATCGGGTCAGGCTTGACATTTGTGTTTTATTGTTGTGGGATATCGGGTCAGGCTTGACATTTGTGTTTTATTGTTGTATTGAAACAACATGTCTCGCAAACCACGTATCCACTTTCCCGGGGCTGTTTATCACGTTATCCTCAGAGGTAACGCCGGCCAGGATATCTTCTTTTCAAGAAAAGACCGAAGCAAATTCTATCTGCTCCTGCAAGAAGGTGTTGAAAAATTTGGCCATCGGATTTTGGCATTTTGTCTAATGACCAACCATGTTCACCTTGTAATCCAAGTTGGCGAAAAATCCTTGTCCAGAATCATGCAGAACGTGAGCTTTCGCTATACAAGATTTATTAATGCGCGGAAGAAGAGAATGGGGCATTTATTCCAAGGGCGCTATAAAGCAATACTGGTGGATGCTGACAGCTATCTGCTGGAGTTGGTTCGTTATATTCACAACAATCCGATTCGTGCCAATATAGCCGAAACCATCGATCAGTATGCCTGGAGCAGTCATCGAACTTACCTAGGACTCAACCCTATTCCCTGGCTTTCCCAGGACCTGATTTTATCACAGTTTTCCAAGCATGAAAAAAGAGCAAGAGAACTGTATCGTGATTTTATTTTGAAAGGAGCTGAAGAAAAATATAGGGCTGAGTTTCACCGTGGTATTCATGAAGGCCGTATTCTAGGAGATGACCTATTCAGCGAGGAAGCTCTGAAAAAGTCGGAAGAGAAGTTTAAACCTGAAATTCAGTTAAATGATATTATAGGTGCGGTAAACAAGGTATATGGTATAAACGAGGAAACTCTGATCAGGGCCGGAAAGGCGCGACCCGCTTCCGAAGCCCGAGCGGTGGCAGCCTTGCTGGTTCAGGATATAGACAGCTTGACTCTCGTAGCACTTGGCCAATTCTTACGGCGCAAGATAGCTACCCTAAGCCAATCAGCGAACAGGGCAAGGGAGCGCGCCTCCAAAAGCAGAGAACTCAGGAAGAAAATAGAAACGATCCGCCACCGCATTTATAAGCATTAAAAATACACAAATGTGAAGCCTGACCCGAGAGACGCAACTCGTTATCTATGAGAAGATTCAGTGTGTATTCAAAGGTGCCGGGAAGGATTTGTTTTTCAAAGAAGACGGGAATGAACTTCCCTTGCGAATAGGAGTTGTCAGAGGAGCGCAGCGGATCTGCCAATCCTACTTAAGCCGTTTGTTCTGTGCTGCAATTCTTCAATAAAGGAATTTTCCCAACTTTGCTGAACGTCATGGAATTCATAGCAATAAATGTACTCCCATCTACATTTACCGGAAAAGGGCTCTCTGAATTACAAACCAACTCGATCATATTTTCAGCGGTAACCGGTTCCAGCCCCCACCGTTCAGGGTCATGAACAATAGTACCCATACGAGCATGTTTTACCTGAGAAAACAATTTGAAGAATCCCATATCCCGTAACCCAAACACATAGAACTCACCAGATGCCAAAGACTTATCTGAAAAAGGCAAGTCCGGTCCCAGATAGCCGTTGACAAGAATAATAGCATGATAATGGCCTTCTGCCTTGATATCTCCGTCAGCGTAAATTTTCCAGTATTTCTTTTTTGTAAATGGTGTTTTAATTATTCTTTCGAGAAGTGAGAGTAACATCCCGGTTGTAAAGGGGCCGAGGTCACCGAATATCTGTCCTAAAACACCTTTGTAGTATTTGATATAACGATTTTCAGTGTAATGAGGAATTCTTCCAAAAATTTCCGCTCCGCCATACCCTATAAAATGCCTGGGGATTTCGTTGCTTGTCTCACATGCTGCTTGAAGTATATCAGCTGCCAAGAAACAATCTTGGGTTAATGCTTCCGCAAAGACCTGTATTGCATTCTCGATTTCATCAGGCATTTGCAGGACTTTGCCGATTAGATCAGCCGAGCCCTTTCTCAGAAACCCCAAGCGGATTTTAGAAAGATCCACCTGCGACTCAACACAACCCTCCAATATAGCTCTGAAGGTCCCTGATCCACCAGCAGATATTGGAATTTTGCATCCGTTTAATAATGATTTTTTGGCTTCCTTGCGGGCAGCTTCATGGCTGTCAACTTCAATAAGCTTAACATCCGTATAACCATGTTCATTAAAAAGAGGAACAATCTTCTCAACCTTTTTCCAGTCAGCAATTGAACCGGATATCGTAGTGGCGATCACATCAATTCTCGGCATCTTTTTTCCCTATAATAGTTTGAATGAATTGCGTTGCTTCTTTGCCAAGTTGTTCAAGGTCCGTATCTGCTTTTAATCGGCAAACAGGCTGTGACCTGCTTAAGACATTACAGACCAGCTGATAGGCAGCTCTGAGCTTTGACAGTTTTTCAAGGTTTTCATGTGCCTGGATGTCCTCACCTCTTGAATGTATTCGCTCTATGCTGGTTGCTGGATCAATATCTAAAAAGAAAATTATATCGGGCAGGTGGAGATGGTTGAGGTTCAATTTTCGCAGAGCCAGGAGTTCTGGGAATTGTGAATATATGCTATCGTCTTTTGTAAGCTCATCCCCTCCTGTCAAAACGTCTATAGCCTTCAAACAGACCTCCTCATTAAAATGCTCCTCTCGAAAGAGACAGGCCCAAGCGGTCATGTTCAAAAGAGGTGCACCGTCCATAAAGATAATATTAGGACGATACCATCTCTCTACTTCTGACAAGAGACGGTCCCGGAGGAGTAATTCAGTGAGTTTTGGTATTTTGTAGTGGGCGAGATTTTTTGCTTTTTTAGCTTTTTGACCAACCCATAATCTCAACTTGTTTGTAATAAGGGGTTGGGCACTGCAAAGTTCCCCATCTTTATACATTTCAAGATCATCACCAATAAAACAGCACTCTCCATTGAAATGCGTAATCAAATGTCGCGATAATGTGCTTTTGCCCGAACCATCGATCCCAATTACCGCTATTATTAACGGTTTGTGTTTGGCAACAGGACGCCGTTGCCTTAAGGCAGTTTCCTCTTCTGCCAAAATTTGAAGATGCCGGTGGAGTTTGGAGGTGATATCCCTGCTCTTGCCATGAAGGCTCTGCGGAGGCGAAACAGTGATATGATTCCAAAGAGGTAAAGGAATTATATATGTTTTGGGGAATGTTCTTTCAGGACCTTCAAGATATATAGGAACAACACGGGTGTTTGGATTTTTTTTCGTAATCAAACCAATTCCGTGCCTGAATTCTTGAATATCAGGTGTTTCTCCCCTTGTGCCTTCAGGAAAAATAATAATGCTATGCTTCTGTTCAATTCTCAACTGGACTTCTTTTATAATAGAACTACCCGCAGCATTTCGATCCACCCAGATAGGTTGGAAAAGGAAATTTACTGTTTTATAAAGCCAGTATGGTTTCTCAAAATAATCTAAGGCTGCTAGAGGATGCGTCTTATTTACTTTATTTATGGGAAGGGTCAGGAATAGAAGAAATATGTCTAAATGGCTGTTGTGGTTTGAAAAAATGACAAAATTGTCAAGTTCATCCAAGTTTTCTCGACCAACAATATTTACTCCGAATAGAAGGTACAATATCGGTCTGACAATGAAAATGTGCATAATAATTCGCACAAAGTCCATTATAGGTCACCCCATTTCAAGAACCACCTGAGGTAATGGAAAGCGACTGGTGCAGTAAAAAGATACAATTTTGCCGCCTCAATGTATTTTCCTCTACCTGGCTGTAATCTATCAGGCCGAATACCCAGATCCTTTTCAAATTCTTTCATAGTGAAATTGCCGATTCCTGCAACCAATGGAAGAATAATTCCTAAAATCAGAGAATGTGATGTGGGTATGCCAGACCATTCAATTGAAATTGAATAAATAATTGATGAAATAATTACGGATAAAACCAATTGTAAAGCAATGTGCTTTTTCTTAAGAAATCTAAAAATAAAACCGCTGATTGCGATTGTCACAATCAGTAATGTAGCCATCCTCTCGGAATAAAGAATTAAATAACCCAAATGCCCAATACAGAAGACGTAAAAAAACAGACCAAAATCCAATATCCCGGCTGAAAAAACAATGCCTTTTGAATTTCTGCCAAGTGCCACGAAAAAAGGAATGAGAAGGAATGAGTAAACAGGAATTGAAATAATGAACAGGCCATACCATTCAATCTGAATAATGTAAAACATGACAGGGATGGCTAGATAAGAAATTAAGATTCCCAGTCGATCTTCAAGGCGTATATCCACCAGTGAAATGAATTCCCGCAAGGCATAGAAAGACAAGAATGCAAGTATCCAGAGCGCAATTGTAAATGAAACCCATTCGGATATTGTCACCACCAGGAAAAATATCCAAAGAATTTGAAGTGAACCGGTTAGTTCATGCCGATTTTTCTTCAGAAAATTAACAATCTGCAGAAGTGATAGTGAGATGAATATGATCAGAGAATATATGGTCGGAATATTGTCTAACAACTTCTTAATCCTCTATCATGATCCTAAAATTTAAGTGCGTTTTCATTTTTTCACAGAACGTTTGAGACAACCTGCTGGCCCAACACGTTTTACCGTCAGGCCACCGGCGGCTTAACCAGTCAGGTTAGTTGACTGGTTAGCATTTCTGTATTTGTCTATTTTTTCCAGTGCATTACGAATTTCACTAAATGCTCTTTCTTCCCCATATAATGAAAAATCTTCCCTACGCACTTCGGGATCTGGTTCAAAAAAGTCGAGATCGTAGGCTAGGTCACAAAGCACTTTCCAAACTTCATTATCCTCTTCACTCTCATCATCTGGAGAATTCCATACAGTTTCCTGAAATACATTAATATTTTTTTCCAACATGTCTGGATCTCTTAATGTTTCTGTAAGGATATGCATTATTTGTTCAATTATTGTCATATGTTTTGATCGCATGCTAACGAATTAAGAGTTTTTGCGGCGCGGAACCGCCGTCAAAACTCCAGTTGGACTGAACCGCCTTCGCAATCCGTTCTCTTTGGAGTTTTATTTAAGAAG
>CALZHT010000171.1 GCA_945787445.1 uncultured Desulfobulbaceae bacterium
TACCAGTAAAGTCTGCCAAGCAGACCATTGGGATAGAAATGGGCGGTCTGCACCAGCTTGTCCTGTTGGATATCAAACTCGAGCCAGGCCTTGCCGGGCAGCTTCATCTGGGCAAGGAGCAATACGCGTTTGTTTTTTTTGATATCTGCTACTTTCCAGAAATCCAGGGCATCACCGATCCGCAGGCTGCTGCTCTCCCTACGGCCCCGATTGAGACCGTATCCGCCGCAGAGTTTATCAATAAGCCCGCGCATCTGCCAGAGAATATTATAGGTGTACCAGCCCGACTCGCCGCCCAGAGAGGAAATGGATGCAAAAACGGCTTCCGCAGTCGCAGCGTGGAGAGGAATTTCGCGCCGGTCCCGCAATATGGCACTTTTGGTGTCATCCTGACCCATGATATCGCAGACCGCTCCGGCGCTGCTGTCACACCATCGGCTGATCACCTGATCCTGCTCCATTTCCTCCAGGGCCGCCGAGACAGCTTTATAAAACACTATTGGCTGAATGTGCGGAAAATATCGTTCCGCATGATCATTGAGCACCACGGTTTCTGATTTAAGACCTTCAATCAGGGCCGCAGCCATCTGATAGGGAATCGGCGTAAAAAGGATGAGCCAGTATGAGGATAGCCTTGGACTCAATACCGGCACCGGGATAAGGAACCTTCGTAATCCCATCACCCTGGCGGCCTCTACCATCATCTCTTTGAAACTCATGGATTGCGAACCGATATCCACCATGAGATTTCCCTCCACCGCAAGATCGATTGCCTCGGCGAGATAGGAAAGCACATCATCCACCGCAATGGGCTGGCTCTTGGTTCTGACCCATTTCGGGGTGACCATGACCGGAAGTTTCTGCACCAGGTTGCGGATGATTTCAAAACTGGCGCTGCCCGAGCCGATAATAACGCCGGCCCGGAACCAGATGGTTTGTAGTTTGTCAGGTTTGGCGCTCAGTATTTCCCCGGTTTCAATGCGGCTCAAAAGATGCTTGCTGGCCGTCTCCTTTACTCCCAGACCACCAAGATACACCACTCTCTTAACCCCTGCTTCTATACAGGCATCCCGGAAATTCCGGGCACTGCGCCGGTCGCGTTCCTCAAAGTCTTTGCCTGAACCCATGGAATGGATGAGATAGTAAGCCAGGTCAATACCTGAGAGGGCCTGTAAAAGAGCCTCTTTATGGAAGGTATCGCCTTCAACGACCTCGACCCGGTCCAGGACGGCAGGGCGCACCTTGTTTTTGTTTCTGACCAGCAGTCGGATGGAGAGTCCTCCGCGACTGAGCAGACGATCCTTCAACCTTCTGCCGATATATCCGGTGGCGCCGGTGATCAATATTTTTGTGAGCGGTGTATCAGGCACAGGTTCTGAGCTTCAACTCTATTCATAGTTCTTTTTCTCTTCCATGGCCCAGCCGCAAATGGCTTCCTTTTCGGTGTCAGCCAGCTTTGCTTCAGGATGGACCACGAGATAGCGCTTCGGAGGCATTTTCCCCAGCATGATCTGTTCGCACGTTGCATCAAGGAGCACCCATGCCATTGGTGGCTCATAATTCCCCTCGTAGTCTACCAGCCATGATATGGGAGCGATATAGCTGTGCAGGGGCCAGACAGTATCGTTGGTATGGCAGTCCCGGCAGGCCCTGCCGATGAGCTTCGCAATATGGGGGGAGATTTCCGTTTGTTCTTCCAGGGAAAGGGAGGAGTCGGTTGCCGGGTTGGTTTTCTCCGGCTGGAAAAATTGGAGAACAATGAGTATTATGATGAACATGGCAACAATGTATTTCATGCGGATCATACCATTTTTCCTTGTGTATAGATTTTTTAATCAGGGCGCCAATGCCTTATGGTTTCACTATAGGCAGAAAAATAATAAGGATTCAACCCTGCTTCATGCATAAAAATGCTTATCCTTTAATGACACAGTTTTCGGAATTAATTTTACTGGTCATGCATTGCCGATGCTTCGCTTAGGGTTATGCTGCATATTCAGAAAGGAGCCTATCCGGTTCCGCGCCACAACGGCAAGCAATCTGCGCAAGCTGTCACGACCAAGCCAGCTGGCCAAGCTTTCCCAACTGTGTCTACATAATAGCCAAAGTTTGCTTGCCGCTGTAAAATTCGTCCATACATCCGGTATAGGCGCTTTTCGGGTACTTTCGCCCTTCTTCCCGCGATATACCCATCCTGAGGTGGGCTATAGGCTTGAAGATTTGCCCGACCGCGACCAGATCGTCCATAATTTAACCCAGGTGAAAGAATTCTGTGATCTGTATGAGATACGGCGCAGCTTCCATCCTGATCAGTTCAATGTCTTGTCCTCTCCTCATGCAAACGTTGTTGAAAACGCCCAGAGAGAACTTGCGTATCATGGAATGCTTGCCGAATATATCGGCGCTGATGTGATCAATATTCACGGGGGTGGTAAATATGATGATAAAACCAAGGCGCTGCAGCGTTTCAAGAAAAATTTCCAATCACTTTCCGTTTCTGCCAAAAGCAGACTTGCCGTGGAAAACGACGACAATATTTATACAGTCAAGGATCTTGTCCCACTAAGCGAAGAACTTGGTATCCCTTTTGTCTATGATGTACATCATCACCGCTGCAATCCGGACGGACTCAGGGTCGAGAACGCCACGGCATTGGCTTTGGAAAGCTGGCAGAGGGTGGGGCGGGAGCCGTACTTTCATATTTCCTCGCCCAAGAACGGCTGGCACAACAGCTCGCCGAAACCGCATGCGGACTATATAAATCCGGCTGATTTTCCGGACTGCTGGAAGGATCTCGATGTGACGGTGGATGTGGAGGCAAAAGCCAAGGAACTGGCTGTGCTTGCCCTGAAAAAGGCATTACGAATCTGAGTAAGGAGTCATTGAATGTCTCAAATAAATTCCGAACTGATTCTCTTTGATTTCAGTCTGCCTAACGCGGTTAACGGTTGGTTCAGCATCAATGATGTGGTGATGGGAGGTGTATCAACAAGCCGGGTGGATTGGCATGAATCCGGCGGTCTGCTCTTTACCGGCACTGTTTCATTGGAAAATAACGGCGGTTTCGCCTCCATTCGATCTCCTTCAATAACCGCCGACCTGAGCCGGGCCCATAAGATTCGCCTCCTCGCCCGCGGGGATGGCAAGAAATATAAGCTGACCATCAGAACGAGTGAGAATCTGGACCAAATTTCTTATCAGGTTCATTTTTTGGCCTCAGATCGGGAAATACAAGAATTCATCTTTCCCATTGCTGCGTTCACAGCCACCTATCACGGCCGGAAAATTTCCGGGGAACCGCACCTGGACCCCGCCAAGATAAACAATTTCGGCTTCATCATTGCCGACCGGCAACAAGGCCCTTTCCATTTGGAAATTCAGCGAATATCAGTTTTGCTGTAGGGTGTGATTTATAAGTGAGCAGTCTTATGGAATTTGACAATCCGCATCAGCTTTAGGGGCTGCCCAAAGGCTGCAGATTTATTACGGATTCTAATTTTTTTCTATTTGCCACAAAGCCTTTTACTTCTTATTGCGATTTGGACGAAGGGTCGAAAAATCCCTTCTGTAAACTTTTGCTCACCGGGTTTGGTCCCAGCCATATGGAAAAATAGGCTGCAGCGAATTCAGCGCCCTTCACCCGACCCAACACCTTGCCGTCAAGTGCCATCTCAATACCCCTGCCGGGCAGGTATGTCAATGTGTAACGTTGTCCGGGCCGAACATCCCGATACAGGCTATTGAACGCTTCAAGCTCCTTTGCCAAGCTCATTGCCTTCTCCTCGCCCACGTTCCTGGCCATGAGCTGGAAACCGGTTTCCTGAAAATCACTGGCTTTCATATCCACAAAAAAATAATATTCAAGACGTTTGGGAATATCTTCCAGGACCTGGGCGACCCTGACTTCTGCAGGTTTATAGAGACCGACCAGGTAAACATTGACCAGGTATTTCCATTTCAACAGGCCAATACCGTGCAGGGAGAGTACCCTCCCGTCAACCGTTATTTCGTCCTCGAACTCTATCCCCCTGTTGGTCGCAGCAATCGCATTATTGGGGTTTGTTGAGGCAAGAATGAAAAAGCAGAAAAAAACCGTTAACGGCCTTTTCAGCACGGTGAGCATATTTTATTTTCCATAGGAAAACTTTTTTATATATGGAAAATTTTTTTGGATTGGACACATATTGCCTGCAATATATTACTCCCGGGATCTGATTATGGCGAGAAAAAGCATGAAAAAAATCCTTGCCGGCTATAGCATTGCCGGACTGTTGGCCGCAACAGCGTTCACTGCCGGCTGTTCGGACCGCCCGGACATGGACGGAAGCAGGCTGAACAAAAGACTCCGCAGGAAGAGGAGGTCGTTGTAATTGATGAAGCTGACAAAAAAAAACACGAACGGAAAATAAGGAGATAAAAAGCCGCGGCAAAAGCGGTTGAAGTGGCATCCAGCATGCAGTCCTGCATGCTCTCTTCTATTGTTCGCTATTTTCCTGAATCAGATTTGCAGAGTTACCAACCGGAAGATCAGGTTGACCGGCGCACCATTTCGATATACCCATCCACATCAAATTTTCGGCGGCAGCCATTCCGGTTCATATACCGGATCTTGCCGAAAACCGGGCGCTCCGGCCACGCCCGGTCATGCACCCCGCCGATACTCCAGGCAATGCCGGTGTAGCCATTCGGATCCCTGCCGTCAAGCGAATATTTATCATTAAGAAAAATGGCACATTGCAGGGCCTCTTCGGGTGAAACAGTCCACTCCAGGATTTTTTTGGCCCAGTACATCCGCAAATACCCGTGTAATTTGCCCCTGCGGCAAAGATCCATCTGGCAGGCATTCCAGAGATCATCAGCCGTGGCAGCCCGTTCCAGTTGTTCAAGTGCATAGGTATATGGCCGCTGGTCCTGCCGGCGGTCGTCCAAGGTCTGCCGGGCCCATTGGGGAAAACCTCCAAAACGATCATATGCCCCGTTGTAATAACAGAAATTATCGGCAAGTTCGCGGCGGACAATAAGCTCCTCCCAGAAGGCCTCCTTTGCTTCCTGCGGGGCTTCGGCTTTCTGCACCGCCAAGGCAACCCGCTGGGCCGAGAGTTGACCAAAATGCAGATAGGGTGAGAGCCCCGACTGCCCTTCCAGGCATGGGTTGTTACGGTTTTTCGGATAGGATGTCAAACGCTCGCGGACAAACCTTTTGAGAGCTTTTTGTGCTGCATTCTCACCCGGCAGAATCCAGGCCAACTCCTCCACCGATCTGTCACCGACCCCTTGCAGAACTATTTTGATATCAATACCTTTACTATGGTGGTTTCCGCCATAGAGATGGGGTTTGATCTCGGGGAACTCATGGAGAAAATCGGCGAGGTTTCTGTTGATCTTCGGCCTGATGGTATAGGCGGCATACTCTTGTTTTTCGGAGGTGCGCCAACAGGGGATGATATTATGGGCGTCGACCTCATATACCGGGGCGCTGCACCCCTGAATTACTCGTTCTTTCCACCCTCTTTTTATGCGCAAGGGATCAAAGTCGGTAACCAGGGCGGCAGCCTGGTGCTCAGCAAGAAAAGGGACAATCTCCCTGCCGGGATCGCCCACCAAAAGGTAAAAAGGAATATTGGAGGCAGCTAAACGCTCCTGCACTTCGGCAAGCCCCTTTACCAGAAAAGTGTAATGCCGTAAGTTGGCACCCAAGAAATCGGTGGTGAGGCAAAAGATGACCAGTAGCGGTTTCTGCTGTTGCATGGCAAGTTCTCTTCCATAGAGGAGCGCCCAGTTATCATCAACCCGCTGGTCCCGGCTCATCCAATAGACAACCGGCCCGTCTGCCGGTTGGCCGGAAACCAGTTGCCGGTATCTTTTTTTATCAACCAGACATTCCATCAAAGTGACTCTCTCCCAGGGTGACGATACCAAGATAGCCGTCAACCGTTATGGTCTCACCGTTTTCAATGAGCTGCATCGCTTCCGGAATACCGGTAACACAGGGAATGCCATACTCCCTGGCAATAATTGCCCCATGGATAAGCATGCCGCCCCGTCTTTCAACAATAGCCGCAGCAAGAGGAACAACAAAGGTCATGTTCGGGTCAATGGCATCAACCACCAGCACCTCACCCTGCTTGAAGCTCGCCAGATCATGATTGGTTTGCACCAGCCGGCAGCGGCCCCTGGCAATGCCCTTGGAAGCAGGTTGCCCAATCAGCTGACGTGCTTTTATCCTTTTACTCCCGGCCGTTTGTTCTTTCCCCGGCCCTTTTTTCGTGGAATCGATAGTTATTTTCCCCCCGCGCAGAATCTGCACGATGGCAGTGATATCTTCTGTATCATGCAGATCAATCTTTTGCCGGTGGATTCTTTTCCTGCCCTCAGCAACTGCTGCTACCAGTTGCTGTTCAATCCTCCCCAGATATATGTTATCGTCATCCCGCAAACGGTAGCTTGCCCGGGCCAGGGCCAGTATTTCGCGGCTGGAAAAAGGCAGGTTATGGCCGGCGGCTTTAGCGAGGAAATCAGTCTCGGTTATTCGGCTTGGTGGACCGGCGGACTTTCCCGCCGGTCTTTTGGAGTATTCATAAATGAGGGACAGCCACATTTTTTCGCTATTGTTTGATCCGGTTTGGCTCCTATTTTCCCCGAAGAGGTTGCCGAATTTTTCCCGCACTTCCTGCAACTTTGTCGCAAAATCGGCGTGATCATTGGGATATAATACTCCCTGTTCCACCTGATTGCGCAATTGCTCATCAGCGGCAAGCATTGCCGCAAGCTCTGCCAGCATGGTATTGCGAGTCGTGCTCAGCATGGCGCTTCCGGACAGCAGGGTGACAAACTCAAAGGGGTCATCCGGCTTCATCAGATCATTATAGACTTCACCAAAGAGTCTCATGCCGTGCGCAAAAGGTATGAATTCAGACCAGTAGATTTGTATCCATTTTTTATTGATTACCATTCTCTCATCAATTGCTGCTGCCAGGTCGGCATCGGAAAGCTGTTCTAAAGAAATTTTTGCCAAACGCTCAGCTTCGGCGGCCATGGCCGGCAAATGGATTTCTTCGATATTGTGCCGGAGGGTGATTAGATTGTCAAAACTGCGGTGCAGGCTGAGATACCATGTCCTTTCGTCCTTATGTTCGCCCCCGGCAGCAGAGGTAATGGGCCGCGCCTGCAATACAAAAAAGTTACTCCCTTGCATCGTCCACTCGATATCCTGCGGCATGTTGAAAAAATCTTCCAACCGCATAGCAAGCTGCCAAATACGTTGCAACCCTTCCTCGTCAAGCGGCGGTCGTGCGCCTGTATCGCCAATAACTTCGTTACGGGTAAAACCGGTATCGCTGCCATAAACCGCCTGCCGCTTTGTCGATGGCGGTCTGTGGGAGACGACGGCACCGTCCTTTCTCGTTAAAATCCAGCGGTCCGGTTCGATTTCCCCATCCACCAGGCCCTGGTTCAGGCCATAGACCGATTCGACGATCATCTGCGATTCTTGTTCCGGGTGCCGGCTGAAGACAATACCGGAACATTCACCGGGAATCATTTCCTGCACAACCACGGCCATAGCGGAGGAGCTGACATCAAGACCCAACTCCTGCCGGTAGAGAAGAGCACGGTCACTCCAGAGCGAGGCCCAGACCTTTTTGATATGCGCAAGGACCTGTTCTATACCGTGAATGTTCAGATACGACTCATGCAGGCCGGCAAAGGAGGTATGGCCGGAATCTTCATCCACTGCCGAAGAGCGCACCGCCAGCAGTTTTTCGAAAAAATTCCGTTCAATAATTTCAGTTATCTGCCCGGCAACTTCAGGAGGAATTAC
>CALZHT010000172.1 GCA_945787445.1 uncultured Desulfobulbaceae bacterium
TTTCCTTACTGACATGCTTTACCGGTTCAGTGAAAAAGGCCTTGACCACAACATCTTCGTAAACATTAATCGCTCCAGAGGCAGGGTAAGTATGAACCGTTGGAGCACCTTTGTCTTCAACGCCCTTTACTTTGACCACCCGGCTCACCACCGATACAGGAACGGGCGGAGCGCCCTCAACCACTGCGGGTTCACCGCTGGGTTCACGCCCGTCAGCAGCACCCCCAAGGACGCCGGGCTCCAACTTGAAATCAAGGTCGGTATCAGCAAGGTTGCCCAGGAATTTTTTAGCGGCAAAGGCCTCCAGTGACTGGTAATACACCGCTGCGGTTACGGCTATCTGGCCGGTAATATCCTTCGGAATAATGACTTGATAACGATCAAGTTTCACTGTTGCCTCACTATTGGGGAGCGGCCGCAACCGCGTGTCTATAAGAAAACTGTCATCGTACAAGTCGCCATCCCCGTCGAGGTCCAGATATTGCGGTATTCCTCTTGGATTGTCGCGGTCGATAACTTTGCCGTTCTTATCAATCGGCATGCCGTCATCATTTACTACCAGGTTAAGCGGCGTGGCATAGGGGAGCGCCAGGGTCGGACAGTCGTCCCCAAGCGTGGCCACGGCCCTAAATTGATATGCATAAGGATCCGGCGACCCTGCAGGCAGACGCCAGTTGCAGCCGGGAAAATTCGGGTCAAGCATGTCGCTCGCCGTGAGGTAGCCGACCCCCTTAGAGGTGCGATCCCAGATAGTATCATAAATTAGCAGCTCTTCGCCGGAAGCCGTATCAAAGGCGCGTACCGATACCCAGGCGATTCTGCCCTCCGGAAATCCGGTGGGGAAATTGTGCCCTGAGCCTTCGTTGATTACCGTAAGGCTTACCGGCACCTTGCTTCCGGGTGAGGCGCTTTCCCGGATATCCAATTGCAGAGAGACGGAATTGCGAATCCGGTCCCAGGCCAGGCGGCCGTGCTGGGTAGGTAGTCCTCGATCTTCGGTTATCCAATAGGCATTATTGTAAATACTTGATTCGTCCGCCGAGGAAAAGCTGTAGGCCGATAGTTCGGGATAGTCAGCCACGGCATACCCGAAAGCGGTCTCGCCGATCAGCCTGGGCATATAGGCATTGCCGCCGATAAAATGATGCGAGTAATAGATCTCCCGTTCAGAGCCGCCGGCATAAGCCGACCCGCGAATCGGAGCAACTGGCCGGCCCCCTGCGTAAAGAGATTTTCCGGTGCCGGCCAGACCATAATCCTGCTGCATATGACAGGTCTGACAGTCGCGTTTGAATTTTGGGTCGAAATTGCTGTTGCCGGGGCGGTCGGCATAACGGCTGTTGGCCCATTCGCTATACGTCCTTTCCATTGTGAAGCCCCCCACCCACTTGCCAAGAGGATTTTTTATCTGCAGAGGATTGGTCACATTATGGCAGGCGCCGCAACTTTCCGCCCGCTCGGTCAGGACATGGTATGATCCTTTGTGGAATGGAAATTCCCCCTTCTGATATTGAACGTCCTGCCCGAACACACTGCTTATATAGGGATCTTTTCGATCTTGATAATCAGCGCTGGTCAACGGCCCCAACCGCTCCGGATTCCGGATGGCCCGCGGCGACAGTCTGAACGACCCGGCCCCGATTCCATACCCCAGGCTGGGAAGGGATGGATCAGGCACCCCGAATATATCCTGTCCTCCTGCCTGCTGCGCGTTTTTTTTGTGCACATGGTAGGGAGTATACCGGCTTTCAGTCTGAGTGTGACAGATAGCGCATGAAATGCCGAGCTTGCCGCTCGCTGTATTACGTAATTTTCCCTGCACCGTGGCAAAGGCTATGCCGGTGCCGTTGTCCGAGGTCGGATCGAAATCGGGATTGGCCACCCCGTGCTCAAAGCCGGTTTCGTTGTCAATCTGAATATTGTCAACAGCATACTGATCCATATAATTTGTCGGCATATGGCATCGGGAACAGAATTCATCGAGCAGCGACCCGGACTTGCTGGTGGTATGAGAGGTTGTCCCGAGATCGAAGGTTGAGGTGCAGTCCTCATTGGCAAAAGGATTGAGCTTGGCCTTGGTTGTTTTATCCGGCGGATCCGGGATGTCGCAATTACCATCGGTTGCAGTAGCCCGGGCAAGTAACAAAAAGGCCGACCTCCAGGCCGGATCACGCCAGGCATTGGCCATCATCGAACCATTCCATTCCTGATATATCCTCTGATGACAGCCTTGGCAGAGAGGAGGATGGTTTGATGTAAGCCACTGCCGTTCGAATGGCGGGGGATTGTCTTTTGTTTCTTCCAGAACATAGGGCGCCGGTTCAGGGATACGATTCGGCAACTCGGAATGACGGGCATGGACAGTGGCGACGGGGTATCCATATTTGCCTCCATTAATTCCAGATCCTCGTTTGTAAAAATTACATTTTGTTGCCAAAAAAATAGTGGACATGTTCCGGAAATTAAGGGAGAGCTGATGATCCGCAGTTAGACCGGCTTGAACAATTGGCGAAGGCAACATAAGAGGATTCGACAAATTGATGAGTACTTTTAATTTTCCAACTAAAATCGGGAATTCTACTTCTATCTGTAAAAATAAATGGAGGGTAGGTGGAAATACAATAAGGTGAATTATGTATTTTCGGACAAAGAAGGACTACTTTTCAAAGTAGGGTTTACCCAACTAGGTAGAAATCTGTATTCAGAAGGCAGGCAACAGATTCACCACAGAGATCACGGAAGTCACAGAGGTAACTGTTTGAAAGAATAAAGTTTTACTCTGTGATCTCTGTGTCCTCTGTGGTAGAAAAGGATTTTTCATGATGCCATCAATCATTATTAGTTATGGGGCAGGTTTGACCAGCCCATCCTTTTCAGCGCCCTGTAGCCATACCACTGCTCGTACCAGTGGTCCGACGACTTGACTTTACCTATGATTTTCCTGACTGCCCTTTTATCCCCTCTCTGCCCTAAAGCGTAAAGGGCCATGCATACCACATTGGGTTGCGGATCATCCAAAAGCGCCAGAAGATCGTAATAGGTATCCGACCTCCGACTGTTTCCCAACGAACGGGCCAGGTAGTATCGCTCGGCGATAAAAGGGCTGGCAAGCATCTGCCGGTAATTGGGCGCACCTCCCGCATCCTTGCCGGCGTCGGTCATATATTGCAAGGCTGTTATTCTGTCACCAAGATTTTCGGACTGGATAGTGACATAGAGATCAGCTGGATCAATCTCTTTTGGCTTGGTTTCTTGGAGGAACACAATAAAAGCAAGGCCGAGTCCCAAGCTGCAGGCCGAGGCGGCAAGGGACGATATCCTGTCTGGCAAAAACAAGGCGAAACCGAAACGAAAAGCCATGAAGACGGAGGCAAAAACAATTACCGGAATAGAGAAGACAATCGACCAGAAAATAAAGGGGCGGAATAAAAAATTGGTATCGGTTTTCATCGAGAACTCTTGCAGGATTCTGTTCGGCTCGTTTGTAAATTCTTCCAACCCGGCACGCAAAATCGTTTTGTCCTCTTGGTGGAAAAACAAGGTATCATTTTCCGCCTGTATGTATAGATCAACCGGCCTGCCCTCAGAAACCGGCAGATAATCATTCTTTATCAACAACCGCTGCAGCATTTTCCGGACATCGTCATCCTTCACTTCTGCAAGAGAAAAGGTTTTGATACTCTTTTGCTCCAGCGACTTAAAGGCCTCCGCCGGGTACATGGTATATTCGTAATAAAAATCATTGAGCGCCACGCCTGGGGGATTCGATAAAAAAACGGTGTCCCGCAATTGGATGAAATCATGCCCTCTGGCCAGGAAAAGCCATGCAGCAGCAAGAATAATAAGCGGCAGAAAAAACACACCACAGGATTGCCATGCCTGCCGCCTGGATAACGAAGGCAGCCACCGCAAGAACAACGGCGCGGTCACAGTGGGAACCATAACGAAATATGAGGTTGCCCAGGGATTGAAACCACCAGAGTTCACCGCGCCAAGGCACCCGGCCCAAAGGAGCAGCAATGTAAGTAGTGATACGGGAGACCTGGAAAAAATACGGTCCCAGATCCAGATCCCGGCAAAGGTGAAGAGGCAGAGACCAAGCCCCACCGATAGAGAAAAGTACAATCCTCCAAAAAATGGAGTCTTTATTCCCCGCAGCAGGGCCTGGACCGCATGGTTGGGAATAGCGAGATAGCCGTTTGCCTCGATAAGCAACAACTGCTTATACAACCTCTGGTTGGAAAAAAAGACCTGCAAGAAAGCTATGACCTGCGCGGTCAACAGGCCAAAAAACAGGGCCGTAAGAGGATGCCGGAGTTTGTTCATATCAAATAATTACTAAAGTATGAATGATTCCCGAAAAACTTTTACTCACCACAGAGGACACAGAGTTCACAGAGGTAATTGTTAAAAAAAATTAGATTTCTCTCTGTGGTCTCTGTGTCCTCTGTGGTAAAAAGCATTTTATCCAGTGCCTTCAACTTCAGGCACTTCTTCTCTACCAAAACAGAGAAATCCCGAAGATAGCCAGGTTCCCCAGCACGTGGATGGTAATGGGAACTAACAGATTCCCCTCCACCTCATAGGCGATAGCGAACACAATTCCTCCGACAATCTGGGGAACCGGCACCCCGGACTTGATTGCATGGGCGGCAACAAAAATCACGGTTGTACCAACCACAGCCATCGATATGCTCCAGCGTCTCAGGAAACCATAGACAATACCCCGGAAAAAAACTTCCTCGGCTATCGGGGCAATAACGCCACCCACTAGAAAAAACAAGACTAGTTCCCTGGTATCTATAGGCAAACGCGTCTGTATCATCCGCAAAGGAGATATCTGGGCGGCATACAAAACTAAAAAAAGCACTCCGGCTGCCAGCCCGAAAAGGACCGACCAGAACAATCCTTTTTTCAATCCGGCAACCGCAGTTTCCCGCCCCAGACCAATGCTTAGGAGTCCCTTGCCCCAGAACGATACCAGCATGATGAGCAGGCAGATCATTGCTAAACGTTCCATACCCAGAATGGCCATGGATGAAACCGAAGAGGAGGAGATCACCGACATGGTGATCAGCTCACCGGCCAGAACAATAATGATTGCGGCGATAAGGATTTTTAGTTCAATAGACTTTGGTTTTATCATCCTCAGAAACCCAATTCCGGAGGCTCTGCTCACATTTGCATCAATTGATGCGTTCAAAAAATAAATAATCGAATAGCGAATGACGAGCCATCGAATGACGAATTAACTGTGCCGCAGGCATATTTTATATCTCGTCAATCGTAAATCGAATGTTTGTCACTCGTCATTCAATAAAAAGCCTTGAAATGCACATTCTACTCATTCCCTTTTGCAATCGCTAATTCTTTAACAAAGTGCAGCAAATCCTTTCTTTCCGCAATGACCGTATAAACCAGGATAGCGAATTGCATTCCACAGATAATCGATTCCAGGATAAAAATCTGCCGAGCTGTTTGGGTGAATAGGAGTGATGGCGTCAAAACGGCCGAGACCAGGAGCAACAAGTATCTATAGAAAATCCTTTTCTTCCCGCTGCTCTGCCGGACCAGGTCCACGATCTTCAAGAGGATAAAAACCAGCACAATATCCGCAATGGACCAGGCAATGCCCTGAATCTTGGTGGATATCATATAGATTTCAGTGGTAAACCCGGTCCCGACCCAGAGCAGTAAGGTTTTGAAAGCATTCATTACATTGCCCCCTTAATGGATTTGAAAAGGCCGTAGGTCCTTATACCTATAATGGCGACCACCCATTCAAACAGGATCCAGAAAAGGCCGCAGATCCTGATGTAGAAAACCGAGACTCTGTATATCCCCCATCCATCAAGACTACCATCTCCGAGGGCCATGGCGAATAGGTTGTATTGATAAAAAAAGTAGAACGAAAAGAGCAGGCCTGCTAATAACGGAATCCCGAAATCCCACCGAACTACAGGGATTCGCCTCTTGCCATTTGCCCGAGGGGCATTCGTTTGCTTACTCGCCTCCCTAATATTTTTATATAATCTGAGAACATAAATCATAATGGCCCCTTCAAGGACCACCCAAATGGTGCAGAAGAAGTTCCACAATGCCCACCTGTACAGGAGGAGATAATTGTCTTTCCTCATATCCACCACAAGAGTCTTTACCTTTAAAGAGAGTAATGAATCCCCACCGCAGATAGACTAGGATAAGGCCTTCCGCAAAAGTCCAGAAGATGGCCATTGTTTTGGTAAAGGTATACATGGTCCTAAAATTTCTATTATCAATCCCAAACCGCTGTCAACAAGAAACCCGCAGAAAGCAATGAATCATTGACAACAAAAAGTACAATTGTACTTATGAAAATTGTTGCAGATACAAATACATTTTTAGCCGTTGCTCTTTTTGAGCCGGAAAAAAATTGAAATCATAAAGCTTTCAACAGGGCATGATTTAGTAGCACCTGGTGTTTTGCCTTTTGAAATAGGGAATGCCTTATCGGAGCTGTTGAAGAAAGGAAAACTGGACACAAACGATGTCATTAATGTTTGGGATGCGGTCCAGGCTATTCCTGTCGAGTTGCGACAAATTGATATCAGAGAATCTTTAAAGATAGCCTCAAGATTTAATATTTACGCATATGATGCATATTTTATCGAGTGTGCCTTATCCTTGCGTTGTTCTTTAATAACTCTCGACCGTCAAATGAAAATGGTCGCCCAAAAAAAGGAGAATGCAATGCATCTGACTATTTCCAGCAAATATCAGGTGGTAATCCCAAAAGCGGTTAACGTAAAATTGATACCTAAACAAGAATAGCTGCTCTCACATTAACCTACAGTTAACCTGGATGGGATGCATAAAAAAAAGCCCCGCAAAATGCGGAGCTTTTTTGGGGTAATATAAAAACCGAAGGGACTATCTTTGCTGCCTTAAATTATCAGATCAATCCTTTCTTCCCTCTTGGCCGGAACATCTTCTTCATTGGAAGATTTTTCTGTACCGTTTCGTGCTTTATCCTGATCAGCGGTCTGTTCCGATTCATTGACCGCCCGAGCGGTTTCAAGCGCGGTGGCTGAGAAACTCGTAATCACAGCCGGACCTGCTTCACTGGTCTGTCCGGAAGATGATTGTCTTTCCTGAGCATTGACATGCTCTTCCGAAGGAGCCTGAGCAGCTACCCCCTGGTCTTTGTTCTGAGAATAAATTGCAGCGGCATTGGATGGATCAACAATCATTACATTTCCTCCTTCAATACCCAAAAAATCTCCCGGTTACGAGAGATTTAATTCCATACTCCTTTTATTATATAAAATATGAGCACAAAAAAACAGGAAACTTTATCTGAAGTGACCAAAA
>CALZHT010000173.1 GCA_945787445.1 uncultured Desulfobulbaceae bacterium
TCATCCGGACCGGACGCATATCCGGTTTTACAGCGATAGTGGCAACGATGACATACTCACATACCTGGAACTTATGCAGGGGGCGGAGAAAGTAGCAGCCGGACTCCAACGTCTCGGGCTCAACAGCAAGGAATCCGTTGTCATCATGCTGCCAACCGGCCGGGAATATTTTTTCAGCTTTTTCGGGGTATTGCTTGCCGGAGGCATTCCAGTACCGGTCTATCCTCCCGGCCATCTCAAACAGATCGAAGAACATCTGCGCCGCCATGTTGCCATCACCGATAATTGCCTGGCCGGGGTGATGATTGCCATGCCGGAAACGGTTCGTTTCGCCCAACTATTGAAATCGCAGGCCGGCAACCTTCGAGATGTGAAGACGGTAGCGGAGTTGATCGAGACCCCGGATGATGAATCCGGTCATTTGCTGAGACCGGCCCTGATTCCGGACGATATCGCTTTTCTGCAATATACCTCCGGCAGCACGGGAATGCCCAAGGGCGTAGTCTTGACCCATGCCAATCTTCTTGCCAATATTAGAAGTATGGGCCGCGCCATCAAGGTGAGCGGAGCCGACGTCTTTGTCAGTTGGTTGCCTCTCTACCACGATATGGGCCTGATCGGTGCCTGGCTGGGCAGCCTTCATTATGGTTGCCAATTGGTCCTCATGCCGCCGCTTGCTTTTATTGCCAGGCCATTGCGCTGGCTGCACGCCATCCACAAGTATAAAGGCACTTTGTCTGCCGCCCCTAATTTTGCCTACGAACTCTGTCTGCGGCGCATAGAAGCAAAAGATATGAAAGGTTTGGACCTGAGTTCATGGCGTATTGCCTTTAACGGTGCCGAGGCGATCAGCCCCCAGACAGTAAAAAAGTTTATAGAACACTTCACGACTTATGGTTTCCAACCCGAGGTTATGACTCCGGTCTATGGCCTTGCCGAATCCTCTGTCGGTCTTGCCTTTCCGCCAATGGACCGAGGCCCGGTGGTTGACAGGATACAAAGAGTCCCTTTTATGGATACGGGAAAAGCGATTCCGGCCGAGCATGGTGATCCCAATGTTCTGCAGTTTGTCAATTGCGGCCGGCCCTTACCTGGTCATCAGATCAGGATCGTCGATGCAGACGATCGGGAAATTCCTGATCGCAACGAAGGACGTATTCAGTTTCAGGGACCTTCGACCACAAGCGGATACTTCCGCAATCCGGAAAAAACACGGGATCTTTTTCACGGCCAATGGCTGGAATCAGGAGACCGGGGGTATAGTGCCGATGGTGATGTCTATATCACCGGCCGCAGTAAGGACATTATCATCCGCGCCGGGCGCAATATTTACCCGGAGGAAATGGAGGAGGCCATTGGCAAGATTGAGGGAGTGCGCGCCGGCAATGTGGCGGCATTCGGGAGTACTGATCCTGATTCAGGGACTGAACGGCTGGTTATTTTGGCGGAAAGCCGCAAAAGAGAAGCAAAAGCCAAGGAGGATTTACGCACCCGGATAAACGGAGTGGTCACCGATCTGGTGGGAACTCCGCCGGACGATGTGGTCATTGCCCTGCCCAACACAGTGCTCAAGACATCCAGCGGCAAAATTCGCCGCGCGGCTTGTCAAGATCTTTACGAGCGTGGTGTGATCGACAAACCCCATCGTGCGGTGTGGTTCCAGGTAGCTCGATTCACTCTTGCGGGTATGGTCCCCCAGCTGCGCCGGGCAATGCGCAAGGTTGCAACTTCACTTTATGCTGCCTATTGCTGGCTTCTGTTCGGATTGGGAGGTGTCGGCGCTGGAGTTCTTATGATTTTACTTCCGGTTGAATCCTGGCGCTGGGCAATTATGCGTTTTGCTCAGAAGATCCTCACCAGAATGGCTTGTATGCGTTTGAGAGTTGGCGGCCTTGACCACCTGCCTCCTCCGGGCACTCATTGTGTATTTGTTGCAAACCATGCCAGTTATCTTGATGGATTCATACTCTCGGCAGGATTGCCGCGCATGTTCAGCTTTGTTGCCAAGGCGGAGTTAAAAGATAAAATCACAGTCCGTACTTTCCTCAACCGCATCGGCACCGAGTTTGTTGAACGCTTTGATAAGAAAAAAGGCATTGCAGATGCGGATCGGCTTCTGCGCAGGGCAAAGTCCGGACGATCGCTGCTGTTCTTTGCCGAAGGTACTTTCATGAGGATGCCTGGATTGCTGCCTTTCCGGATGGGGGCATTTGAGATTGCTGCAAAAGGGAACATACCCATTGTTCCCATAGCCATTCGGGGAACCCGTTCAATCCTGCGTTCCGGCTCATGGTTTCCGCGCCGTGGCCCTATATATCTGGATATCGGTGAACCAATAACAGTTGAGGATTTGCACTTGGAACCGGAAGAGAATGAATGGAGCCGGGCCCTCAAATTGCGGGACCGGACAAGGGCTTGGATGCTGAGCCATTGCGGTGAGCCCGACTTGGAGTACGAACGCCCGGCCCTGTTTACCTCAACTGCCCCGCCAACTAAAACGTAAGTAAACCGGGTTAGTAAATTGCAGATATCAGGTCTTTCAACTACCTTTCTCGGTTTTCACCATGGAAAGAACAAACCCTCCTGCCAGAAAAAGAAGGAAAAGGCTCAACACCCCGTATCTGGTATGACCGGTAAAGCGCCCTATAATGCCGACTAGAAATGGGCCGGTTATTGCGGCGAATCTCCCGAAAATATTGTAAAAACCGAAAAACTCCGCACTGCGCTCCGCCGGGATCAATTTGCCGAAATACGAACGGCTCAAGGCCTGCACTCCGCCCATTGATGTGGCGACAAGAAAGGCCAGTATCCAGAAAACAATGGTTTTCATCTTGAGAGACTCCATTGCCGGCAGAAAAAACGCAATCAAGGTAATGAACACATACATGGCAATGCCGGCAAAGAGCATGGCCCTGGTATTGTATCTGCCGGCAAGTTTTCCATAAACAAGGGCACAGGGAAAAGCGACGATCTGGATCATCAATATGGCCAGGATAAGCATGGTGGCATTAAGGCCGATGTCCACCCCATAGGCGGTTGCCATGGTAATGATGGTATCAACACCGTCAATGTAGAAAAAATAGGCAATAAGAAACAGAAATGCCTGCTTGTACTGTTGTATTTCCCTGAATGTATTGACAAGCCTGGAAAAGCTTTCCGTTATAGGATGCCCGCTTAACTGCACATAATGCTTCTGGTTGACGTTTTTGATCATGGGCAAGGAAATGAACAGCCACCAAAGACCAACGACAACAAAACCGATTTTAGCATGATTGGGTGGAATAGCCGCTGTCCCTGCCTGACGCATTCCATAAAAAATAACCGCCATGACCACCAGAAAGGGAATGACGGAGCCGATATAGCCCCAGGCAAAGCCGTTGCTGGATACCCAGTCCATTCTTTTCTTCTCGGTGATATCCGGAAGAAAGGCATCATAAAAAATATTCGCCCCGGCAAAACCGATGCGCGCCAATACAAAGAGGAACAGGCAGAACAGCCAGCCTCCGGCGGTCACCGCGGGAAAAAGAAAAGTGGCGCATAATCCTAAAATCAAAAAAGAGAGAAAGAATTTTTTCTTTAGTCCTTCACCATCAGCGATGGTGCCGAGAATAGGGGCGGTAAAGGCAACGATAAGCGAGGACAATGAATTGGCAAAGGCCCAGTTGGAAGTGGAGACCGCATTGTCAATCCCCTGCGAGGCGTATTCCTTGAAAAAGATGGGCATGACAGCCGTGAGCACGATAAGCGCAAACGCCGAATTCGCAACATCATACAGGATCCAGCTCTTCTCTTGCTTTGTA
>CALZHT010000174.1 GCA_945787445.1 uncultured Desulfobulbaceae bacterium
AATTCGTTAGCTATCAGCAATCAGATGGAGAATTCACATGAGCAAACGAGTGATGGTCATTTCAGCCTGTTTGTTGATGGTCGTCCTGACAGTTGGTGGGTGGGCGTTTTTTCATTGGCTTGGTTTCATGGTGCGCGAACCGATGCCGGTCAGCGGGGCTTACGATTGGCCGATGACAGTGGTGGCCGGCGATGGTATATCCGGATTTACCGACGGCAATTCACCACAATTCAACAAACCAATCCGACTAGCTCCGTTTGGACCGGATGCTGTTTTAGTCGCTGACATCAATAATCATGCGATACGCATTGTGCATCTTGATGGGACAACAGAAACGCTTGCCGGCGGACCAGCTAAGCAGGGGTACCTGGACGGACCTGCTGGTCAGGCACGCTTCGACTCCCCCCACGGTGTTGCGGTTCGCGATGACGGTGTGATTGCGGTTGCTGAAGCCGCAAACAACACCATTCGACTGCTTATTCCGGACGAAGAAGGTGGTACGGATGTACCAAAGCGATACGTCGTTACCACACTGTCGGGCAAACCTGGCAAAAAGGGTTTCAAGGATGGACCTGCCAGCGTGGCGTTATTCAACGCTCCCCATTCCGTTGCATGGGGAGCGGAAGGTGAACTCTTTGTGGCCGATATCGGAAACGCTCGCCTCCGGCAAATTAAAAATGAAAAGGTCACCACCGTAGCCGGAACTGGGAGTTTTGGTCGTAAAGACGGGCCGCTCGGAACAGGGACACTTCAATACCCGATGGACTTAAGCATCGATTTGAATGGTGATGTATTGATTGCGGACGGGGGAACAGGGATTATCCGCCGATACACACCGGAATTAGGGCTTTCCTCCCTGTATGCGGATATTGAGATCGATATGCCTCATGGGCTGGCGGTAGCGCCGGAAGGCGGTTTGGTTGTCGCTGAAATGAACGCGCATCGAATCGTTCTGTTGTCTCCCGATGACGAGATCATTCGCCTGTGTGGGACTGGAGAACCAGGAGCCGGCCACGATCAGCTCCATAAACCTGCCGCTGTCCTAATTCATTCAGAATACTTATGGATAGCCGATCTACAAAACCACCGCATTCTTACGGTAGAATGGCCGGCTAAGTAAAACCAGGTAAAGGACAATTGCAATAATAAAGGTAATTGGTTGAGATGGATTTGAAAAGGCCATGCTTTTTGAGTTAGTCCGAGACTCGTCTCTCAACCACAGCGATACCCAGATTTTGGAATGAACGTATGAAAGAAATTTTTCCTGACCCGATAACGAACCTTCCCAGGGCGGATATTCCGTTAAATGGCCTTACCGCCTATCTCTCACAATCGGAAACACACCAGATTCTTTTTATGCAGTTTGAAGAAGACATTGAGTTGCCAGAGCATTCCCACGAAAGCCAGTGGGGGATTGTTCTTGATGGGAGGATTGATTTAACGGTTGACGGTGTGGTGAAGACCTACGTAAAAGGTGATCGATACTTCATTCCGGCTGGGGTGAAACATTCGGCAAAAATATACCCAGGATATACGGATATCACGTTTTTCAATGAAAAGGATCGTTATAATACGAAATGATAGAAAAAGTGGGAATAGATTCACTCTATACTCTATGTAAAATTATGTAAAAGAAGGATAAAGTAATAATTTTGGAAATAGAAATTAAAGAAACAAAGGATATTCCTCAAGATCAACTTCTTGAAATTTATAAACTTAATAAATGGTCGTCGGCAGCGAGACCAGAACTGCTTTACCAGGCGTTAATGCATTCCCATACGCTTATTTCGGCATGGGTAGAGAGCAAATTGGTGGGGATCGCCAATGCAATATCTGATGGATATTTGGTGGTATATTACCCCCATCTGCTGGTCCATCCCGACTACCAAGGCAAAGGCATTGGCAGCAAAATCATGGCGGCCATGCAGAAGAAATATGAAGGCTTCCACCAGCAGATGGTGACTGCTGATGGAGGGGCAATAGAATTCTATAAGAAATGCGGTTTTGAAAAAGCCGGGAAAACAGAATCCATGTGGATATATCAAGGAAATGAGCATTAAGCTCAATTCACCAATCCCGATATTTCTATAAAGAAAATGTAAAGCCCCTTTCATCATGATTTAAGATGGTCTGGAGTAAGCCATTGACTATTGTGCAAGGGTGTGTCTTCAATAGATGTATCAACCTGCTATTCGGCATCAGGGTATGCACAATGGATGGCAGGATACTGCTCGATCAATTGTACGAAAAGCCAATCAGAGCCTTGAATATGTGCGTTTCAAGAGATAGGAGGTGTGTCATGAAAAAGATACGAATCACAGTAATAGGTGCCGGCTTCTCCTTGATATTACTTTTATTCTCCCCCTTCATATCTTTTGTTAATGCAGACGATGCCTTTAATTTCCGGCTTGCCGGCGGCGGCGGCGAGGACCTCATAGCCATTGCGGTATATGGTGAATATGAAATGTCCCTGTCCGATGATTTTTCCTTTGTCGGCCGGGTCGGGTACCTCAATTACGAGTTTGACGATGATAATTTTGATGAGGAAGGCGACGGCCCCGGCATTGAAGCCGGCTTTCGCATCTACCCCCGTTCAAACGCCATTGAGGGATTTTTTATCGGCGGCGTAGTCGGGGTATGGGATACTGACTGGGACTGGATAGATAACAAAGGAAGGCCTTCTGAAACCAGGGGGAGCGGCAGCACCCTGGCATTGCATATCGGCGCTGAGATCGGCGGCAAAATTCCGTTGGGAAGACGAGTTTATCTCATTCCCGCCGTGCAGATCGGCAATTGGTCCGGACTTGACGATGAATGTGAGCCTGCCGGCTGCGACAAGGAAACAGAACTCGGTTTTTACGGGGCGGGCAGCTTGGGAGTAGGGGTTGTTTTCTAACCTGGATTATTCATGACTCTGGACTATTAATTTTTCTATGGTGTTCTTTACATCGACATTCAATATACCTTGTTCTATATTCTGCGGTTCAAAATCGAGGTAGTCGATGTCGTTCTACTTTAGTCAGTATTGAAGCCTCAATTATTGCGCATTTTGTCCGCCCTCGATGGGCAAAGTTACCGTAAAAGTTGTCCCTTTACCTCTTTTGCTTTCAACTTCGATCTTGCCGCCGTGTTTTTTGATAATTCCGTAGCTCACCGGCAGTCCCAGGCCGGTGCCTTGTATTTCCGGTTTGGTTGTGAAAAACGGCTCGAAAATATGGGGCATGTCCTCTTTTTTGATGCCTTTGCCGTTATCCTGGACGCGGATGATAATATCCTTGTCCTGGGCTTCAGTGGAAATTCTAATCGTACCGCCATCCTCACAGGCATCTCCGGCATTGGTGATCAGGTTGAGAGTAACCTGCCTGATCTGGTCGGCAACAGCCAGAATGTAAGGCAAACTTGGTGCATAGTCTTTAATTAAGCCAATCTTTTTTCTCCTGAAATCCTTTTTTTGCAGCAACAAGATGCTGTCAATAGCCTTATGCACATCCAGGGGCGCCATAAAGCCGCTTGTCGGCCGATTGAAATCCTGGAGATCCTGGATGAGGTAGGTGATCCTGTCACATTCCTTGATGGCCATGTCAGCCAGCTCCAAATCATCTCTATCAAGGGACGCCCGACTTTTTATACCTGCAAGAACATTTCTGATACCGGCAAGGGGATTATTAAACTC
>CALZHT010000175.1:0-3304 GCA_945787445.1 uncultured Desulfobulbaceae bacterium
GTATCCAAAAAGTTTTTTGATATAAACTTTATCAATAACTGGGAAGTTATAATTCTAGTATTTTATTACTGTCAATAAAATTTCTTGTTCAGAAAAATTATGCTTGGCAATATTCGTAACATCTTCTGGTTTCCTTTATCATGAACGAAACCTTGTTAGCAGACTTCATATTGTAAGGCTAAATGGGAAATTTGCGAAGGTTGATCCATAAAAAAATAGCAAATAAAAAAATAAGAAATCTATATGTTGTTTTTTGTTGGAAAAATTAAATTTATCCTCAGTGACCTATGTCCTCCAGAAAAAATAGAAATATTATTTAAGGAAATTTGGAGAATATTGTCTAAAGGCAATTCTTAAAAAATATTCTGATGTGCCTGCAAAGCTGGAATAGGTTGATCAAACATTCGGACCCAAAAGGTTCCAATAAAGCTTTTCATATTGTTTAACAATCGGATCCAATGAAAAGTTTTGCAAAACCCGTTGGCGCGCTAGTCGACCAAGTTGTTGCCGGTTCTCCCTGCCCATGTCGATTAGCTCCCTCCAGGCGTTAGATAAGGCTTCTGGGCTCCGAACTGGAACCACTCTTCCAGTGTCTCCTACAATTAAGGCGGCGTCCCCAACGGCCGTGACACAGCAAGGGGCCCCACATGCCATGGCCTCTCCAATTGAATTGGAAAATGCCTCTCCGTAAGCGGAGGACAAAGAAGCGATATCAAATGAGGCGGTAAGTCTTGGAATGTCTGTTCGCCGGCCCAATAAGTGAAATGAGTTAAGAAGGCCAGCATCGTCGATCCATGTTGAAAGTTCTTTATTCTCGTGGGTTATTTCGTCCCCGCATAAGACAAAGTGGACATTCGGTTGTGTTGCTTTTAGGGCTTTGGCAGCTTGCACAAAACTCTTCTGATCCTTTTGAGGATCAAAACGAGCAACCATTCCGATAATAATTGAATCTTGGGGAATGTTGAGTTCTTGGCAGACCTCCATTCGTGCTCTGCTGTCAGGCTTGAACAATTTAAGATCAAAGCCATTGGGGATAAATTTCATCTTTGATGGTTCGTAGCCAATGTTTTCGTGGATTTTTCGAGCGGTTTCTGCGCAGCATACAATTTTCACTGGTAAATATTTTGACAGCCAAGCACAAGTCTTGGCAGTTATTATGGTCGTTTTCTTACTGGACCCGGGTTCAAGATTGCTGTTTCGTATATTCCATACCACTGGAATTTTTCCAGCTGATTTTGCAGCGAGCCCACCAATTAAGTCAGCATGATACATCCAAGTCTGAACCAGATGGGGGTTGGATTGTCGGATTATTTTCATGAGCCGATATATTCTCAAGGGGTCGGGTACTCCCCGGCGCATTCCAAGAATTTTCACAGGTATATCAATTTCCTGAAACTTTTCCCCTAGGGTCCCAAAATCCATTAGGGAAATAACCTCTGGATTGAAAACATCCCGATTTATTCTCGAAAGGAGCTTGTATAGCATCATTTCTGCCCCATGAGCGGCTAAACCGGTGATGACAAACTGAATTCGAAGTTTCATGACAATCCTATCTGTTGACGTGGTTGAAGGGTCGTTCGGTGTGGTCGTTGCGTCGGTGTTTTTGTCCATGGACCCTTTTGGGTTAAGTTGCTAGCTTTTGGGGGGGGGCATCTATCCAAACAACAACAAACAGCCCATAGGTGCTTTGTACTCTGGTTCTGGCTTGATATCACAGGTCAGTCTTACCTTTTCAAAACCAATGCCCTGCATGGGTCCTCATTTAGTTGTCCCCCCCCTGAAGGATCTTACCTTAAGAAAATAACATCTTTCAAAGAGCAGTCAATGGCTCCAGGGGCAGAAATATGGCCCCTTCCTTTGGGATTTTTGTCAGGTTAAGTGGGATGGCTTTGAATATAGTAGGCTTGTAAGTGGTGCGAGTACATTTAGAAAATTTCCTTTTCCTTTTCCTTTTTAATTCTCCCTGAAAAGTTGGTCAAAAGGGGGGCAGCAAGTTTTCCAGACTGAAGAAAAGACAAAGCCTTTACCGCTAATGAATATCTGAATGGGTAAGTCAGTCAACAAGTAACATGCTTTTGCATATAAAAGCATGATCTATCAACAAGATTATACTTTTGAAATGGAAAGGCTACTGCTTTGAAAATGTTTGCGGAAAATACTGAAGAAGTTTAATTATATATAATCAATCAAAAGTACTTTAAAAGTTCAGGAGGCCATTTCTCCTTTGTTAAGACTTTGATCATATCTGTGGTGTTGTATTTTATTCTCCTTAATTCAATATTGTAATCACTTGTGTCAATCAGGGCATAGCAGGCATACCCTTTTCCATCTCTCGGCTGACCGCTGGATCCTGGGTTCAACACTTCAAAGTTCTTAAATTGTTTAATCATTTGGTGATGAGTATGTCCAAGGATCAAAAGATTTTCTGAATCGAGACGGAGTTTTTCAGGGTTAAATACATGGTCTGGATATATATATTCTTCCAACGCATTAGATGGACTGCCATGGATCATTTTGATCCGGATTCCTTGTATGTCAAAAATTTTTACAAGCTTTAAGCTTGCAAGGAAATTAATAAATTCAGGCTTAATTATTTGTCTTGTTAAAGACACGCTTTTTTGTACAATTTTATTTTTCGATGGTGGACAGCCATTTAGTAAGTAAAAATCATGATTCCCTAATATGAACTCGATTGGCCGGTCAGTTAATAGGTCTAATGTCTCATTAACAAGTGGACTGTATCCAGTCAGATCTCCAGCGCATAGAATTAGGTCAACAGAATTGGAGGTTAATTGGTTTAGTGCTGTTTCAAGGCCAAATGGGTTTGCGTGAATATCAGAAATAACTCCAATTTTCATTGTGATCTCACTTGTTTAAAGCATATCTTTTTTATCGATCATTACCTCATCAAACATCCTCATAATAATCTTGTTGGATTCATATTTTACCGGAGAAAGCCTTTCATTGAGGACCAAATTTCTATACATCATGTCTGGCTCATTAATGCCTACCATCGCTCTAAAAGGGGTGGTCCCGGAAAACCGCGGATTTATTTCAAATATTAAGAATTTGCTCCCAACCTTTCTCAATTGAAAATTTAGTGGACCTCTTGATTCTAAGGCAGTCGAAATTTCGCAACAGTAATTTTCAATATCTGTGTAACCATCAATGTGTGCGTTCAATGTGGCTCCAGCTATCATGGTTCGTTTCATGGCAATTGAACTGATTATGTTTCCATCATTGTCAGAAAAAACTCCAACCGTATATTCCTCTTCCTCATTTCCTACATATTGCTGAACAATAG
>CALZHT010000175.1:3446-12637 GCA_945787445.1 uncultured Desulfobulbaceae bacterium
ATTGGTTTGATTATAAATGGAAAATTATGGTTTAAGGTGAATTCACCAACATCCTTCGGTAAACATGAGTCAGGGGCGGTGAAGTTTAATCTTGTCAGGGTGCTGTAGGTTTTCCATGAGTCTTGAAATGTTTTAATAGTTTCTGGCAAATTTACCATAGGCACAATGCCTTCAATTTTGAATTGCTTTATGTTTTGGGAAATTACCTTTGTTTCCAGTTCTGAACCGGGGTAAACCGCTTTGATGTGATGGGTCTTGCAGATGTCGATTAACCTGTCGATATAACTGGGCGTAGTCGCTAAGGGAAGTAAAAATGGCCTTGATATATGTTTCATTGAAGGGAAAAAGGATTTGGTGTCGCTGCCATAGATTTCATACCCTTTCATTGAAAGCGCTTTTGCGATCCCTTCACCAACCCCGCAACCACCTAAGCCAGTTACAAAAACTCTATGCATTATTGAAGTCCTTAAGTTTTATTATTCATGGGTAAATTTAGGGTAAAAATAAATAGACAGTTATTTATAGTTACTGGCATATACACCTTTTTTCCGAATTATATTTGTAAAGGTCTTAATGGCTATCCTTAAGTCCAAAATTAAAGAGTAGTTTTTAATATATTTTATGTCAAAATCTATTCTTTCGGAGTGTGGGATTTCATTTCTTCCATTGATTTGAGCTAGGCCTGTTATTCCAGGAAGAACATCAAGTTTTTTGATCTGATGATTATCATAATACATATAGAATTCCGGTAAGTCTGGGCGTGGCCCTATAATGCTCATCTCGCCCTTTAAAATGTTAATTAATTGGGGTATTTCATCAAGACTTGACACTCTTAGAATCCTTCCTACTTTAGTTAATCTTGGGTCGTTGTCAGAGTTGTAAGTACTGCCATCAGGATTTCTAAGGTCCTTTGCGTTTATATTCATCGTTCTGAATTTATAAATAATGAACTCTTTCCCTTGGAACCCCAGTCTCTTTTGCTTGAATAAAAAAGGGCCATTGCTGTTTATTTTTATTGCTATTGCAATGAGTAATAGTAATGGACTAAGTATCAGAAGAAATAAAAGGGCTGAAAATTTGTCAATTATAAGCTTTATTTTGTACTGAAAGGGGTTTTGGGATCTATATTTCATGGTTAATTGAAGCTCCTCAGTGTGGGTAATTCGAAATTGGGGTTGCGGAAATAATTGGGATTTTTTGTCTTTTTGTTCAGTATTAAAAAGGGGTTTCCGCCAAATGAGGTTAGAAATAGTGTAGGGCTTCATCCTTAGTCGGGCTAATACTTATTTAATAGCAGGTTCGTTGAACTTGTCAAATTGAGAGGGCGAGAGGCCTCGGGGAGTGGCGGAGGTTACCGCTTTAGAATTTTAAGTTGTTGAATTTGCACTATTATAATTGGCGCTTTGCTCTGGTATATAATTTGATTGCCGAATTAATTGAATCTTTGGAAGATTAATGCCCCCATTCCTTGGCTATTGAATTAACGCTAGTTGCATTTGTTGGTTTTGTGGGTAAAGAGTCTTGATTGGCGAATTATTGCCTTTTTCACGTTTCTTTCGATCTAAACCACCACAATCCAAACAGCAAGAAGTGAAGATATTCTTTTTTCAAAGATTGTGCGCCGGTAGGCCGATTAGGATTTGGTGGCTATTTCCGAATTGATGATATGTTATTTAGACCAAAAAGCAAAAAAAGGAAGAATTATTTATATAAACATCGAGTCATTGTTAAATTACTGATTAAACCACTAGGTACTGAAAGGAAAGGATAGTTTAGTCCAGATTATTTTAGGTTCGATTTTTATTAATCTGCTTATCTACTTCGCTCCAGTAAACAGGGCTGAGACATAATCTGTCACTAGACAGCGTTAAACTGGTCTTCCAACACAATGAGGAGGCCAGAGATGAAAGAAGATTTCCCAAAAAACGAGGTTGAGTTTGATCGCCGCTTTCATAGCGAGCAGGCCTGTCTTGAGTACCTGTTTCACCTCCGGTGGCCAGCAGGCTTCGTCTGCCCTCGGTGTGGCCATACGAACTGTTGGAAAAGCGCCAGAGGGCTCTATCTGTGTCGGCGTTGTGAGCACCAACAATCGGTGACAGCCGGCACGATCTTTCACGCTACGAGGAAACCTCTGACCATCTGGTTCAAAGCGCTGTGGTGGTTCTCAACCCGGAAGTCCAGTGTCAACGCAACTTCATTGCAGGAAATGCTGGGATTGGGAAGCTACCAGACAGCTTGGTGCTGGTTGCAGAAACTTCGAACATGCTCCATCTTCCCCAACCGGGACAAGCTTTCCGGCCATATTGAAGCCGACGAGGTTTATCTTGGTGGTACACACAGCGGAAAACGCGGTCGCGGCGCTGGTCACAAATGCAAAGTTGCCGTTGCAATAGAGCGCAAGGGGCGCAAATTGGGGCGACTGCGCATGCAGGTCATTGAGAACTGCAGTGGTGCTGAGCTGATTCCTTTTTCAAAAAACAACATCGCTACCGGTAGCCGCTGCAAGCCAAGGTGGAGGACAAGGCCAGTGTCCTGCCAGGAGTCCACCTCGTCGCATCACTGGTTAACCGGGTTATCCTCGGAACCTTTCACGGGCGATTTGAGCAAAAGTACCTCCAGCGCTATCTGGATGAATATGTGTTCCGTTTTAACCGCCGTACTACCAAGTCTGTCGGAAAACGATTCTGGCGCATCATGCAGCGAGCAGTTGCGGCGGTTCCCGTTACCAACAAGGACTTGACTCAGGTGCCTGCTGGCTGTTTGGCATCAACTTGAGTAAAGTGGATAAGCAGATTCCGCAATATCAAATATTCCAAAATCTGTCTAATTCAAGTTGAACTAACCCGCTCCGCGGGGGACGAGAATTGAGCAGTTAAATCAATTAGTTGCAACGTCAGGAGGGCGATTTGACGTTACAGCAGGTGTTCCAGGAGGGGTATCGTCGCCTTGAGCAGACCAAGGCTCTGCCCGAACATGTCCGACACGCGGCATGGGCCCTCTTGGCGTGCCGGACCGCCGTGCTCGGCGGTCACATACAGGTCTGCCCCGAAGGGCATTTCCAGCGTGCCTGGTACAACTCCTGTAAGCATCGCGTTTGCCCCCAGTGCGCCTTTGTCCAAGTGGAACAGTGGCTTTCTCAGCAAAAGGAGCGCCTTCTTCGCTGTGAACATTTTCACGTGATCTTTACCATTCCAAGTGAACTCAACGCCCTATGGCTCATTGATCCGCGGTTAATGACCAGTCTTCTATTTCGGAGCGTCAAAGAGACTTTATTCGAAATGCTTGAAGACCAGCGGCATTTGGGAGCTCGCCCTGGGGTGATTGCAGCCCTGCACACCTGGGGCCAGACCTTGGTGCTTCACCCGCATGTCCACTGCCTAGTCACCGGAGGCGGCCTCGATGAGCAGGGCCAATGGCGCAAGGTCAACAACGGTTTTCTTCTGCCATCACGGGCCGCCATGGCCCTGTTTCGCGGAAAGCTCCTCGATGCGGTGCGCAATGCCCTCTTGGAGGGGCAGCTAGAGCCTCCCAAAGGGATGCGACAGCAGCAGGTTCTAAATCTGCTCAACAAACTTGGCCGCAAAAAATGGAATGTGCGCATCCGTGAACGCTACGCCCATGGCGAAGGGGTCGCCATGTATCTGAGCCGTTATCTACGCGGTGGCCCCATTTCCAACCGGCGCCTGGTCAGTTTAAAAGACGGTGAAGTCACCTTTCGCTACAAAGAATACCGGGAAGAAGATGCTAGCGGCCGCGCCAAACGTAAAATCATGACGCTGCCGGTGGAAGTTTTTCTGCAGCGCTTCTTGTTACACGTACCGATGCCGCACACTCAGGTGGTACGCTCGTACGGGCTTTATGCCAACAGCAAAGGTGCCGATCTTAATCGGTGCAGGGCACAACTGGGGCAGCCGCCTGTTGAAAAGAAGCCTCTGCCCAATTGGCAGGACTGCTGCTCAGAACAAGGAGAGCATCACCCAGAATTGTGCCCGACATGCGGGTGTCGACTTGTGATGGGACAAAGATTGAAAAAAGAGATATTGAGATTGCCCAAAGGGCCGAATTGGCGAAAGGCCGCATAAACAGATGGCGAAACTGGAGGGATGCAGGGGGAAGTGTGTCGAAAAAATAGAAAAAATCCGAAAAAAACCATCAATAAAAGAAAATCCAATAAGAACTTCAAAACCCAACAGCATAAAAAGGCAAAATTAAAAGACTTAAGTCCCTTCGGGACAAATTATAAAAAAAGATTTAAAGATCAATGTCCATAGAGTTGCGAGCGGCAGTGCAAGCGGGTTCGTCCAACCCAACGATGAAGCGGAAGCCCCGACCTTAGGCGCTGCCCTAATGGGCCGCTACCAAATTGTCCTGAGCTGCGGCTCCGCTTATCTTAAACGTTAGCCATCTAAAATGGAGGGCATAGTGAAAAATATAATTATCTACAGCTCCATACTCTTCACGTTGCTTCTCTCCAGCTGTGCACCATCAATCCCAACTAGCCAACGAATCGACGACAAAGCAATGTACGGGCAGCCTGAAATTCCGCGCCCTGAGCACATGAAGGAACTAGATGAAGCTTTCATCAAGAAAGCAATCACCGGTTTCAACGGTGACAAAAAAGAAGCAAGTAAGGCTTGGGCTTCGGTCGCAGAAGAATTTTTCCGTAATGGCAATCTGCATTACGCAATGAGGCGCTACAATCAAGCATGGCTGCTTGATTCCGAAAACTATCTTGTTTATTGGGGCTTTGGTCAGATTCAACTAGCGAGAAATGAACTTGATGCTTCAATTGCTAACTTTGAAAAAGCAAAGTCATTAATCAACGATCCTTATCAGGAGCCGGCGCTTCAATCAGACACAGGCAGTGCATACACCTACAAGGCAATGAGCATTCCAAGTGAACTTGCAGAAGAAAAGGCACGCTACTTTGAAACTTCCTTTCAACATTTCAGAAAAAGCACAGAGCTAGACCCTGCATATTCATTTGCTTACAAAAGGTGGGCAATTGCACTTTATGAATCAGGAAAATATTCAGAAGCATGGGAAAAAGTCAAAAAAGCAGAGTCACTAAAAAACCCAATTTCTGAAAAGTTTTTGGCCTTACTGAAAGAAAAAATGCCAGAACCGTAAAAAAATGGCTAACAAACTAATCAACCGGACGGAAAATACGTCTGTGCTAAATTGAAAAGCAAAATCTAAAATTGCGGTGGTAGCCAAAACTTCGCGTCGCCGCCGGTTATCATGAACCGTTATCGCGACACGAGGTCGCGTTTATTGATTGTCTGGCAAGATCCCGTGAGGCCTTCGACCAGACCCGGCGTTCCTCCGCCGGTATCCTAGGGAGCGTGCATTCTCATGGTGCATCCATGGTTTGGTTACGAAGCCTTCCCGACAACGTACCGAATCTCGATCTGATTCGAGAGGGGTGGAAACCGCGAGGCAACCACCCTCCTGGGAGTCTCGACCCGGGTGAGGGCTAGGATCTGAGTGATATGGTCAACAGAGGTAAATTCCCGCAAGCATCGTAAATATGAACAAGCCCAAGAGACTGGTGGCTTGGACCAAAAGGTATGCAGTGTGTACAGGTAGGGTTCTTAACGGTGGCCCTACGAGGATGTTGCTGCCGGTGTAGAGGGCGGGCCTAAGTCACTTGAAAATCGTCAATGACGTGGAACGTGGAAACCCCGTATCTTCGCCCTAAAGGGCAGGCGAAACCGCAAGGCACGCTGTTGGGGATGCGGGAGTAAGATGCAGGAAAAAGCGAAGGCCGCCCTGTAGCGGGGCGGATACGGGTTGAGGCGGAAGAATCGCCGACATCACCCGGCCGGAAACGGCGCTGACGTCCGGCGGACGCGGACACGCGTCCGGGCAGGTGCTCCGTTGCGAAAGAACCTGAAGAATCTACCTGGGAGGGAAGAAGGCCGATAAGTTTGTCCGCAGACTGCAGGTGCGTATCGCAAAGGCCGTTAAGGACGGGAAGTGGGGAAAAGCCAAAATTCTCCAGCGAATACTCGTCCGCTCGCATGCCGCCAGGATGCTGGCGGTGAAAAGAGTCACTTCAAATAAAGGCAAACGCACAGCCGGCGTGGACGGCATCCTCTGGACCACGCCACGCCAGAAGATACTGGCGGTCGATACGCTGCACCGTCACGGATACCGCCCGCGACCACTGCGACGGATCTATATTCCGAAAAAGAACGGCAAGAAACGCCCCTTGGGTATTCCAACCATGCGGGACAGGGCCATGCAGGCGCTCTACAAAATGGCCCTGGAACCGGTCGCCGAGACACTGGCCGATCCCAACTCCTACGGGTTTCGGCCTTATCGAAGCTGCGCTGATGCCATTGCGCAATGCTTCTTATGCCTGTCGAAGGACGACTCGGCCCGCTGGGTACTTGAGGCGGATATCAACGCCTGTTTTGACGAAATCAGCCACGAATGGCTGCTCAAGCATATCCCCATGGATAAGCGGGTGCTCCGCCAATGGCTGAAAGCAGGATACATCGAAGAAGATTCCCTCTGTCCGACCAGGTCGGGTACGCCGCAAGGCGGTATCGTCTCCCCCACCCTGGCCAACATCGTCTTGGACGGGCTGGAGGCCGCAGTCAGAAAAGCGGTTCCCCGGCGCAACAAGGTGAATGTTATTCGCTACGCGGACGACTTCATCATCACCGGAGCCTCCAAAGAACTCCTGCAGATGAAGATCCAACCCGCTGTAGAAGCCTTCTTGAAACAAAGAGGCCTGTCTCTTTCCCAAGAGAAGACGCGCATCACCCGGATAGAGGACGGATTCGACTTTCTCGGGCAAAACCTGCGCAAATACCGGGGCAAACTGCTCATCAAGCCCTCGGTAGCGAACGTCAAAGCGTTCAAGCGCATGATCGGGGAGGCGATCCGCAACTCAGGATTCATGACGGCAGGTGATTTGATCCGCAAACTCAACCCCAAGATCCGGGGTTGGGCGAATTACCACAGCCCCGTGGTCTCGAGTAAGATCTTCGGAGACGTCGACAGCTATATCTACAACTGCCTCTGGCGCTGGATGAAGAGAAGACACAAGGACAAGAGCAAAGGATGGCTGGTCCAAAAGTACTGGTCAAAAGGCTCGGCCCTATGGAGATTCTCAACCGTGGAGAAGACCAGCAAGGGAGAACGCATTCCCGAACTGGTCCGCGCATCCGGCATCGGGGTCGTCCGCCACGTCAAAGTAAAAAGCGCGGTCAACCCTTACGATCCGAAGGGCTTTAAATATCTGAAGGAGCGTAAAGCCAGAATACGACGAGATAACAAGCGCCGCAACGCACTAAAGAAAGCGGCGTAAGTCGAGGCAAAAACGGCAATTGTGCCGAGCCAAATGAAGTGCTAACGACCGAGTGGCCCCCAATGGGGACTGCTTTTGTGAGGGCTTGAGCCGTGTGCGATGAAAGTCGCACGCACGGTTCTTAGGGGGGAAAGGGGTCGTAAGACCCCTGACCTACCCGGTTAAACCCAACATTAAGGACAGTACGTCATGTCAGGTGGAATGAAAAATTTGGCTCTTTGTTTAGTCTCTGTCCTCGCAACTCTTGCAGTCGTCTACATGGCCACAGATCATGACTCTGTTGGCTCAACCAAGCAAGCCGAGTATCAAAGTGATTATGAGGAGCAGCAACAACTTTATCGTGATCAAATGGAAAAAGCACAAGCTCAAAGTGAACGGGTTGATCGATACTATGAAAATGCTGAGAAGTTACAAGAAAGGTATGAAGCAATTATTCAACGCTGGGAGCAGCAGGCTGATAGGGCAGATGCCGTATTAAGCAAAATGGAAGGGAAATAACCATTTGATCAAAAGGGTTTATAACCCATCATTCGAGCGGATGGATTAGAAAGCTGTGGTTCCCGTAAGACTCGGTGGGCTGCGAAGGCCAGTGGGCCACCGCTCAATTCCAACCGTTAGAGCTTATGAAAAATATCCAGCCCATACTCATTGACGCAATAACAAAAGCCCTACTTGAAGCGGAAGACACCGGTGATTTAGTTATTGCTACGTCGACTCCAACATCAGTATCGGCGAGTATTGCTGAAAAGGTACAAGAAGTATTCACCGGTGATATTTTTTCGCCAGAGGAGCTGCTGGCATTGAGTCAATTAATTTACCATGCAACTGCTGATAAGCGATTTTACGACTGGGAAATGCCAACGCTTATCGGTTATACGGTCGAAGAAATGAAAGAGCTTGGGGATCGATTACGTTCACTCACCACGCTCTAACCAAACGCTCCAGGGGACGGAGGAAACGCGGATGCTTCACGAAAGGGTTCGGTGGTACTCAAAGGTCTCTACGCCGCCCCTGAGCTTGAACCGTTATGTTGCAATTAGGAAACAAACATGAATAAATGGTCTTTTGATGATTGGTGCTTAAAGACCATTGAAAAACACAATAGCCAAATTCGCATTGCCTTCAAAATTGGAATACTGGTCTTCCTAATAGGATATTTAGGCTATTTCATAAATATCGGCTACCAAATGGGGTCCAACTCTCTTGAGGACATTGGTCAAACAATAATAAAAGGC
This sequence comes from uncultured Desulfobulbaceae bacterium, assembly GCA_945787445.1. Taxonomy (GTDB): domain Bacteria; phylum Desulfobacterota; class Desulfobulbia; order Desulfobulbales; family CALZHT01; genus CALZHT01. Next base: position 12,003 of record CALZHT010000175.1, read on the forward strand.
ATCATTTGCACAGTCTTTTTCATTGTTGTTTTCATCTCATTTCACTTCTATGCGGACAGTGAATTGGATTTTCGCACTACTGGTCTACCTATAGGTATGGCGATTGGTGGGGTTTTGATTGGGATCTTTGGTGGATTTTTTAATAATATATTTGGTTGGGTCGGCGGTGCAATGTTTGGGACACCCGTTATTGTTGGAACCACATGGTGGTGTTACATAAAATTTAAACATAAAAATGACCAATAAAAGAAATAATGATTACATAATTATTTTAAAAGGTGTCAAATTAACAAAAAAAGAGGCCCTCAGGGTTTCCATTGGAATATTTATGGGCTATATGGGCGCCTTAATTTCAATTCCCTTAGGTAGTCCACAAGACAATAAAATTGCTATTGTAGTTATCTTGGCTTTTGTGTTCCTTGGTTACTTTGTTATTGGCAAGAGAATGTTTAATAAATAAAAGCGCAACATAACCCAGCGCTTAAGTCGGACGAAAGATACAGCGGTGGTTTCCGAATAAGTCTCTGCTTCTCGTACCTTCGCGACGTCGCCGCTTAGCTTAATACGTTATTTGCGACACGATGTCGCGTGATTGTAAGTAGTTGTTTTAGCTAGACTTTTACCGACAAGCACCT
>CALZHT010000176.1 GCA_945787445.1 uncultured Desulfobulbaceae bacterium
GAACGACAGGGCTTTCCCGCATGGAAGAGGTGGGTTTTGTTAAAAAACAAAGGAGGTGATGTGGAATTAATCTAAGGCAGAAGGCAATGACCGTGGTGGTAGGTCACAATAGAAGAATGAGAAAAAAAACGAAAAAGGGAGGGAAACTTTATGAAGAATAAGCATATTTTAATTTTGGGCTTTGGAACGTTATTGTTATTGGTCTTTCCACTGACGTCTTTTGCCATGACGGACGCGGAATTGAGGGCAGCGGCCCCGGCTGCACTGAGCACGGTTCCGATTCCAACACCTTCTAATCTTGGCGATTTTGTAATAGACGAAAACATGGCCATCGTCTTGGGTAAAGCCCTTTTCTGGGACATGCAGGCCGGAAGCGACGGGCAGGCCTGTGCCAGCTGCCATTTCCATGCCGGCGCCGACAACCGCGCCAAAAACCAACTCAGCACTGGCTTTCTGAGTACCCCCCCGGATTTCACCTTCGGCGTAACACATCCGGGAGGGGGAGGGCCGAATTACACCCTGGCAGCCGGTGATTTTCCCTTCCCGGCCTTCGACAGTTCACCGCCCGGCGACCCATTCAACGTCGGGCTCAATGACATTGTCTCGTCAATGGGTGTATTCAAGGCGGATTTTAATTCTGTCACCCGTGGGTGTTTCGAAGACAACTGCACCGTGATTCCGGACCCTGTATGGAATGTCAACGGAATCAATGTGCGGCGGATCGAACCCCGAAACACACCCACGGTAATCAACTCCGTATTCAACCATCGCAATTTTTGGGACGGCCGGGCCAACAACATTTTCAACGGAGTGAACCCCCTTGGGAAACGTGGCAACCTGCCAGGGCCACCGGCTCTTGCAGCAATGGACATGGAATCGGATGCAGAAGCCTATCTAATGGCAGGGGATTTTTCAAGTGATTTTCCAGGAGTCTGGCTAATGACTAGCGGCAATGTTGAGAAAGTTCAGATAGAAATAGACAATGCCAGTTTGGCCTCACAGGCTGTTGGTCCGCCGTTAAGCGAATTTGAAATGTCTTGCGCTGGCCGTAACTTTCCCGACATTGGACGCAAGATGCTCAGTCTCAAGGCTCTGGCCAAGCAGAAAGTGCATCCTGAAGACAGCAAGCTCGGTGGTTTCCGAAGCATTACCGGATATGGACTGACAATTAGCTACGAGGACCTCATTAGAAAGGCCTTCCACAAAAAATGGTGGGGATACGAGGGATTAGTCGACGGTGAGTTTGCCCAGATAGAGGCTAACTTTTCTCTTTTTTGGGGATTGGCAATTCAGCTGTATGAGGCTACCCTGGTTGCCGACAGAACTGCTTTCGACAGATTTGCACAGGGCAATGATAATGCTCTTAATGCCAGGCAGAAGCTGGGACTTGAAATGTTTCTTACCAAAGGAAAATGTATCAACTGCCATGCGGGCCCTGAATTCACCGGTGCATCAGTCAGGCAAAGAGCATGTCAGCCGGACGGAAACGAAGAGGCAATTGAACGGATGCTCATGGGAGACAATAATCCCGCCGTTTACGATGGCGGCTTTTACAACATCGGCGTGAGACCGACCTTCGAAGACCTGGCAGTGGGAGCTGATCTGGCGGGCTTTCCGCTTTCTTTTTCGCGCCAGGAAGTCAACGGGCCGAAGATCGATGATTTCTGCTTTAATCCTGATAATTTTGAAATTCCGGGACCCATTGTACCGGGCGAAAGGGTGGCCGTAGACGGCGCTTTTAAAGTACCTACAGTCCGCAATGTTCAGCTTACCGCACCTTACTTTCACAATGGTGGACACGCTACCCTGACTCAGGTGGTGGAGTTTTATGACCGGGGCGGCGACTTTCCCGACTTGAACCGAGAAAATCTGGATCCGGATATCCAACCCATCGGCTTCAGTCGCGAAGAGGAAAGAGCGCTGGTGGCCTTCATGAAGTGGGCATTAACCGACTGGAGAGTTAATACGGAGAGAGCTCCCTTTGACCATCCGGAGCTGCTTGTTCCCAATGGCCATCCAATTGATGAGACCGAGGTTATCGATTCTGATGGTGATGGAAACGCTGATGATGACTGGCTCAGAATTCCTGAGGTAGGTAGAAACGGACGCCCTGCTGAGGGTTTGCCACCACTTAGAACCGTGGGATTCGAAACCAATCTAGATTAATGAATAATTGGTGCAAATCTATGAGTGATCTATAACCGGATCATTCCGTTTGCGCTGTTTTTGAAGAAAAAGGTTAGGCAAATTTGCCTAACCTTTTTCTTATTTTCATGGAATCCCCAGCAGCAAACCAACTCCATCTGCAGGATCAGCATTGGGTAACGCCCTCTCGTTGCGCAATGGTATATGTGGCATAGCGGTATATGGGTATAACGCTTTTAAATAATTAACAAACTCAACGTATCAACTGATAGTTGTTGGACCGGGCAAGGATTTCTCCCCTCTCAACGGCATAGCCAATCCCCGGGATACTCATTGCAAACGCGCGCGCCAACTCCGCCAACGACAACCCCAATTCCCTGGCCGCCCAATAACAGCTGAGACTTCTTGCCTTGACCTTGCGATCCTGGCGCCCTTTTGAAAAAATTTCATTGACTTCCATTCCATAGATCTCGGCCGCCCTTTGGACAATCCGGCGCAAGTCATAGCCGAGGGCTTTCAGTTCATCACGCCGCTTCAATTTCTCCCCTGCTCCGGAAAGCACTGAATCAACAAAATCCGATTCTCCCAATATCCGTTCATCGCTCATCATATGGGTGGAGCCGTTCGATCTCAACTTTTTCACTGCCGACCATCCGCCAAGACTCCGGACCAATCCGCCACCCACCAACTCCTCGCGACGACCTTGATGAAGCCCTTCTTCCATATAGGAAAGATAAGCCTTCCTGGCAGGCTGAACCTTTTTTCCAAAGAAAGCCAGAACATGACTTGTATCCTGCCACGATCTCTCCACGCCCCCCAAGAGGGCGCTATGGCCGCAATAGGGGTATCGGCTCAGCTTATCAAGGTCAGTAACCAGGCCGGCCCTGATGGGATTTAAATGAATATAGCGTACCAGCTCTTTCAGATATACATCCTCTTGACACACTATGGACTTGAAGCGATTCTGAAAAAGTTGTCCATGACGTTCATGTCGGCGATTAAAACTGATGGCATATCCAGTCAATAGTCTTCTCATCAATTTGGACAACGGCACATCTCCGGTTCGAAAGAGGAAGTGGGCGTGATTGGCAAGAAACGCCCAGCCGTAAAAGGCTGTCCTGGTTTCCGGGAGCAACTTTCCCAGCCGACCCAAGAAGTCCTCGCGGTCCTTTTTATTCCTAAATATTTTTCGACGCTCTATCCCCCGGATCATGACATGATGAAAAACTCCTGGAGCGTCAAGGCGCGCTAATCGTGGCATAGACTATGCCTTACCATCTTGTCTGCCCATTTTCAACTTAATTATTTAGCAGCGTCCCTCTATTCACAGTTTGGTATCTGTAAAAATATCTTCTTTCCGGATGGCTTTAAAATTCTCTTTTGTTTCATTCACCAATGGATCTAAAAGATCATGCTCTTGGGCCTC
>CALZHT010000177.1 GCA_945787445.1 uncultured Desulfobulbaceae bacterium
AACTTTTTTTACAAGTGTGAAGAATGACAAGTCATCGGAGCAGAAATATGTTTTTATACCCAATGAAGCTATCTTCTCATACACGATTCCTTCGTTCAGAATTATCGCAGTTAGATCTATGTTCTGGTCATTCACCAAAGACCTTAATAATTCATAGGTAACAACTTCGGCTCCTGCCCAAGCATCACCCGTTATTATATGCGCTATACGCATTTTATTTTTTATGCCTTTTTGTGTTTCCATTAACGAAACTCAATTGACAAAATCGTTAAACCAAAAATCCAGCGAGATCTCTAAGGCGCTATCCATATTTTTGAACCGTGAATTCAGTTTGCAGCAATCAGTCTCCCGGCCTTTTGGTTCAAAGAAGGTAAATTGTATTTGGCAGTACATGCTCAAGAGATGAAATTCAACTTAAAATGCGGCAAGTGTTAGACGCCTCTTAATTTTAGAGATGTAAATTATTTTATATATTTAAGGTCAACCTCGCGTATTTTTTTATGAAATTGGTCTTCAAGCCTTTTAATTTTTAATTTTCTTGCAAAATATTCACTAAAGAATAATTTCAGCCCATACCGCTTCATTCGAAACCTAATTTTAAAGTATCGATCCTGAATGCGCAGATATAATTTTTCGGTCATGGTGGGATCGGTCATATTATTAGAAATTAGTTTATACTCTCCTTTAGTCATTAATTCCTGACATTTATATTCAACCAGTCCGATTTCCCTTTTCTTCATTTTTCCTTTCCACTTATCAACAATGCGATTATCAATCTTTGAATAAGTAGTGTATTCAGGATAAGACATCATTTTCGGATCATAATCAATTTTCATAAAATTACAGATAGATGAAAGAGTTTCTTCAGGTGAGGCAATAAGCTGCTCAAATTTTATTTCAACGTAAGAAATATCCTTCTCGAGTTTTTGCTTGACTCCCTCCCATAACTTTATAGCTTCTATCCATCTATCTACACCTGTCCAAACATTCCCAGCCCACCCCATTGCAATATTTGATCGCGCAACGTCACGAGGATCGCGTAATAAATAAATAAATTTTGCCTTGGGAAAAAGACGAAGCAACCGATCATAATGTGTGTGACAAGTTGCTCCAACAATAGGACAATCGCCCTGTTTCTGTATCAAAAAACTTTGGATTAGGGATGGATAATCCAAAGTCCTATCTATTTCAAAACCGGAAGTTAAAAAATTCCAATTTTTTGACAACCAGTCAATATAAGCGCCACTATCCGGCCAACTATTTGGTGAATCAATTCGCTCAACCGCATACTCGAATTCATGTGTCCACGAGATCAACGGATGCGCATCCAACATCAATCTAAGTAAAGTTGTCCCTGACCTTTCCGCACCAATTAAGAAATATGGATTCATTCTTCCCCCAAACAATTATAGAGAGTTGCATTACTCCAAACTTATTGTTATTATATTCTTTTTTAGACATTTTGCTATAGAATATTAAAGCAGCTTTTGGAACGCAACCGTCAGGCGCATATCTATCTTTGTAAACATTTTGTCGGGTCAGAGAGTGTCGAGCTTCTCATGTACGGTATTCGGAATTCTGAAAATGTGGTCGGTACGATGTTCACGAATTGCTAGGGCGGTCTGGTTCTCTTTTAAGGTAGGGAAGCAATGGTATATCCTACGGGTTATTCGGTTTCGAAATGTCAGTGATTCGAGTGTTTCAGCCTTACCAAAGTAGTAATGGCGATGGATGGAGTAGCCCATACGCACCAGCAACTCCTGGATTTCAGGGCCAGTGTACTCCCGCCAATGTCCGTCAGCAATCTCAGATTTTTCTGGATCGAGTTGATCAAAATAATGCTGAATAGGGGCTAGAATCGGATGGCCACGCAGCATCCGAAGTCGGTTTCCAACTTGGACGAGATTCGGAAGTGAAAGATAGAAGAGTGATTTCGGCGCACCAATACGATTTATCTACTTTATGAGGGGTAGGGGGTTGAAGTTCAGATGTTCGAGTACTTCACACATAACGATTGTGTCAAAACGCTCATCAGAGAATGGAAGTAAATAATCTTGCAACCTTACTTCCGCAATCTCTATCCCATGGCGTCCGAAACGTTCCTTCTGCTCAGGCATAGACATATACTCCGGCAAGTCGGCAGCACAAACCTGAAAGCCGAGCTTGGCAAGCGCAATGCTCACTACGCCAAAAAATGCTCCAATCTCTAGAACCTCTCTCACTGGATGGTGTTGAGAAAATTCCACTATATCGACAATAGTGCGTATATACTCATGCCTGTGTGCGGTGAGATACTCTGTTTTCTCTCTTGTCGATTCGCTTTGTTCCCGGAAAGGATCGAGGTCAAAATCTCCGAATTCTTCGATGATCGAATTCACTAAGGATGAAACCTTACCATGTGCATCCATTTTGAGTTGTCCTCTCATTCCAAGTTGCCGGCTTATGCATGAAAAACAAGCACTCAAATTTATGTGTCAGTAAGATTATAGAATGCGCATACAACACTAGCCAAAGAATCGCTGGCTCAGCCACTTTCGGCACCAAGTATAAAGGCAGAATTCATTATCACAACTCACAAAAAACATGTTAATGTTAACTGTATTCAACTATTGTATATGCCTGCCCGAACAATCTCCTTTTTAAGAAAAGCAGCTGTCCCTGAAGCTGAGGCCATTTTCCGATTATATTAAAAAAGCTGTAAATGATTGCGATTTTTGCATCTCCAATCTGTTTATACATATGTAATGATATCCTAATGAACTGAACCAAATAAGCTATTGTTAGCAGCAATATATTGATGTTAACTGATAGAGCCATAATTAAAACAAAAAAAGGGAAAATTAAAGCCCAAAACCACACACTAGTATATAACTTGACAAAATATGATTTGCCGTCATAGGCACTAAGACTTAGCGAAACCATATGACCACAACTATGGCCCATACGGACATATCTCTTCCACCACTGAGAAAAACGCAACATTGCTGCATCGTGCAAAGTCATTGGATGGTGCAAACGATAAATAGACCAACTCTTTTTTCTCAGCCTATAACACATCTCTGGTTCTTCACTCGCGAGAACCTCTGGGTTGAATCCATCAACCTGCTGAAACGCGTCTTTACGTATCATAAAATCACCCCCACATGCTTTCGCCTCTCCAATGGGTGTATTCCATTCAATATCACAGAGCGTATTGTAAATACTGTCTTCCGGGAATCTTTCTTTCCTTCTTCCTGACACAACAGCGCAGGATTCATTACTTTCAAGGTAAGTATACGCAAAAGAAAGCCATCCTTCACAAATTTCGCAATCTCCATCAATAAATTGAATATATTTAAGTTTATTATTTTTTTTATTCAACAACTGAAATCCTTCATTCCTGGCTCTACCGGCACTAAATGGAATCCGCATGTCTAGTCGGACGACATCCACCCCTATGGATTCTACATACTCCACGCTGCCATCAGAAGACCCCGAATCAACATATACTATTCTGTCAATTTGACTGAGGACGCTTTGCAAGCATCGTTTCAA
>CALZHT010000178.1 GCA_945787445.1 uncultured Desulfobulbaceae bacterium
ATTGAATGGATTTTCCTTGACGCCGTGGAAAGTAAAAGGAAGCACGATATCCTTGCTGACATCCTTTATGGTCAATTTCCCGGCAACGGCATATTGATTGTCTTTATCATGTTTAATGGATGTACTTTCAAAGGTCATCAAAGGATATTTTTTCACATCAAAAAATTCATTTGACCGCAGATGATCATCCCTTTTGCGGCTAGTGGTCAAGATGGATTTTGTTTTGACTGCTATCTTTATTTTGCTCTCTGCAAGGTTGTCCGGATCAAAAAGGAAGGTGCCGGAATAGTCCTCGAAATATCCTTTAACCGTTGAGTGAATATGCTTTACGCCAAAATAAAAGCTGGAATGGTCTTTATCAAATTTCCATTCAGGTGGAGCAGCCTGGGCTTGCAATCCGCCGAAAAACAATAAAGACAGAACAATAATTAAAATTTTTCCTTTCATTTGCATGGGTTGCCTCCTTGTTGGTATTTTCTCTGTAATTTTAGGTTAGGTATGGTGTCATGAAAAAACAAGTAGGGAAAAGCTGTATTTTAACCCGCATTTCTCACAAGTATCGTCGCGAAACGATGCAAGGGTATATGGATACAAGGCGCGCGAATATTTAGGCGCGCAGGCATACTTGCAGTATGTAGAGCACCTAAATCGAGCACCCCAAGAGTATTTGCTTCGCGGCACGCAACGCAGTAGACATTTGCCATTGCGGCGTTGCAGTAGATGCAGGTGAGAAATGCGGGTTAAAGGCCGAATTTCTCCCAGTAAATCGTATTGTGAGAAAAGCCGATTTTGGGAAGTATGCGGCGCATTTCCGCCATCATCACCGGAGGGCCGCAGATAAAAACAGCTGACTGCCGGCTGCAGTCTTGGAGTAGAGTATCCAGCTGGTCCTCATCCAACCGTCCACCCCCTCCTGCCTCTTTAGATTCTCGGGTAAAAACATGAAGAATGCGAAGTCCTTTGAGGTTTCTTTCCAATTCATCAAATTCATCGGCGAAAACGATATCTTTCCTGGTCCGATTACTCCAGATAAGAGTAATGGATCGCTCGTCGTTTTTGTCGGCCATATAGCGGAGCATGCTCAGCATGGGGGTGATGCCTATACCGCCGGCGATCATAACGAGTTCGCAATGAAGGCCCGCCGCCAAATGACTGAACTGGCCATAGGGGCCGTCAAGCACGGCTTTTTCTCCAGGTTGCAATCTCCCTATCTGATTCGTCCAGTCGCCGCTGCAGCGGATCGTAAAAAGGAGATTCTCCGGTCTGGTGGGAGTTGATGAGATGGTGAAGGGATGCTCTTCTGAAGAGAGATTCTTAGATCTAAAGGTGATAAATGCAAATTGCCCCGGAGTATATCTGAAAGAAGTTTTTTGGGGGGGCGCAAATTCGACGGCATATGCGTCCACCCCTGCTCGGGCAATGCTGTTGATCAGGAAGGGTGCTTTATTTCGGAGAAGAGGTTTTACTTTCACCCATCCCAAGAAAAGTATATATACGCCGCTGATCATGAAAAGGCCGGTGCGCGGCAATCCTTGCTCAAAAATCTCGCAGGCAAAGAGAATATGAAGAACCATCAATACAGCAGCAAGAAACGTTGCAATACGATGAAAGAGCCACCATCGGTCAAAATGAATGTCTAAAAAGAGCCGCCAGATTCCTGATGCGATTACCAGCCACAGTAACAGCAATAGAAAACCGCCTACTGCCTCGGGCCAATATTTGAGTTCAACGGGAATATTGCTGAGATCTGTTGTGGAGAAAACAAGTAAAGGATGCAATAAGGCAAGAAGGCCAACCGCTACCGCATTTACACGATGGAAGATATAGAGTCTGTTCAGAGCAAAAATGCGATCCAATAGTTTCAGACGCGCACTCAACACCAGCTGGAGAAGTAAAAGAGTTGCCGCCACAGTTCCAAAAATCTGTCCAGTACGCAGCAATGTTTTTTTGAATCCCAACTTGTAGCGAAGAGATGGAGAATCAAAGACAAAGGGAATGCTTATGGCACCGGCCAGTAAAAGCAGGAGTATCAACAAGCATATACCTCCTAAAACAAAACGAGTCTTAGACGAGAGGATTTTTGCTTCGCCAATGGGTGTTTCGGCTGTCATTCGGCGCACCCTCTTTGACCGGGGGATTTTTTCGGACGCATCTCCCGCAGGATGAGATGGGCAAGGGGCAATTTAGCCCATAAGATGATGATATTAGGCAGGGTTGTCGTAAAGATAATAGAGTACAAAGTTATGGGAGGTTCAAGATCGAAAATGGAAAAAAAGGACATGGCAATAGTACCGATCACCACGGCAAACAGGTTGAGCATATAGCCCCAGCCTACTGTCGAAGCCCGGCAGAAAAGAAACGGCAGAACAACAAGGCTGAAACCACTCATGGGAGAAGCCCACCAAAAAAAGAGGCTCTTGGTGACCGGATGGAATTTTATATGCATGAGCAAGCCGCCGAGGGAAATGCACATATGGATCAAAATGAGAAATTTGACAGTTCGGGGGATCATTTGATTTACCTCTACCTATGGTTAATGCCATAAGCCTATCAGAGGTTTTTTTTCATTGTCAAATGATGAATGAAATCGCAAAAATTACTTTTTAGTTAAGAAAGAAAAAGGTAGGAATTTTTATTTTTGAAGAGGCAATTCTTTGCTTATAGGAAAATACTGCATCTACTGTCTTCTCTTCTCTGAAATCATAGAGCATGCCAGGAATTTTCCCTATCACCTTCATGCCGTTTTTGAGTAAAAATGTAATTGCCAGTTTGTTGGTTACGGGAGTTAAGCCTAAAAGGACATCAAGGATATGGTCACCATATGCATCTATTCTGTTAAAGAGAAAGCCAATGCATGATTTGGATATATGTAATGCTTTTTCACCCCAGAAACGTTTATAAAAACAATAATTAATAAAGGCTGATTTCTCTCTGAATTTGGTGAGCCAGAAAAAACCCACTTCTTTTCCATCGTACTCGACAAAAAATAATTCATTTTTTTTGTCCCTGATAAACTTGATGAAGTCATTTGTGTTCCTTACAGAACCATCATAGAAGATTTTATATACTGTTTCTTCTCGCACCAGTCTTCTGTATACATGAGCAAAATACTCATCTGAATAATTCAGCGTACAATCTTTCGCATAAATAGGCGTGATAGAGAGTCCCTTTTTTTTGTGGGTTACAATTTTCTGTTCGTGGCTTTCAATCGGTAATGCTTGGTACATTGTATTTTCCTAAATATTCCAAATTATATTTTTAATGTGGTTAAAATGACAACGCAGTGTGGTCAAAACACCACGGGGCAGCGGCGCTATAAATTCCGTGAAATCACCCGCGCCGTGTAGCGTTAGAGCCCACATTGCTGAGATGTAGTTGGGTGTCGTGCTATCTAATTTGCAAGGTTTGTGCCCACATATATTAATATGGTGGAACTATGCATATGGGAAAAAAGAAATGGACACTGAGAAAAGATCAGAATTAGGAGAGGTGATATTGAGGACGGAGTTTTTATTCTTGGCCATTAGTATTCTTGGCCATTAGTATGGGATTCAACAACGCCGGATCCTAATTTAGGGCTTAAAAAACATTCGCCTTTATGGACCGCCCGGATCGCGGAGAGGAGTTTGGTGCTTGATTCCCATTTGGGCACATAACCACTAGCCCCGGCATCGAGAACTTGTTGGGCGTAGGTGGCTGTTTCGTGCATGGAAAGGATGACGATTTTGGTTTCAGGGACTGCTTCCTTTATCAACTGCACTGCTTCCATGCCACTCATCCTGGGCATGGAAAGATCCAGCAGGAGAATGTCCGGGCGCAGCGTCTTGGCCATTTCCAAGGCCTTCACTCCGTCCTCTGCTTCACCTACTAATTCAATATCGGATTGGTTCTTCAGCATTTGACACAAGCCTTGGCGCACTAAGGCATGGTCTTCAGCAATAACTACGTTGATAACGCTCACTTTCCCTCCATATCAATGGACAGCACTATACCCGAATTCTATATTAATTAAAAGCCTCAGTTTGCAAGTTTTACGATAACTATTTTTTATCGTGTCTCAAACCCTGCTATTATCCCAGGATTCTTTCCATAAAAAACCTTTTGCTGCAAATGTTCTTTAACCCGCGAGAGGGTGAATGGTGAACTCACTAATATCCCTCTAGAATAAAGTCGGAAAAAACCAGTTGATAGGTGACAATTGCCAAAAATAATAAATATGCAATAAGGGTTAGCAAGGTCAATTTTTTCTGCAAGACAGGAACAACGTTTTTCAGGCTGCGAATTTTTTTAAAGGGCATCAGGAGACCGACTGCGATTCCCATAATTGCCCCGCCAAGGAGCGTGGTGTACAGGGGATACCCCACATAGCCGTATTCCTTCTGCAAAATGTCAAAGGGGCAATGATGGGTGGGAAGCTCATAAATATAGAGAGAGATAAAGGAAATGATCGAGGCCACCGATACCAGAAATGTGACGCCGGCCAGCATGGAAAAAATCTTTCCCGACCTCTGTTTCACATAAAATCGTATACCAAACGCAATGGTCAATGCCATGCTGAGGTAAAACGTGATCTTCATCGGCATAGACGGCAGGGCGGCAAGATCTGCAGAAATCCCCTGGGTGTCGGTGCTGAACAGGCTGCCGCAGCAGGAAGTGATGACATTCGGTTCCAGGCTGAGCAGGTAGATGGACTGGGTGATCACCTCGGCAAAAAATATGGGCGTCATGAGGAGGAGAAGGAAATACTTCTTTTTTATCAATGGATAATCGTAGGCCCGGTTGTCGGTATAATTGAGGATCAGCCACAGGCCGGCAAGCAGGGAAGTGATAAGCTTCAGAACAAGAGTGGGGTAGCCGTAGCTGTTGAGATTCAATGTTCCGGCCGCGCACATGGCGCCGACAAAGAGAGGGTGGATATTGTCTGCCGTAAAAATATAGAGGAACAGGGAAAGGAGCTGGAAACCAAAGACATAGAAAAGGATGGTGGAAATAAGGTAGGTTTTTCTTTCCAATTCCAACTGGTGTTCGCTGCCGCTTTTGATGTCCCAACGCACCAGAATGCGCACCCCGGTAAAAGAAGAATAGAGAAGCAGAAACGCGATAACCACGGCAGAGAAGAGCAGGGCGATTATGGCCGGGTGAAGTATCATACGTCCTTAATTTGTCAAGAGAAAACTTTGTGCCTGGTCTTTGGAAAATAGTAAAATTAGAGTTCCTGTAAAGAGCAAATCAGGGGCCGCTCTACTGGAGGAGGCTCTTTCCAAAAAATCAACGGCCCCGGATTCTAGTGGCGCGTATACCGCCATCGGGCTGAATAATGCCGCGCACCTCTGCACGCTTACCGACACCGGGCCTCTTTTTTATGCGGGTTGTTGAATCGACCTGAATGGGCAATCCGTCAAGTTCCCATTTTGCGGTAAGGGTGCCTCCAAGCCGCACCCGCGCCCCAACCGGAATTTCCGCCTGCACGCCTTTGTCATCCGGGGCCCCTTGAGAAATCCAAGTGATAATCACCTCTATTTCTTCCTTGCTGAGCCATGGCGGTCCGTCAAAGGGCATGCGGGGCAAGGATTTGCCCTGTATACGCCGCACCAGTTCGCTGGCGTCTGGAGAGCCTGGCACAATGCGGGCCCGCTCACCGCTTGCCAGACTTTCTTCACGGCCGGTTATGATAAAACCTTCAGGCGGGGCCCCCTTGAGACCTTTTTTTGAATGGCACTTAGCACAGCGTAGAAAAAAAATGGGAGCTACGTCGGAATACCGTATCGGCTGGTTCGGGTCGGTCAGGGCAGTTATTTCCGGAGCGGCGGGTTTTTTCGGTTCATGAGTATCTGCCGGCAGTCCTGCCGCCACCCAAGCTTCGAGCAATGCTATTTCCTCTCCGGAAAGATAGGGCGGACCGGTGAGCGGCATGCGGGGCTGGCTCTCGCCGCGAATCCGGCGGATGAGTTCGCTC
>CALZHT010000179.1 GCA_945787445.1 uncultured Desulfobulbaceae bacterium
TGACAAACAATTTAACCATGACTAATGAGAAAACGCCATGGACCTGAAACATAAATCTGAACCGAAAGTTGTGGCCATTATTCCGGCCCGGTACCATTCCAACCGCTTTGAAGGCAAACCCCTGGCGTATATCTGCGGCAAACCCATGATCCAACATGTCTATGAACGCGCCATGGCGGTGGAAATCCTATCACGGGTGGCAGTGGCAACCGATGACATCCGCATTGCCGACAGCGTCCGCGCTTTTGGCGGTGAAGTGGTGATGACCCAGCCCGACCATGTTTCCGGCACGGACCGGTTGGCGGAAGCGGCCACCATCATGGATATCCCGGAACAGGATGTGGTGGTCAATATCCAGGGCGATCAGCCGCTGTTTGAAGCCGAAGTGGTGGAGCAGGTGGCGCGGCCCCTGCTCGATGATCCGGCCCTGCCCATGGCAACCTTGGTATATAAAATAATCCGGGAAGAAGAAATCAATGATCCCAACCATGTGAAAACCGTTTTTGACCGGAACGGCAAAGCGCTCTACTTCTCGCGTTCACCCATCCCCTTCCAGAGGAATCCGAACGAACCGGTGGCGCCCACCTATTATAAACACCTTGGATTTTACGCCTACCGCAAAGGGTTTCTGCTCACCTTTGTCGGACTGCCCGAAGGAGAATGGGAGCGCTTTGAGAAGCTTGAACAACTCAGGGCCCTGGAGTATGGCTATGACATTAAAGTAGTGCTCACCAAGCATGATTCAGTGGAAGTGGATACTATAAAAGATCTCAAGCGGGTGGAGGAGATGATACGGTGCTGATGACGATTAATTAACTGAGAATTTTAGGATTGACTTTATAAAAGAAGACTTTTAGAGAGGACACTATGCGGAAAAAGATAACTATAATCGGGGCGGGAAATGTCGGCGCCACTGCTGCTCACTGGGCTGCCAGCCGCGGGCTTGGTGATGTCGTGTTGATTGACGTGATTGAAGGTATACCCCAGGGAAAGGGATTAGATCTGTGGCAGGCAGGCCCGGTGGACGGGTTTCCCTATAAGGTTATAGGTACCAATGATTATAAGGATACGGCCGGTTCGGACGTGGTTATTATAACAGCCGGCCTGGCCAGAAAGCCCGGCATGTCCAGGGATGACCTGCTTGCCAAAAACGTGGAGATCGTATCGTGGTTACCAACCCGATTGATGCCATGGTCTACACCGCTTTCAAGGTTTCCGGTTTTCCCAAGAATCGGGTAGTGGGTATGGCCGGGGTGCTGGACTCCGCCCGCTACCGTACCTTTCTGGCCGAGGCCATCGGTGTGGCACCCAAGGATGTCAGCGCCATGGTCATGGGCATCCATGGCGACAATATGCTTCCCCTGGTGCGGTTGGCCAACGTTTCCGGAGTGCCGGTAACGGATCTTTTGTCCATTGAAGAACTGGATGCAATTGTTAAACGCACCCAGCAGGGCGGCATTGAAATAGTCAATCATCTTAAAACCGGCAGTGCCTTTTACGCGCCGGGATTGGCGGCAGTTGAAATGGCTGAGGCTATTTTGATGGACTCCAAACGGGTATTGCCTTGCGCTGCATACCTGGATGGTGAGTTCGGTTTTTCCGGCTGCTTTCTTGGCGTGCCGTTGGTGCTTGGCGCCGGCGGTGTGGAGAGGATTATCGAGTTTCAATTGAACTCTGAAGAAAGGGAAGCTTTTGCAGAATCCGAAGCAGCGGTTCTTAAGCAGATGGCGGCAACGGGCTTATAAATAGTTTCCATCCGGTAACGCCCCTTTTGCGAAATCTCTGCGTCGATCTGCGGAATTGCTTGTGCGACGTACTCGAGTACGTCTCCGCACTATTCCTTGATCTCCTTGACCTTTCGCAAAATTGATGATCCCGCAAAAAGTCGGGAAAACCGTTAACGTGCCATGTAATTTCAAGGAGTTACAACGTAATACATCGATGAAATCGTATTTTTTACGATTTGATCAAAATTGTCAGTTGCCGAATTGGAAACAACTTGTTCCAGCATCCTCCAAGTCTCTGACTTTCCGGATGGGAACTAAATAGACAGGAAAGCTGTGATGAAAAAAGAGATGCCGGCTGAAATCGAGACGATTGTAAATTCTTTGGGGAAAACCCGCCTCGATATCCTTGATCTTTTGCCGCAGACTGAATTGATAGAAAAGATGATCAGCTTGGTCCTGCAGGGTCCGCCGCCATGCCCGCCTCATATCAGGAGCGGTTTTGAGGACCTGGCAAGCGCCCTTGAAAATATTGATACCAGCGGAGTGAAGGTCGTGGTATTCGGCGGTGGCACAGGGCTTTCCAATATTATCGGCGGGGACAGCAGAACCCCGGGCTGGCATTATGCCCCATTCAACGGCCTTAAGGATACCTTCCCGAAAACCCGCTCCATCGTCTGCGTTACCGATGACGGCGGCTCCACCGGTGAGCTTCTCAAAGACCTGCCGATTATTGCCCTGGGAGACCTGCGGCATGTGCTGTTGTCGTCAATCCGGCAGCCGAAGCTTCAGAAGCAGTATGATCTTTCTGTTGAAGAGTGTCTCGATGTTGCAGAAGTCCTGTATGATCTCTTCAATTACAGGTTTCATGACCAGCCTGAATCGGTGGAAATGCTGCTGGATCAGGCTAGTGTTGATTTGGGCGCTCTTCCCGAAAAGATGGCAGGGCTCCTGGTTGGTCTGCTTGAAAATCTTTTCACGGATACCAGGCTGAACGGCCAGTTGGCGCGGCCCCATTGTCTCGGCAACCTGCTTCTCATCTCGGCGATTTATCAGGAATTTCAGGACAACGGCGCAGGAGTTGAACAGGTAGTTCCTTCTGAGGCGCTCATCAGAGGAATCTGTTTTCTGGCGGATCTGGTGGGCGCTAATCCTGACGCGGTAATGCCCTGTACAACTACGCCCGCATGCCTGAAAGTCCTCTATACCAATGGCGTGCTGGTCACAGGCGAGCACAAGTCCGCTCATGCCCGGCGAGGTTGCCCGGTGGACCGCGTTTTTGTCGAATTCATATCCAGGCCCCGTGTCCCGCGGCAGGTGCTAAATTGTATAAAATCAGCCGACATCATCCTGTTTGCGCCGGGCAGCCTTTTTACCTCCATTATTCCTATCCTGCAGGTGCCGGGTATTGCGGAAGCGGTGCGCTTGAATAAAAACGCTCTGAAAATTTTGGTTGCCAACCTCTGGATCCAGAAAGGCGAAACCGATCTGGTCCGCGATGATCCCGGGCGGCGTTTTTATGTCTCTGACCTGATATCAGCCTACCACAGAAATATTCCGGGCGGCGTCAGGGACATTTTTAACCAGATTCTGGCCTTGGGTCTTCGCGATATACCCGGCTCCATTCTCCAGAGATATGCGGTGGAGGGGAAGCTCCCCATTTATCTGGACCGCAATAGGGTTAAGAATATGGGCTTTACGCCCCTTGAATCGAGGATTTTTTCCCATAGAGCCCTGGAAGACAGGCGAGTGATTCAACATGATTCAATATCTCTGGCCAAGGCTCTGCAGATTGTCTGGTCCCTGAGGTCCCGCTTGCCGGAGGGAGATCGAGCAGTCATGCCGCAAAGCAAAGTTGCCCCAATGCTTGTCATTCGCAAAGATTGGGAGGCGCTTAACAGACGGCTCGGAATAATTACCGGGAAACTGGCTAATTTTAGAATTGATAAGACTATTCTGCCGGAACTCTTTGAGATATTGTGGCGCCATCAGGATATACCCCCTGAACATCTGGATTATATCAATGGACTCAAACTTGTTGCCCAGAAGTCATGGAAGCGATGCCAGAAATGGGACAATGTCTTTTCTTTTTATGATCCGGACGACAATTTGATCAAAATCAGAAAAGATATGCTTGATTCACCGTCCCGGTTTGAGGCAGCTTTTCTGGTGGCCCTCGGGCAATCTCTACTGGGTAACTATGCGGCAAGCAAGAACATGGTGCCGCTTGAACTAAAAGACGAGTCACTCGGCAAGGTTTTTGAACTCACGCTCCGGCCTCCTGAAGAACGCGTCTGCTTTTTCAGCACCCGGGAGTTGGAGAACTATCTTGCCCTCTCTAGAATGATTCACTCGGACAAAAACAGTTTATTATTTACCCGCCTGGTAAACGGCACCGAAGGCTTTACACCGCCCGGCCTCCTTTTTGGCCTTACGTACGCCTGGTATCTGGACAATCGTTTTGCTTCGCATATCGAGTACAAAATGGCCATTACCCGTACGGAGGTTTCAAACCTGATCCCTGAACAGGTGAGGATTTACAAGCGGCGTCAGACCATTATTGATTTTTTCAGAAAAACGGTGTTCCGGAATGATTCGCCGGTATTTGAAGAAAGTTTAATACTCGGTATGAAAGCTTACTCTCTCCCTGAATTCAACCCTGAACCTGATGCCGCATCCCTCCTTAATGTGCTGGTTCGCGCCCGGCAAGGATGTGATGCAAAGCGCCTGGCCAAGAGTTTTACAAAATTTTCCACCCAGGTGGAGGTTCATCCGGAAAAAGAGTTCTATTATTTCTCCGTTATTGCTGAGACCCCGGCAAAAGATGAATTTCTACAAAATATTTCAGCGATGATTGATGAATACAATAATTCCGGCAAACCGATCCATGCAGCGGAACTTGTTGAGACAAGGATGATTTCCGACCTCTCCTTTTATCCCCTGGAAAGGGACGGGAACATCCGGCCTGATTTCGGAAAATCCTCTGTTTTGTCAGACTATAATCTGGTTCTTGAATCGGCCCGCGTTTTCGGCACAGGGCTCCATCCAAGCACCAGGCTTGCAATAATGGCCATGGAGGATATGTTCCGCTATCGGGGGAATCCACCTGCCAATGTTCTTGATGTGGGCTGTGGAACCGGAGTACTTGGCCTAGTCAGCGCCAGACTCGGTGCTGCCAAGGTCCTTGGCATAGATATCGATGCCGATGCCGTGGCTGTTGCCCGAAAGAACGTTCTCCGGAACCGGCTATTTCATCAGGTGATAATCAAAGACACCCCTTTTCCGCAAATGACAGGGCCTTTTGACCTGATCCTCGCCAATCTGATTCCCAACGTGGTTCGGAGAATGATAGGGGATTTTGGGAAAATTTTACATCCAGGGGGCAGCCTTGTCCTGTCAGGGGGGCAAGGGAGGTCGGCCGAAAATGTAAGCGATTATTGCCAGGGCCACGGCATAATGCTTGTCAAAACATACAGGCACGGTCCTTGGCGGGCGTTGTTGCTGGAAAAAAGTTAATTGCCCCACAGGCGGACCAGCCAGAGGCTCAACAGCGGGAAATAGGTGATTATGGCCAAGGTTACCATGAGCAGGCCAAGGAAAGGTAAAGTGGCCCGGTACAGCTTTGTAACAGGCTGATCAAATTTGTAACTGGCCAGGAACAGGTTGAGGCCAACCGGCGGGGTGCAGTAGCCAATCTGCAGGTTGGTAAGAAAGATGATGCCGAGATGGATCAGGTCGACGCCATATCCCTGGGCAATAGGAATGATCAAGGGGACGACAAGTACCAGGGCTGAAAAGATATCGAGCATGGATCCGACAATCAGCAGAAAGACATTAAGAACAAGCAAAAAAGTATACTTGCTTGAAATATACTCCTGCACCATCTCAAAGAGCCGCATGGGGACTTCCTGATCCACCAGGTAGTTGGTCGAGGCCATGGAAGCGGCGAGCACCACCAGAATGCCGCCGAAGAGCATCATGCTCTGCACCATGATGGTCGGCAAACGGGACAATGGAATGTCCCGATAGATAAAAACCTCAACGATCAATACATAGAGGGCGGTAACAGCCGCAGCCTCGCCAGCAACGAAAATGCCGCCGTAAATACCACCAAGAACAATGACCGGCAACGGTAATTCCCAGGCAGACTCTTTGAGCACGGCAAGGATATCCTGACCGGTGATCTTTTTACCTCTATTTCGATTTTTCGGGCTCTTTATCATACTGTACCCAACCAGCAGGGCAAGCATGAGCATACCCGGCAAAATACCGGCCAGAAACAATTGATCAATCCGGGATTCGGAAACCACGCCATAAAGGATAAGTGGCAGACTTGGCGGAAACAGCAGGCCGAGGCTGCCGGATGTAGTAATCAGTCCCAAGGAAAACTTTGCAGAATAACGATCTTTGACCAAGGCCGGGAAAAGCAGCCCCCCCAAAGCAAAAATGGTTACTCCGGAAGCCCCGGTAAACGCGGTAAAAACAGCACAGACAACAAGGGCAACCACTGCCAGTCCCCCCGGCATCCAGCCGAGCAGGACACGGGAAAGGCTGAGTATGCGCTGCGGCGCCCGGCTCTCGGAGAGCAGGGTGCCGGCAAAAATGAACAGGGGCAGGGAAAGCAGCATGGGAGTATCAGCCAAGCGCGACATTTCGATGATCACCACCGATATGTCGATGTCGGCCCCGTAAAAGGAAAGCAGGGCAAATGCCGAAATGATTACAAAGAGCGGAGTTCCTAGCAGCGCAAGTATAAGGGTTATGAGTTTGAGGATATTCATGCGCTGAAATTATCTGTCCGGGGATAATGTTTTTTGTCGGGGAAATTTTCCGGCGAGAAAAGGAGACTCGGTGGCAATGGCTATGAGAAAGCGTATGGAGATCAGGCAAAAGGCAATGGGAAAGGCCAGGTTCCAGATCCAGGAAGGTATGGTAAGCAGCACCCGGCCGCCAAATTCCACCTCGTTGCGAATGAAAAGGATGGCGGCCCAGGTGAGAAAGATACAGACAATTGCGGAAAAAAGATTGATAACCATCCGCAGCCACGGTTGGTATGCTTTTGGCAACAGAAATGAGATGATATCAAGGGCAATATGCTTGCCGCGGCTGGTTACCGCTGCTGCGCCGAACAGGCCGGCCCAGATTACCAGGTAGCGCAGCAGGGGATCTATCCACAGAATGCCGCCCGAAGAGAAGGTTCGCAGCAGAATCTGGATGCAGGCCAAAATTATCATTGCTGCCAGCAGCAGGCTGAGAAACAGCTCTTCCAACCGGTAAAGCCAGGCATGGATAGAGTCGACAGTTTTTGAAATTTTCATACAAGGTGACGCCTATTATTCCTTGGCACGGAAAGCTTCAAGTTGTTTCATGGTTTCTTGGTAAATTTCATTGGAAAAGGCGGTTCCTATGATCTGCTTGACGCTTTCCAGGCGATAGGTTTGTAATTGTTCCTTAGACCTGGAATCTAACGACACCACCTTCACATGGTTTTTTTTGAGTACATCCAAGGCCTCTTCATTGCTTGCCCTGGTATCCTGCAACAACACGCCAAAATGTGTTTGCGCCGCGGTTTCAATCACCGCTTTGTACTCTCCAGGCAGGCGGGAAAAGTTCTTATCATTCAGCAGAAAGGCGCCGTAGCCATAGGCGAAAGGGAGGTTGGTCACATATTTTGCTTTGGTAAACCACTGCAAAACAATAGCGCCGTAAAAGGAATTAAAAACAGTATCAATGAGGCCGGTCTGCAATGAACTAAGCACATCGGGGATTGACAATACCGTACTGTTCACGCCAACTGTTTCCAGATAGGCGGGACTGATCGTATCCCCTTCCGGTAACCAGGCTTTGGACTTTCTCATTTCCTCAATTGAAGTTATCGGTGAGGTTGACATGGCATAAATAAAGCCCACTTCAGACACGGCCAGCAATACAAATCCCTTTTCCTTAAATGCCTTTTTAAAGGTGGGCAGGAGTCTTTTTCTGATCCAATCTATCTCTTCATAGGAATTAAAAAGAAAAGGCAGGCCCATGATCCGGAAATCGGGTACAACTTCCCCGAGCCCTGACATGGTAAAACCACCGCCCTGCAGCTGGCCGACCCGCATTTTTCTGTAGACCGCCTGCTC
>CALZHT010000180.1 GCA_945787445.1 uncultured Desulfobulbaceae bacterium
GTGATTCTTAGTTTATATACCCGCCTGTTTCAGAGAGCCGGCTTCCATCCCTTGGTTGCTGATGATGGCCGGAAAGGATTGGATTTAATTATTACGGAAAAACCGGCGGTTGCGGTTGTTGATTTCAAGCTTCCCCTGCTTTCCGGCATTGACGTTTGTCGAAAAGTGCGTGAGCGTGATGACTGCAAGGATGTATCCCTCATCATCTTTACTGCTGATGAAGAGAAGGAAACAAAAGAAAACGCACTGCAGGCAGGGGCCGATGCAGTGGTGGTAAAAAGCCCCGAAGCATCAGAGGTTGTTGAAACCGTATTCAGACACCTGCGCAGCAAGAAATGATACTATTTATCAGGAACAGGAGTTGTCGCCAAAAAGCAACTGTTTTTGGATCAGTATTCCGTAACTCTTTGATTA
Organism: uncultured Desulfobulbaceae bacterium; assembly: GCA_945787445.1. GTDB lineage: Bacteria > Desulfobacterota > Desulfobulbia > Desulfobulbales > CALZHT01 > CALZHT01. Next base: position 415 of record CALZHT010000180.1, read on the forward strand.
CTAAAGAGGAGTGTGTGTCTCTAAAAAGAGACATGCGGAAATAATTATTTTCAAGTTGAGACAATGCATAATAAGAGGAAAAATACCATCTTGTCTGTTTACCTCAGGACGTTATAAAGAAGTATACTGTGAGATATTTTGATTACTTACTGTTTAATCTGTTCTCTTCCAGCCTGAGTTCGAGAAGCTTTAATTTTTCTATTGAATCTCGTAAATCCTGATTTTCCAAAACCAGCTTTTCATTTTTCTCTTTTAATTTTTCACTCTTTTGCTTGAGTATCTCCGTCTCATTTTTGAAGAGTGCACCTTCCTTGTCGGTCTCCACTAATTTCTGCAAAAGGGTTTTCAAGTATAGCGCTTCATCGTTTTCTTTGCTTTGCGGATCGAATACGAGATATTTTTCAAACATATTCAAGGAAAGCGGATAGTTAGGCTCGGGATTGTTATAGTGGGCATAGAGCAGAGCAAGCTGGAAATATGATTCGGGATTTATCGAATTGTCCAGATGTTTGTCAAAGGTTGTCTCAAGACGGATAATCCCCATCTCAATGGCCTCCTTTTCCATAACATAAAAATGATGCGGGTGGCATAAAAGTAATGGCTTTTTCATGCATGCGCTTGTCAATAATGCCATACCAAGCAATGCGAGGAAAAACAGCAGACCTCGTGCCCGCATGGTTCCGGAATGTACCATGTATGCTTTCTCTATTTTATAACCCGGAGAGTGGTAGTTTCGGCAGGATGGAGCTCAGGCTTTTTTCCTCTTCGGTTCGTTACAAAAGCACTCCCGGGTATTGACTTGACGTATTCTTTTAACTCAGCAGCTATCTCACCAATTTCAATATGATTTATCTGTTTACCTTGATCATTAGTAACAACGGCGATTGAAATGGACATAATGGGAAACAATATTTCCTGGCCTTGTCGGGTTTTGCCGACAATATGTCCTCTTACTCTATCCACCTCGTTGTAAAATTGAATGATCTTCTCATCAAATTGCTTGATGATGGCTTTGCAAATCATACCATATTTTTTCGTATCGGCAACAATGACGAAATCATCCCCACCTATATGTCCCACAAAATCTTCTTCCATGCCGTGTTCCGCAACGGCGGATTCAATTAATTTTGCGGTTGCCCGGATAACTTCATTGCCCTTTACATAACCATACCGATCATTAAACGATTTGAAATTATCCAAGTCTACCATACAGAAGGCAAGGTTTTTATCCGCTTCCAGACGTTTGATCAGGATGTTTTCAATGGCCATCCCTCCAGGCATTCTGGTCAGAGGATTTGAATCAAGATAAATTTCTTCGAGTCGCGATAAACGCCAGGCCATGAGACTTAATGATCCGGCAAGATCACCCAATTCATCTTTTGAGTCAATTTTCGGGAAATGATCAAATTTGCCTTCTGATATTATTTCCGTAACACGCTTCAATTGATTTATGGTGCGGGATATACTACGGGTGATAAGTGATGCTGCGGCCAGTCCCAGAATTATTCCCAAAGTCGACAGTAGTGCAGTAAGCCGAAACGATTGTATTCCAATGCTATTGGCTTCCACCATTTTCTGGTGATGGTTCTGTTTTCCGACCAGCACCATTTTTTGAAGAAGTGCCATCATTTTTTCCAGTTTATCCTTGATTTGCCCATCAAATTTTAATGCTAGCTGAGACGAAGGATTTCCAAAAAGATCATCAGGTCTTGTATATAGTGCTATGAAGCCGTTATGCAGGGCTACCAACTGCTCGATGGGAATATCTTCCTGATCTGGAAGGTCGCGGACCTTATCAACGAGGGTGTTAAACTCTTTATTTCGCTGCCAGAAAAGATCCAGCATCTGTTGGCTGTCAAGTATTAGGTGACGCCGGCCATAGGATTCCTGGGCAAGAATGGCATCTTTCATTTTATCCGCCGCCTGGACAAGAAAAGAATCTTCCTCGATGATACTATTATTGATCGCATTTAATTCATTAAGACTCTGAATAGAAAAAACAGCGATGACAATAATGACCAGAATAATCGGCAGATAACCGAGGACCATTTTTTTTTCTATACTGACTCTCATGAATATGCTCCTGGATTGTCTCAGCAAATCGCTTCTTTGTTGTTTCCGTTTGTGTTGCAAACGCATTGCGCAGTTGCGCAAGAGCGGGAGGCGGTAAACAGCGGCAAGGATCCGGCAAATTATGGTATTGCCGGCCCCTGACTGCCCCGGCACATTAAAATTTAAGGTGAAAAAATATGATGCAATTGCCATGCCGAATATTTTTTAAGTGCTGCGTAATAAAAATTTATTAATTTACCTTTTTGCTTTAAAAGATACATACAGTCTTTTGCCGCGTTGCCGCTAATTTCAGGATATTGTTTCCTTGAAATACTTTTGGCTATGGAGTTTTTCCGGGTTGACTGCAAATTTTTTAGTAATAGGTAGAAATGGCTAATCGAATCGCTCTTATCTTTTGTCTCATCGGGGCGGGCATCCTCATGGCTTTTGTTACAGAAGCGTACGCTGCCAAGAATTATGGTGATATGCACAACGCAATATTCGTAAACACTATTGACGGTAAACGGATTGTGTTTACGATTCCCGGAGTTCATCCTCTTTTAGGTGATAACATAACTGTTTTGCTGCGGGGGCTGGAAACACCGGACATGCATGCCGGATGCCGGCGAGAACGGGAGCGTGCCTCCCAGGCTCGGGACATTCTCACTTGGCTCATGAAGAGGGCGTCGAAGATTACGCTAAAAAATGTTGACAGAGGCAGGAGTTTCCAGGTAGTTGCCACGGTTTTTGCAGATGGCAAGGATATCCGCGAGGTTCTCGTAAAGAAAGGCCTTGCAGTATGGAATACAGGCAGAGGCCATAAAAAAGACTGGTGTTCCTAACAATATTTTACTAAAGATTGATAGCATCGTAAAAATACGATTTGTCTGCTACGCGGACGCGTTGACCACGTTGATTTTTTTGCAATGACAGGGGCTATAAATTCAGCCGGGACTTATTACAACATTATTGCCAGTTTATCGATGTATGGCGTTGTACCTAGTTGGAAAGCCAT
>CALZHT010000181.1 GCA_945787445.1 uncultured Desulfobulbaceae bacterium
TAAACTAATTATTTGACCTATGGTCAAATTATCGATTATTGTTCAATTCTCTTTGAGCTGATCCTCTGGTTTTTCGCTCTTCTTTCCTTTTCATATCTAAAAAAAACCGGGGTTTTAATCACTATGGCAATTATTTTTGATATTTCGTATTAAGGAGGACGTGGTCATGAAACATTTCAAAACACCCAATTTTTTTGCGAGTATCGCCATTTTGATTGTCCTGTTACTTGTCGGATGTGATAACGAAAGCAACTTGAACGGCCTGACAGTATCAGTATCTAACGAGGACGCTTTTATCTCCTTTTCTGCCGGCAGCCAGCCGGATGTGATTTTCAACCACAAAGTCCATTCCGAACAATACTGGGACAATAACTGCTTTGAATGCCATTCCCATGGAGATGTTCGCGACACTACCCAGTGGCAGTGCAGCGAATGCCATTCCGATGAAGATTCGGAGGGCCTTTGCGCCGACGATGCTGAAAATCATGACTGCATGTATGTGCAATGCAAGAGATGCCACGACACTATTGACCCAAATCCCACTCCGAACTGCAGTGACTGCCATGTGACAGTTGCATCCGGTGTGTTTCTGGACAGCGCTGTTCAGGGGTTGACCTATGAAACCACCACACAGAGTGGATCTACCGACTCGAACGGTACCTTTGCTTACCAGGTTGGAGAAACAGTCACCTTTTCTATCGGCAGCACAGTCCTTGGATCAGCTACAGGTAAAGCAATCATAACTCCCATAGACCTTGTCCCGGGCGCCACGGATGAAACCCACCAGGCCGTGACCAACTTAGCCCGCTTCCTGATGACTTTGGATTCAGACGATGTTGCAGCCAACGGCCTTTCCATACCCAACTCGGCGATTGACGCCATCGGTAACCGGGCTCTGAATTTTGATCAGACACCGACAGCTTTTGAAAGTGATGCGCAGGTTCTGGGAATATTGGCTAATTTGAACAACAAGCCTCTTTGCACAGTAGCAGACGCCCAGACCCATTTACGCAGCACTTTAGATACTCTTTTTCCACCTGCAACAGGAACACGAATCAACGGTATTGCTAACACCAACCTCCTTCTTACCGGATTATTCGATGTAACTGCTGGAACAACCTATATTTATAAGTGGTATAGATCTCTAGATGCATCTTGCAATGGAGAAGAAGAAATTACCGGTGCATCATCCACCACCTATCAACCAACCGCTTCGGACGTTGATCGATGTATTCTTTTTGAAGTAACTCCTGATGCTGTCAGCGGCACCCCGGACCGCAGCAGTTGGACCAGCCCGGTATCAAATGCGGCCACAATTAATAGTGATTTTGCAACCCAACAGGAAGTTGATTCATATACCTTCCGACTTACTAACCCCACTAACACTGTCACAATTGATGTGGAATCATATGAAGCAGCTGATTACTCTGGTTGTGGTCATGGGGGCCATTTCTCTTGCTTTAATTGCCATGGATCAAGCGAACCAGGTCCCACTGACTTTTTTAGCAACGGCTGCAGTAATGATCAACTCGTCACTAACATTTATCTTTACAGGATTGATAATGGTTCACTTGGCACCATTGAAGCAAGTAAAGATGGCTTATCCCCATGTGCTGCAGCCGGAGGCGCTACTGGATATCCCGGATGTGATGATCCAGATGCATTCAGTACACGTAATGGCCGCAATCCTCGAATCCTCAACCAATCACTTACGCAAGGAGATTACATACTTTTTATCGGCGCACAAAATCTAAGCGTAACTGATGCACAAAATGCATTTACAAATAGCAATAGTAACAGTGATGGTTCTAGTTTTTTTACTACAGCAACTGGAGATGGATTCACTTCTTATGGAAGCAGATACAGAATCACCTTTTCTTTTAATTGATGAGTAATATTTTCAGTAGGAATTCATGCGGAGGGCTTTAAATAAACATTACATGTTTTCAGTGGAAGGCTGGATGAACCGGTTACTCATTATACTGCTGGCTTTGCTGCTCTTTCCTGTTGCTAGCTGCAAAACCACTGGGTCATCTTCTGCACCGACTATCCTGCGGGAAATCCCCCGTGAGGACCGGGTTCCTTTGATGGTGCTTAATTTCAAGAATGGCACCTTGAAGAAGTTGTCGGAAGAGTATCAGCCCTGGGAGTTCGGCATTCCCTCCATGATCATGACCGATCTGGAAACAATCGGTATTTTCAATATCATCAGCCGGGAAATGCTGAAAGAGGTTTTGCGGGAGCAGGCTTTACAGCAGACCGGACTGGTGGATGAAAAGCAGGCGGTGGAATTCGGCAAGATAGTGGCAGCAAGGTATGTTCTCACCGGCACCTTCATGGTTGTGGACGGTTCCCTGCGCATTGAATCCAGGCTCCTTTCCGTAGAATACGGCACCCAGTTGGGAGCGGCAGCAGTGACCGGTAGGACCGACAGCTTTTTTGATCTGGAAAAACAGTTGGTTCTGGAAATGACCAAACACCTGGGCACCGTGCTGACTCCAGACGAAGAGACACAAATCGCCTCCAATATTGAAACAAGATCTCTAGAAGCCTCTTTAAATAATTATGCCGGTGAGATCGCCCTTTACAAGGCTAAGGATCTTAAGGCAAAGGGTAAAAAAGATGTGGCTGAAAAGCTGATCCTGGAAGCCCGGATACGCTTTGAAAAAGCGCTCCAGCATGACCCACAGTATGAGCGGGCCCAAAAAAACCTGGCCAGCCTGACCATGGGCATACCCATGACACTTTAAAATAGAAAAAGGGTTTATTTAAAATATATAAAAAGGGATTGGAAGCATGAAAAAACAGATCTGTGCCTTATTTATTACAACCATACTTCTTATATCTTTCCCTGCTGTAACCACGGCCGGAACCTTTTTCGCCGGGGTGAAACATTGGCAGGCTAAATGGGACTCGGCTATCCTGGACTGGTTTGAGGAGGACATAGCAATAAGCTTCCAACAGAATAGACAAATCCTCACCTCTTCGAAAGACGACGGTGATGGATATCTCACCGGCCCCATGATCGGCTACCAGTCGGATGACGGTAAATGGTCCGTCAGCTTCGCCCCTATGGTGATCAGCGATTTTTCCCAGGACTGGCAGGGCCAGGCCGGCGTAATGGTGCTCGACACCACCGTGGAACTGGAGCGCTTGGACTTTGACCTGGCCTTCAGCTATACATTGAATAAGTATTTGAAAGCCTATGCAGGCTATAAATATCAGGATATGGAGATGGATTTCGATCTTTCCTTTAATACCGTATTCGGCCGTCAGACCTTTAATTATAAGGTGGAATCCACCGTGCACATGCCAACGATCGGGGTGGGCCTTGTATATCCTCTTCATGAAAAGTTTGTAACTGGCCTGCAACTGGGGGTGTTGTATACCATGTTCCCGGAACTGACCCTCAAAGAACCAAACACTGGCGTAGACGAGGATATCAAGCCCTGGTCGGACCTTGGTTTTAAC
>CALZHT010000182.1 GCA_945787445.1 uncultured Desulfobulbaceae bacterium
CGCCAAGCTATTTGATTAAGAAAAAACGTGACTTTACAGGTGGGCTCAAGCAGCTCACGAAGTTGGGTTTTAACGTTATAAATCCGGAATTCCCGGAGGTGCTCCCCTCGCCGCATGAGAAGGCCAATCAAATCCATGGGGCGTTTGAAGATCCCGAAGTTGATATGATCATGGCCCTGCGCGGGGGGTACAGTGCGATGAAATCACTCCCTTGCATAGACTTCGAACTCATCAAAAAACACCCCAAAATCATCGCCGGCTTCAGCGACTTAAGCGCATTGCTCAATCCGATCTTCGAGCGCACGGGGCTGGTGACCCTGCATGCCCCCATGGTGATCAACCTGGGTACGCCAACGGCGTTCACGCTTAAGTCGTTGGTAAACGCCGTCAAGGGCTATCCGGAGAAAAATCTGCTCAAAGGAGCCCGTTTCAAGGTTTATAATCCCGGTTCGGCCACCGGGATTCTGAAAGGGGGCAATCTCATTACCCTGACCGCTCTGATCAATACAGACTGGGAAATCGATACGGCCGATTCGATCCTTTTTCTTGAAGATGTCGATGAAAAGCTGCACCAGGTGGATCGCTACCTGACCCAGTGGATTCTTGCCGGTAAATTTAAAGGGATCAAAGCGCTCCTTCTCGGCGATTTCCGAGGGATCAGAAGCAAGAAGGTCTATGACATCCTGGCCTCACAAATGGCGCTGGACTTCCCGGTTGTTCATTGTCCTTACATCGGGTGCGGAGGTTGAACTGAACACGGATCGAAAGCAGCTCGTGATAAGAAAAATGGCTTTCCCCGGAGGAAGCCAATGAACGTCCTCTGGCTGATCATGATTTCTGTCAGTATCGTTTTCGCCATTTTTACCGGAAACCTGGAAGCGTTTACCAAATCCATTTTCGACGGTGCAAAATCGGCGGTGGAGATATCGCTTTTTCTGCTCGGCATCGTATCGGTCTGGATGGGGATCACCCGGATTCTGGAAGACTCCGGCCTGATCTACCGGATCGCGCATCTGTTCAAGCCGATCATCTCCCGGTTGTTCAAAAACATCCCCGGCGATCATCCTTCGATTACGGCCATCACCCTGAATGTCCTGGCCAACCTTTTCGGGCTCGGCAACGCGGCCACGCCGCTGGGGATCAAGGCCATGCAGGAACTCGATGTGCTCAATGAGGACAAAGGGACCATCACGCCTGAGATGATGACTTTCATCGTCATCAACACCGCCAGTATCCAGCTGATCCCGTTCTCCGTGATCGGCATCCTTGCCGGCTACGGACACCGGAATCCGGCCGCGGTCGTGCTTCCCATACTGATCGCCACCGCGATTTCGACCATGACGGCGCTGCTGGTATTGGCTGCGTTCAGGAAGATATTCAAATGATATCGTACGTGGAATACATCTCGCTGCTCATCATCCCGCTGTTCATTCTGTTTACGGTCCTCTACGGAACATTCAAGAAGGTCAGGGTCTATGACTCCTTCGTCGCGGGGGCCAAGGAAGGGCCCGCCATTATCCTGAACATTTTCCCGTATCTTTTAACCATCTTCGTGGCCATTAAAGGTTTCCAGGCATCAGGCGCCTTTGACTATATCAGGGACGCCTTTTACAGCGTGTTCGCTTTTCTGGATATCCCGATAGAAGCCTTATCCATGGCGGTCATGAAGCCTCTCTCGGGAAGTGCCTCGACTGCGCTGTTTACGGATATCATCAAAACCACCGGCTCGGACTCCATGGCCACCCAGATGTCGGCCGTGATCATGGGGAGCGCCGAAACCACTTTTTATGTGCTGGCCGTTTATCTTGGCGCCGTCAGTATCAGGAAAACCCGTTATCTTGTGCCGGTCTGTCTGGTTGCGGATTTTATCGGCATCGTTGTGGCCGTTTTCGTTACGAAGTGGTTTTTCTAGATGTGCAGAGTTCTGGGTATCACCAATTTCGATTATTCAAGGCATCAGAACATCGTTGAACGGTTTTGCGAGCTCGCGCGCAGCGGCATGGTCATGACCTGTGACCCACCCGGGCACGAGGATGGCTGGGGGTTGGCCTTCTACCACGAGGGGCGACTGATCGTTCATAAAAGCGGAGTCAATCTCCTTGAAGAGACCGACAAAGTCATCCGGATATTAAGCACGACGAAGACCTCGCCTTTGATGATTCTCCACCTGCGCAAATCCGCCTGGGGGGACAGATACAGCACCCGGCACGCCCATCCTTTCCACTTTGATAACACCGTGTTCTTCCATAACGGAGTCGTCTACGACTACCAGGGGCTGATCTCCGATATCAACCTGCCGGGTCTGGGCGCAGATGCCCTCGATACGGAAGTTTTCTTTTATCACGTTATGAGCGGCAAGGCTCAGGATCTGGGCCGGGCTTTCCTCGATTCGGCTGCATTGATCAAGCGGAAGCACAAATTTTCGGCGCTGAATTGCCTGCTCAGCGATGGAGTGAAACTGTTCGCTTATCGTGATTTCGCAAAGGAACCGGACTACTACTCTCTCTACAAAGCCTTCTCGGAAAACTCCTGCTTCATTTCATCCGAGACCCTTGATGAAAACATCCGGTGGGAGATGATGGCGAAGGAAGAATTTTTAGCGATTGATCTGGGAGACATTGCCTGCAGCGCGACGGGGAAGCTTAGTTTATAGGAGTTGGGTTGTCGTGTCAGGTAATTGTCGACAGACGCGATGCAGGGTGTCCAAGAAGCTGTTCCATTTCTCATGAAGAGCGAAAATGGGCATTTTATGGGTGTGTCGGAAATCCTGCATTATGAGAATCCAAACACCCTCTGGAACTCATTAAAACGAGCCCAAAAAACGAAAGGCCCAATCTGTTTCCAGATGGGCCTTTTCGGTGTTCGATATGTCGTGAACTGTAGGACAACCGCCGCTGCCTGGTTCTACATTTCCGAAGCTCCAGTTTTAGGCTAGAGCGCTCTTTTTGTCACTCCCCTCCAAAAGGATGTCTTTAATCTGATTTATCCTCACTTCCCCATCAGGGAATTTGGCCACCAACTCCAAGGAGCCTCCCATAGCCTGAATAAAGCGTCTCAGGGTACTGATATACATATCGGTTTCACGCTCAATTTTGGACACCGACGATTGATTGATATCCAAAATACTTGCAATGTCCGCCTGACTGAAAGCCAATGCCTGGCGAAGTTCTTGGAGGGGCACCTCTTCCAATAATTCCAGTTTTCTTTGCTCTGCCGATTTTTGTGCGGCTGGCGACATATTTTTTCGAAGTTCACTGAATTTTTTAGCCATGCCTACCTCCCTGAGTTTTGTCTTTCTGACTGCCTGTCTATTTCTTAATTTCTTCTAGGTGCTCCGCGTAGAGCTTATCCGCAATCGGGACAAACGTGTCATACCAACGGTCATCCCCTTTCTTGTTCCCACCAATCAAGAGGATCGCGGTTCTTCGTGGATCGAACGCATAGAGAATGCGATAAGGGTCTCCCTTGTGTTGAACCCTCAATTCTCGCATCTCCCCATACTTTGAATTATTAATATCGGAACTGTAAGGAAAAGGGAGACTTGGCCCCTTCTCCTCCAGAAGTCCAACGTGAGCATCGATCTCGACCTGTTCACCCTCATCTAAGGTCACCCACCACTCTTCAAACTCATCAATTCAACTTCCCATGCCATAGAGATTTACTCTCCTTTTTCGGCCTACATCACCTTTAAAGTATTCCCTAGAAGGAATATAGCCTGAAATGCATAATTTGTCAAAATTGTACAACGACTCGTTCTGTCCAGTTTTGATTGACCGTACCGAAAAGTAATGTTCGTGATCCCATAATCCCCGATAAATAGGAATGGGTTAATGGTCAGTGAGTGTTGCTGGCCTGCATGAGGTGAGGTGTCCAATAAGTTGTTTCATATCGTTTTGAGGGCAAAAATCGGTCGATTCGGCGAGTGTCCTAGAACCCCTGCAAAATAAGAATGGCCTACCCTATGTTTGGAGTAGGCCATTTCAATGTATGAAGTGGAGAGTTCAACCTCGAGTTCTCTTTGCCGGCAACCATGAGAAAGGGTGCAAAACCTTGAAACACATGGGGCATTCCATCCCATACTTCAAGGGTCACCTCACACCCCTGCGCGGCGGTATGCTCTGCCAATCGAGTGGAATCATCCAGCAGAACTTCGGCGTCACCCACTTGCAATAACAGCGGTGGCATTCCACTGTAATTGCCAAACAGCGGGGATGCATACGGATCGGTCGGCTGAGTATTTGTACCCAAATAGACAGGGATAAGAGCGGGCAGAATGACCGGATTAATAATCGGGTCTACGCCCGCACGAGATACCAGCGAAGGACTGCCACAGGTAAAATCTGTCGCTGGAGAAAGGGCAATCACGGCCCCAGGCAAAGGCAACTTGGAATCTTTGACTTTCAAAAGAGCAGCCAGCGCCAGATTGCCCCCGGCCGAATCGCCCATTAGGTAGGTGGCCCCGGCTGGATCTTTACCGTCTGGACCATTTTCCCGCATCCATTGGTAGGCCTGCACGCAATCTTCCAGCCCGGCTGGAAATAAATGTTCGGGTGCCAGACGATAATCCACTGAAAGGACCACCGCACCCGCGGCTTGGGATACTCGGGCTAAAAAGGCTCGATAACCGGCAAGGGAACCAGAAACCCAGGAACCCCCATGAATATAGAGGATTCGGCGGTTGGGATCGGCGCCGTTCGCGACCATCCACTCCATAGGAATGTGACCCGTTCTGACCGGATACCACTGCCCATGTATTTCCGAGGTGGATGAGTGAACGCAGAAATACTGGTCAATTAACTTGCGTCGAGCATCAAGATCATGGATCAGTTCGAAGGCGCGAACGGCTATGGAACGCAAATGATCAAAGACTTTTTCGGTAGAGTAATTCATCTTTCCGTCCTATCAGTGAGATGGCATGTAATCAGCAAGGCCGCTGGGGGTCGCGGTAGGAAGGCTGGTGTTTTCCGCTCAGATTCCAGCAAACGGAACTCCTGCATGGAGGGTGGTCCCAATTTTACCTGCATTATTGGAAAGGGCCACCTGATCTGGTGATCAAAATGGCCCTGGAAGTCTCTTCAAAATGTGGTAATCGCCGAACACGGTCAAAAAGTGTCTGATAGAAGGTGAGTTGTTGGAAAACTTAGTTACCAAACTAACCTTGATTTTTTCTCAGAATGTGATCAATAACCTGGC
>CALZHT010000183.1 GCA_945787445.1 uncultured Desulfobulbaceae bacterium
GTCATGAGTCCCTATCCATTCTTTTCCCTAAAACAAAAGGCGCATAAGCTTTTCGCCGTGTCTTTTATTATCATATTCGGTCTGCTCAGTATCGTGGGTGCCGGCTGTGGTGGTGGCGGTAATGGTAATGGTAATAATCCCGGAACATTGCACTTTATCAGGACCTCCTATGACGTCACCGAAGGAACAGATGGTTTCGTCACCATCGTCAACATCATAGTCAACCGTAGTGGTGGTAATGGTGGTGTCGTAAGCGCGGATTATGCCACCGCGGACGGAAACGCTGTAGCGGGTTCCGACTACACTGCAGCGAATGGCACATTAACTTGGCCTGATGGTTTCTCTGGAAACCTAACAATCAGCATCACCATCATTGATGACAATACAGCGGAACTTGCAGAGTCGTTTACTGTTACCCTGAGTAATGTCTCAAGGGCAACGCTTGGCGCAAATTCATCAGTGATCGTCAATATCATTGATAATGATTAAGTGAATAAGGGGTCTTGAAAAATCAGTTTTTTTGTCTTTCCAGACATTACTCCTTTTTGAAACCTAACAGACAACAAACATATTAAGCAACGAATGTTATGAAAAGGTACTAGAGCAAGTGTCAAGTGGTCAGATTTTTGTTTGACCTTTATTTGACTTTCCGCTGATTAAAGCTGATATAGCGGACTGGGTGTCAGGATTAGGTATCAGGCTATGTCAGGCTTTGTCAGGAGTGACTTTTGGGTGTTTGGCGGCTCCGCAACTTTATAAAAGCTTAGGAAAAGGTAAATAAATTTAATAAGTTGATGACACAATTCCCATTTGTCAAGCCTGATCCTAATTTACAAGCATTTTATCGAATTCACCCTTTCGGTTTTTTTGTACTTCGATTATTCCTATCACCTTGAAGAACTTTCTTGGAATTTTACTCTTTTGTAGATACGTATAGTTTGGAAATATGTTGACTCTAAGTTTTATAAAAATACATCTGGCCCATTTTTGCTAAAAGCCAACCTCTGGTATGGAGCTTGATCAGCTTAAGCAGGTTGAATATGAAGTCCGGCAGACAATCCAGGTTGCCGACCGAGGCCGAATGGGAATTGCATCACGCCGCGACAAGGATGGCAATATGGACATACCTCTTCTTGCACTAAAAACATCACTCATTCTTGCAGCTGTATCGACAGTACCACCGATTCTCTTCAAGATCCTCAGGAAGAGCAAGCGCTTTTCAAGCGAAGATCCGGTGGATGTTGATATTGAATCACTGAAAAGTAAATATAAACTCTGGAAGCAATGGGATGTAATCATCTCTATCTGCCTCTTTTTTATTTTTACGCCGCTATTCTATCTTGCTCTTCTTGACCTGTCAGCAGCTAAACAAAATTCCCTAGGTGACTATGACTTTCTACTTTTTATCGGCCCGATATCATGGGTTATTCCTGCATTTTTTACAGGGCTGATAACCTGCACCAAACCAACTCGTTTTTTGTACCGGTTTTGGCTGGGGGAAAAAAGATACGAAGAGTTTTTGCTGCTTGGGAAAATTAATACTGACCAAAAAGGTGCCAATACCTTAGGAGTCAATACCACAAAGGTTGATAATTACCTTACCGTGATTCTCTTAGTATTCTGTATTTCATTCAGCGGATTGTTTTTGGACAGCTATGTGTTGATTAAGGGCCGGGCTTTTATTGTGAACAAATTTTTCAGTTTTGATGAAGTCGAATATGATCTTGTTTCCGATGTCAGTAATGTCAAGGTGGTCAGGTCCTACAAGGCGTTGGCCGGCAACACTGTAAAGGACCCCTATTATGAAATTACCTTCAAGGATGGTTATACCTGGAAGGCCAGTAAGAATCTTTATAACCAACATGTTGTTTGGGACGCAATGTGGTATGTCGTTGACTTGCACGGCAGAGCCCCGGAAGTGGAAGATCCATATCCTGAAAATGAAGAGTAACTATTTTTCAAAATGGTTTTGTAGCGCCATACTCGTTCAGCCTGTAATTGCACAGATACACTTATTAATTATACTTATTGGGCTACAACTGCAGGCGATGAAAAATATGAGGTTTGGGGAATATGATAAAGCGCATTCTATCAACTGGAATTGCAGTCATTATTTTTTGTGTCGGATGTAATCCACATGATGCAACATTAATAGAGGCGTCCAAGAATGGAGATCTTGAAGCAGTACAAGCGCTGCTTGACAGAGGGGCCAAAGTCAATGCCAAAAATGACTATGGCGCAACGCCTCTGATGTTGGCTTCTCAGAATGGACATTTGGAAGTTGTGCAAATATTGCTTGATAATGGAGCGAAGGTTAATTCTGACACAATGTATGGTGGAACTGCATTAATCGCCGCCTCCATGAACGGGTGTATAGCGGTTGTTAAGAAACTCCTTGAAAATGGTGCGGATATTAATGCAAAAAGTATAACTGGGTTCTCCGCCTTATCGGCTGCCGCGGAGGCAGGACATTTGGAGGTTTTGAAAGCATTGCTTTATAACGGAGCAAAGGTTAATGCAAGAACATATGATGGCGACTCCGCCTTAATTTTTGCCGCAGGTAAAGGACATTTAAAGGTTGTACAGGAGCTTTTGGGGCAAGGGGCGAAGATTAATGCTGGAAATATTGATGGCAAAACCGCTTTGATCTCTTCCTCAATGTTTGGGCATATTGAGGTTGTAAAGAAGCTTCTAGAAAATGGTGCGGATGTTAATGCTCAAAATATAAAAGGTAACACTGCATTAATCCTGGCCATAAAGTATAAAAGATACGAAGTTGTAAAGGAGCTTCTTGAGAATGGTGCGGATGTTAATGTTCAAAATGTAAAAGGTCGTACCGCCAAGCGCTGGGCAACATATTATGGGGATTCAGAGATTATTAAACTACTGCAGGAACACTGAGAAATGGGGGTCATCGCAACCTGACCCCATCTTTCTCCTGATGACAATACAGTGGAACTTTCAGAGTCATTTACTGTTACCCTGAGTAATGTCTCAAGGGCGACGCTTGGCGCAAATTCATCAGCAATCGTCAATATCATTGATAATGAATAAGTGAATAATGGGTCAGGCAGAATATTACTGCCAAATAACGCAATAGCGCAAGCCTGCCCTCTGCCCCCTGCCCTTTGAAGTTGAATCTACCAATCTAGAAAAAATTTGAAATGATGTCTATAAATCACACAATTTATTGAAATATCTCGGCGGTTTTTTCCGCATCTTCAAAGGCTTTCTCAATCAT
>CALZHT010000184.1 GCA_945787445.1 uncultured Desulfobulbaceae bacterium
TTGCTCGAAACGCTTGAACCTGCCCTTGAAGGAGCTTTTGAAGGAGGAGAGACCGGAACCATAGAAGACGCCAAGATCAATAATGTGGTGCCGGAGGACGAGCTGGTAAGTTTCAATATCCCCACCAACGGCAGGCCAAGTCCTCTGTATGAGGCCCAACCATTCACCCAGCAAATGCTGCGTTTCGAGGAATTCGGCACCGAGCCGCTTGACCCCAATGCGCCGGCTCCGACATTGACCTTTCCTTTGCCGACCACCGGACCGTATCCCGAGCATGACCCGGAAGATATTGCCAAAAACGGACCTGCCGGCATTGAACTGGAGGCCTTCCTGGACCAGAAAGGTATCGCACCTTTCCCAACGGAATTATCGAACACCCAGTTTGAAAACCCCTGGAAATATGACATTGAGGATTTCCTGGGACGGTACCTCGATAATCCTCCGGCAGAAGGCCGTCCCCCAGGAGAGGGCTGGGCCCACCAGCGCTGGAATGAGTTCTATCCTCAGGCATTTTTCACGACCGCCCAGGCCGGGTCTAGAGTGAACGGCGGCTTTCGCGATCAGAAACAGATGCACGGTTACGAAAAGGGCGAATTCAGCCCTGGAGGTCTTTATTACAATACGG
Source organism: uncultured Desulfobulbaceae bacterium (assembly GCA_945787445.1). Lineage (GTDB taxonomy): Bacteria > Desulfobacterota > Desulfobulbia > Desulfobulbales > CALZHT01 > CALZHT01. The sequence goes on from CALZHT010000184.1 coordinate 626, forward strand.
CCGGGCTTCCGGAAACGGAAGGCACGACAAGGGGAATAGCCATCCGGTTTCATCCGAATATGCCGATCCAGGATCACGAGGCCCTATGGACCTTCGACGGTACCTTGCCGCCCAAACTACTCAATGTGCGGTATGGCGAACCGATCCTGATGCGTCATTACAATGCGCTGCCCATCGACCCGGCGGCGAATCGCGGCTTCGGTCTGCATACTATTTCCACCCATGAACATAACGGTCACACCCCTGCTGAAAGCGACGGCTACACAAACGCCTTCTTCTTTCCGGGGCAGTTCTATGACTACCGCTGGCCGATACAGCTTGCCGGATATGATACCATCAACACCGACGCAACCGATCCACGGGCCGCCTATCCGTGCGCGACCGGGGAAACACTCTTTGTCAACGATGGTGATCCGGGAGTAAAGACCTGTGAAAACGGGTCCATAAGGATCCGTGGCGATTGGCGAGAAACCATGAGCACCCACTGGTTCCATGACCACATGCTCGACTTCACCGCCCAGAATGTTTACAAGGGTAATGCTACGATGATGAATTATTACAGCGCTCTGGACCGCGGTAAGGAGGACCATGAAGACGGAGTCAACCTGCGCCTGCCGAGCGGCACAGCTTTGCCCTGGGGTAACCGTGACTATGACGTGAACCTATTAATCGCCGACAAGGCCTGGGACGAAGAGGGCCAACTGTGGTTCAACATCTTTAACCTTGACGGTTTTCTCGGTGACCAGCTGCTGACCAACTGGCTGTACCATCCTTATTTCGACGTGGCCGCGCGCCGCTATCGTTTGCGTATCCTCAACGGCTCGGTGGCCCGCTACTTTACCCTTGCACTGGTGCACCAGATAGATGGAGGTGACGGCGAGATGGCCGGCCCGCCGAAATCAGGAGTCTCTTACAATCGCGTGCCTTTCCACATGATCGCCAATGATGGTAACATCATGGAACATGCGGTTCCCTTTGACGGGAAAATGGATCTTGACAATGACGGCGACCTCCTTGAACACAGAGGGCAGTTGCCGACCCAGGCTATTGCCGAGCGTTACGACATAATTGTTGACTTCAGCAAGCACGACATCCAACCGGGAGACAAACTTTACCTTGTCAACCTGATGGAACACAGCAACAGCAGAAAAACCGGCAAAAAGATCCCTTTGGCAGACGTCCTTTCCAAGCAATATAAACCGCAGATGCTGGATAAGGACGACGATGATGTAGCTGACAGGTGGGTAAACGGTGACCCGGCTGTTGGCAAGTTCATGGAATTCCGGGTGCATGCCTACGACGGCAAAGACCTGAGCATGGATCCCTATGAATTCGAGCCGGGTTTGCAAAAGATGATCCCGTTGCCTGTAGACCGCGACGATCCGGCGGATAAGGAAATGCTCGCCAACGCGGTGCACCGGACCTTTGAATTCGGCCGCTCGTCCGCTACCGACGAGGCGCCGTGGACCATCAAGACGGATGGCGGTGCTGGTTTTACCATGGATCCCCGGCGGGTATCCGCATCGCCTCAGTTGGCCACCGGGCCCACCGAGGCTGGTTTTGCCGGCGAGGGAACACTTGAGGTCTGGAGCATCCTCGGCAATGGAGGCTGGAGCCATCCGGTCCATGTCCACTTCGAAGAAGGAATCATCCTCCGCAGGGGCGGCAAGGCGCCGCCTGAGTGGGAGAAGTGGGCCCGCAAGGATGTCTTCCGGGTTGGCCCGGATGCGGACGATACCCACAGTGTTGAAATCGCCATCCGGTTCCGGGAGTTTGCCGGCACCTATATGGAACATTGCCATAACACCCAGCACGAGGATCATGCCATGTTGCTGCGCTGGGACCTCGAATTTCCGGGTCAGGTAAAGTTGATGCCGGCGCCGATTCCCACCTGGGATGGGGTTGAATACGTCGACTCTGCGGCGCTCCCAACTTTCAGGAGCGGAGACGGGTTTGGACCGTCGTATCAACAATAGGATGCAAGGGAGGGCGAGAATCCGGAATGATAAGGCAACAGTGTTCTATATTCCGGGCGTCCTCCAGCAGTGAAAAACACAAAAAATAGCGAAAGGTGGGTTGTGCGTTACGCCACCCGCCTTGTATTATGCAGGTATCCATACTAATTTTTTAATCAGGCTGCAGGCTATTTTCGTTCCAGCCTATTAATGGTACTTGTTAAGCTGGTATATTTCGAGAAAGCAATCAATATTCGAAAAGCACGGGAGAATACACTATGCAGAGAAGTCGCAAACATATCCTTTCCATGTTCACGGGAGTCATGCTCATCCTTCTAGGAGTCGCCGGGGAGGCTGCCGGCAAAGCGGGATCGGTCTGGGGGGCTGACTACTTTCCCAACGTCCCGCTGGTCACCCATGAAAGGGAAATAGTGCGGTTCTTCGATGATCTCATCAAGGAGAAGGTGGTGGTCATCAATTTTATTTTCACCAGATGTCCGGACGTCTGTCCCCTGGAGACTGCCCGGCTCCTCGAAGTCCAGAAAATCCTGGGGGATCGGGTCGGCAAGGATGTCTTTATGTATTCGATCACCATCGAACCGGATTATGATACGCCGGAGGTTCTTAAACGGTATGCAAAAAAATTTCCGGCTGGCTATTCCTGACCGGGAAAGAGGCCGATATCACCATGCTGCGCAAGAAGCTGGGCCTGTGGAGTGAGGAGGACGAGAGTGGTGATCTTTCGGCCCACACCGTAAACCTCATCATGGGCAATCAAAGTACGGGCCAGTGGATAAAGGGTTCGCCTTTTGAAAATCCCTATATCCTTGCGGAAAAGATCGGCAACTGGCTGCACAACTGGAAGCTGCCCCCGAAACAGAAACGGGATTATGCGGACGCCCCGGATCTGCGGCCCATCTCCCGGGGCGAAACAATTTACCGCACCCGCTGCAGCGCCTGCCATAAGATTGGAGTAGAAGAAGAGGGTGCTTCTAAGCAGGAAGGCTTGGGGCCGAATCTGTTGCATGTGACCCGGAAGCGGGATCGGGCCTGGCTCAGCCGCTATGTGAAGGAGCCGGACAAGATGCTGGCGGAAAAAGATCCG
>CALZHT010000185.1 GCA_945787445.1 uncultured Desulfobulbaceae bacterium
CCAGCAATATTCCATAGCAGTATAGGGTCCCGTCAGCTTTGGTTCAAGAAGACCGATATCGTCAACAACTTCTCGCCGGACCACAAGACCTGATCCAAAAAGCCAGTCTGTTTCCCATGGCGTGTTTGTTTCTTTGCGGAGAGGGAAGTGGAGGGTATCCTTTTTGCGGAAAGGAGGACCAAATCCCAACACAAAGCGTACCAGGGTAAAGAGGCCTAAAAAACTTCGGGCCGAAAGAAAGGTCGTCCCCTGGATATTGGTTATACGGGGCCCGGCGATTCCTGTTTCCGGCGAATGGTCCAGAAAATCAACCAGTTTCTTGGGGCAGTCGTTTTGGAAGGAAACATCCTGTTCCCACAAAGATATATAACGGCCCCGGCCAAGCTCCATGGCCCGGTTCAACGAAGCGGCCAAAGATTCCTCTGGAGTGTTTTCGTAGAGAATGATCTGCGGAAACTCTTCAACGATGTCCTGATGATCAAAGTTCTTTGCAGCAACGACAATGGTTTCAAACGAAATATTCGGGGTCGAGGCATGAAGGGACTTAAGGAAGCCCTGGATAAAACTCCTGTTGTTTGCAACCACGCATACGGAAAGATCGGGCTGGATTTCCATGAAAATGGCTATGGAGTGTTAATTTCTATAAAAATTACTCTGCTGAATACGATCAGCGAGTGTATTCCCCGCAGGTTACGCAAAAAGATTGCGTGCGCAAGCGGCTGCGGGGAATGTGAGTGCATATTAAATAATAATTCGAATGCTAAATTTTTAAATTATATTATCAGTTTCTCTTGCACAGATGGAAAAAAGCTCATATCAGTATGGGGCAGAAATAGGGCGGCCATATAGTGGGACATGAACTGTGGATTCTCGGAGAGCTCCATATTGGTCAGCAGCTTTCTCACTATGATCCGCTCACGGAAACGTTTGTGGTCGATAAGGCTGATTTGTGCACCCAGGAGGGAGCCATTGCCCAGGTAATAGAATTTATCCCGGTCAATATCGGGCAGCAATCCTATGCAGATGGCCCGCTCCAGATCAATGTACGCCCCGAAATTACCGGCCAGGATCACTCGATCAAGATCGGTAAAGGTCATACCCACCGATTCAAGCAAGGTTTGATACCCTGCAAACATGGCGCCTTTGGCCCGGATCATATTATCCAGATCAACCTCGGTGATAACAATATCCTCGCCGGTTTTTGAATCCTTGCTCCAGGCAATGACATATTCATAGCCATCCTCCCCTTCCCTGATCCGCGGATGATTGCGATCGCGTTTGAATTTGCCCTGCTGGTCAATGACATGCGCTTCCAGGAGTTCGGAAACAATACTGATCAAGCCGGAACCACAGATGCCCTGCGGTTTTGTGCGGCCAATGGTCACGATCATCGGTTCGAGTGATTCCGGGTGGATGTGGAAGTTTTCAATGGCGCCATTGCTCGCCCGCATGCCGTGCTTTATGCCGCCGCCCTCGAAAGCCGGCCCGGCGGAACAGGCTGCGCACACCATCCACTCCTCGTTGCCGATGACGATTTCGCCATTGGTGCCGATATCAATAAACAATGTTAATTTAGGGCTTTTATACATCCGGCAGGCATGCACCCCGGCAATGATATCGCCGCCGACATAACTTGCCACCGCCGGGTAGAGGAAGAGCCGCACGGAAGGATGGGCATACACCCCCAGCTGGGCCGCCCGGGTGAGAGGAAACTGGCTGCAGGTGGGGACATAAGGCGACTCCCTGAGAAATTTCGGGTCCAAGGCAAGAAAAAGATGGGACATTATAGTGTTGCCGGCCGCCATGATATAGCTGATATCGCTGGGACTGATAATCACTTTTTTGCAGACATCATCGATGATTTGGTTGATGGTGTGGACTACCTTTTCCTGAATCGCTTTGAGGCCGCCTGGGCGCTGGGAATAAATAATTCGTGAAATCACGTCTTCGCCGTAGCTTATCTGTTCGTTGTAGGCTGAGGCCTCTGCGATCACCTTGCCGGCGTTCAGGTCGATCAGCAGGCCACAAATTGTGGTTGTCCCGATATCAACGGCAAGACCATAAAGTTTGTCGGTGGTGTCTCCCGGTTCAACGGCGATTATCCTATCCGGCTCCTCGGCTCTTTTACCGCGCAGCAAGATAACCGTTACCTCCCAGTTGGCTTCCCGCAGAAGAAAGGGGAGTTCCCGCAGGAGTTCCGGGTGGTCGTAGGTGGGCTCTTCACAGTCATGGCATCTTTTCCTGATGGCATGCAGCAGCCGCTGCAGATCCGGTATGTTGTCTTCCAGGGAGGGCGGTTTTAGCTTGATACATCGTTTTTCAACCGGAGGGTCCACCTGCCATTCACCGACCAGAGCCTCCAGGGAACGGGCGGATATCGACCTGGTTGTGATCGGCTTCCGTTTAAGGGCCTTGCCGTCGGCCTTTATTTGATCCGGAACCCGGACTTCAATGTCGGAAAGGATGTTTGTCTGGCAGGCCAGAACGGTATTGTCCTTCTTTTTGCGGGGAGCGGAGCCGTTTTCATGAACAGCCTCACCTTTTTCAATGATGACTTTGCACTTATTACAGACGCCGTCGCCGCCGCAGTAAGCATGGATATACACACCAGCATTGGCCGCCACGGCAAGAAGATTTTCCCCTTCCTCGGCCGAGGCCTTGACATTATCCGGTATAAAATGAATGGTTTTGCTCATGCGATAACTATTCCTCATTATTCAGTGAAGCACTGTTTTAACACAAATGTATTTTTACGCAAAGGACAAAGAGGGAATGGAAAAGAAGAGCTTTAGAACCATATTTGAGATTATATATTGCAGGAAAAAGCGTTAACGTGGATTGGAATTTGAGGAGAACTAGGAATATCCGACGCATCGCACTAAATAACCATTTGTCAAGCCTGGCACCGGATACATATAAATGAGCCGATACGGCAGGCATTATCTGCCAGTTTAGGACCTGTTTATGATTAGGAAATCAACAAGTTCCGAAATTGGGAGTCACCGACTCCCAAATCTCAAATAGACGGTCAGACGATGATCCCTAAACTCTGCTTAACCCATACTGCTCTGTACAAAAAAGGGTCATGCCCTGGTGGAATATGCCCTGGCCGGCATGGACAATGGGCTTTTCGTTTCCAAATACCAGCTTGAACTCCCGAGGAAAGAGGAAATGCAACAATTTATCGAAAAACAGATGAGGGAAGTATGCCCCCAAAGGACTTCAAATGCAAACAATGCGGAAATTGTTGTCTGAATTTCTCAGGCGCGATTGATGTATGCGCCACCGAAGAGGATATTCGGCGCTGGGAAGAGAATGACCGTGCTGATATTCTGGCATGGGTTGATGCCATCCACATATGGGAAGGCCATCAAGTATATGACATCTGGATCAGTCCAACGACCGGTGATGATGTTGCAAGGTGTCCTTGGCTGCGTAAGTTGCCCCGGAAAAATAAATATATCTGCAGGATTCAGGATATGAAACCCGAACATTGCCGGGACTATCCCTTGTCAAGGGAACACGCGGAAAATACTGGTTGCCCGGGATTTGATGGAACGGTAAGGAAGAAAAGAAAACCAGGCAATGAAATGCCGAAAGCAGACGCTGATCCATACCAAACCAGAATAGAAGCCTTTTTCCGTAAAGGCGGCGTGACGGTAAAGAAAGATAGAGCCGGGTATTCCATCTTTTACGGGCCGCGGAAAACACCGACGGCAAGATTACGATTCACCGGCGAAAAAGACACGGTTGAAGTGCTCTGGTGGAGCCACAGAGACAAATGGGAGTCAATCGGCGATTTCGGCGGAATATTTCTGTCTTTTGACGATGCCCTGAAATACATTGATGACGACCCGTTAGATTGTTTATG
>CALZHT010000186.1 GCA_945787445.1 uncultured Desulfobulbaceae bacterium
AAGTTTTTTAACAGTCTGTGAAATAGCACCTTTGGTAACCCCCTGGAACTGGGCAATCTCAGTAATGTTCTTCTCAGGGTAATCACCAATCTGTTCTAACAGGTGTCTTTCTGTGTGATAAAGGTCTTTCCCAACTCCATAGTCTACAGGAATCTTTTCCAGCGCTTTATATTTATTCACCAGGCGAATAAAGAGCTCTTCAATCTCTTCACAAGTTTTTTCTCTATCCATGCCCATATAGTATAGCAGCTAAACAATATGTCAAGGTTTTTTTAAATATTTATTCTGTAAGCGCCTATTGAACCCCATCTACCACGACATTATCTGATATGGCATAGTTGAGCAAACTCAAAAAAGAGGAGGCTCACCATGCTAGACAAGTCATCAATTATCCAACCGACAAATAGTAGGATCTGGCAGGCCCATCTGAAGGCCTTGCGAAAGAGCGGACTTACGAGAGCAGAATATTGCCGGCGTCATAATCTTTCATACCATGCACTCACCTATTGGAAAAAGAAAACAGATCGGCAACGTAAGGCAGCAACTCATTTTGTATCTGTACCTGCAGTAAGAATTAATCATGAAGTATCATGCCATAATCACACTGCCGCTCTGAAGATTGACCTCGGTGCCAGGTTGAAAATCGAAGTTCATGACGGATTTACTCCCGCGACGCTCTCCCGGATCATCTCGACGTTGAAGGGTTGACGATGTTTCCCGCCACCCCGGATATAAAGGTATTGCTGGCAGTGGGGGTCACAGACATGCGAAAGTCAATCAACGGCCTCTCGATTCTTGTCGAAGAACAGCTTGAGCTTAATCCCCTTTCCGGCCATTTGTTTGCTTTCTGTAACCGCAAGCGTGATATTGTCAAAATTCTTTACTGGGACCGAAACGGTTTCTGTCTTTGGCAGAAACGACTGGAGAAAGACCGGTTTCGATGGCCCGACTCAGCAGAGGATGTTCTTGGTATCGACGGCAGGGAGCTGAACTGGCTTATTGACGGCCTGTCTCTTGACCAGAAATGCGCCCATCAACGCCTGAGTTATTCGACTGTTATATGAGCAGAAAAAAATCTGCGCCAAACAATAATAACTATTGCTATATCAAATAGTTATGTTAGTATGCGTGTATGAATTTTAACGCCTCCACATTGCCTGATGACACCGAATCCCTCAAGCAAATGCTTGTTAGGCTTGGAGAGGATTTTACCGATCTTCAAAAGCGTTACGACCAGGAAACCGACCTTCTGCTGGAGCAAATCCACATCCTTCGCGCCCAACTGTTTGGCCGCAAGAGTGAAAAAGGATCTGCCGACGCGTTCGCCCAACCCCTACCGCTTTTCGATATGCCGGAACCGGATCTTTCCGAGGATTCTGCTTCTGAGAAAGAGATCGAAGTGTCGGCCCATACCCGAAAGAAGCGAGGCAGAAGAGCTCTGCCGGAAGACCTTCCCAGGGTTGAGGTTGTGCATGATCTTGCTGATGATGAGAAGGTCTGCGGTTGTGGTAGCAAACTAAGTCGCATCGGCGAGGAAATGTCCGAACAGCTCGATATAGTACCCGCCAAGATACAGGTTATCCGCAATATCCGTCCTAAATATGCCTGTCGACAATGCGAGGGTCTTGAGGATGATGGCCCCACGGTCAGGATTGCTCCAGTACCGCCGCAGATTATTCCCAAATCTATCGTTACCCCAAGCCTTCTGGCGCATGTGCTGACCGGTAAATTTATCGATGCTTTGCCCTTCTATCGCCAGGAGAAACAGTTTGAGCGGCTCGGCATTGAAATATCGCGTACTTCTATGTGTAGTTGGGCCATGAAGGCGGCCGAGGCTTGCATGCCGCTGGTCAATTTACTCCAGGATGAAATTTTGTCGGGGTGTCTAATTAATATTGATGAAACAACAGTGCAAGTTCTTGCCGAACCCGGCCGGGATCCGACTACCAAGTCATATATGTGGATTTTCCGAAGAGGAGATCCGAAAAAACCTGCTTTGATTTATCAGTATCATCCAACGCGTGCCGGCGATGTTGCTGCCACCTTCCTGCGTGGTTACAAGGGATATGTGCAGACAGACGGCTATAGTGGTTATGATTTTTTGGACGGCGAGCAGAATATTGAGCATATGGGTTGTTGGGCTCATGCTCGGCGTAAGTTCAAGGATGTTGTCAAAGCGCAAGGCAAAAACCGGAAAAAAACCGGGAGCGCTGATGTTGCCCTCAATTATATTAGAAGACTTTACCGGATAGAAAAAGAAACGAAAAAGAAAAACCTGTCGCCGGAAGAAATCTCTCAGGAGCGTCAACAGAAATCTAAGCCCATCCTTGATGAGTTCAGGCAGTGGCTGCTCAAGAGATCAACCCAGACACCACCGAAAGGGCTTCTCGGCAAGGCCATATCATATACGTTAAAACAGTGGGTCCGTCTTGTGGTGTATCTGCAGGATGGCCGTCTTCCCATGGATAACAATGCTGCGGAAAATTGTATTAGGCCTTTCGTCGTGGGGCGCAAGAACTGGTTGTTCTCAGGGACGCCCGAGGGCGCTGCGGCAAGTGCCGTGCTGTACAGCCTGGTCGAAAGTGCCAAGGCCAATGGTCTGGAGCCATATAGTTATTTTCGATATATTTTCGAGAAGCTTCCAGAGGCTGAAACCCTTGAAGACCTGGAGGTACTGCTGCCGTGGAATCTCAACCGGAACAAACTGCTCGCGGTTGCCGGAGCAGGTGGATAAATAAGCGCTTACCACTTAAAAGGCAAGCCGTAACCTATTGAAATTTCTATGTGCCATTATCAAAAAATGAAAGGGGTTTTATACGCAGACATTTGGACTCAATTTTTGCCTAAATGTCGAACATCGGAATCAGATGGATAATGAAATTTTGGATTTTATGTGTGAATCTATGTGAGACTTTTTATCCAAAATTAGCAAAACTGGACAAAATTAGAAAAGAAAGAGAAAAATTATACTTAATGAAAACAGGTAAATGAAGCTATTGAGGAGTTTGTGAAGCTCAGGGATTTTTGACTACGAATCCGTAGGGCAGGGTATTGACTCTCTAATGTCGTGCCATGGATAGTCAGCCTTTAGCTCAAAATGAATTAATGTTCTGCCTTGGTATTCTATTTATGCTGGATATAGCACAGGAAGGCTGAGAGGTTGTAGATCAAGATGAATAGCAGCTATTGCAGATTGATATCA
>CALZHT010000187.1 GCA_945787445.1 uncultured Desulfobulbaceae bacterium
AAACGATAGCTGGATATGAAGAGGCCAATGCCAAGAGGAGGCGTTAGATAGCCAATCTGCATATTAGCCAGAAAGATAATGCCCAGGTGGACATTGTTGATTCCGTATCCCTGTGCAACAGGCGTAATAAGGGGAACAACTATAACGAGAGCGGAAAAGATATCCAGAAACATCCCCAGAACAAACAAAAAGCAATTAAGCAGGATAAGAAATAAGAGCTTGGTGCTAACGACCCCCTGAATGAAGTCGAAGATCATCATGGGCACATCAATATCTATGAAATAATTCGTTAAGGCGAGGGCAGCAGCCATAATGATCAGGATACCACCCACCATGACCATACTGTCCAGGATGAGCTTCTTATGCTGAGATAAGGAAATCTCCCTGTGGATCAGCACCTCCACTATCAAGACCCAGAAAGCCGCCACAGCAGCAGCATCACTCACTGTGAATACCCCCCCGTAAATGCCGCCAAGAACAACAAGAGGCAGAGGGACCTCCCATTTGGCTTCCCACAGGGTTTCGCCCAGAGCCTTCCATTTCAACTGCGAGCGGGGAATGTTGTCTCTTTTGGCGATAAAGACACTGAACGCACATAGAATGAAGAGCATCAAAAGACCAGGGATTACACCTGCAATGAACATATCGGAAATAGGGATTTCAGTGATCACGCCGTAAATTATGAGAGGAACACTCGGAGCAAAAAGCAATCCAAGACTTCCGCCAGTGGTTACAAGCCCTAAAGAGAAGTTCTCACTGTATTTGTCTTGCAGCAGTGCAGGGAGAAGAAGTGATCCCAGTGCCGCAATGGTTATACCGGAAGCCCCGGTAAAGGCTGTAAAAAGAGAACAGGCCACAATGGACACAATGGCCAACCCTCCGGGAATCAATCCAAAAAAAGCCCTGGAGAGTTTTACCAGGCGCTTAGGTGCCCCGCTTTCTCCCAGGAGATAGCCTGCATAGGTAAACATGGGAATGGTGACCAGGACAAAATTGCCGGAGAGGCGAAATATATCCGTACCCACCACAGAAATCGATGTTCCATCCATGTACCAGCCAAGCATGGCTGCAGCCCCAAAAACGCAAAAGACAGGAGCCCCAAGGAGGAGACAGGCAATTATGGAGATGATGCCCAGCATGCCGATCATATTTTTATCTCACCTTTGACGGTATGCAGGAGGGAGAGAATACTGAAGCGTAAAAAGCGGAGAGTCATCACACCAAAGGCAAACGGCAGGGTAAGAAGAGATGCCCACAAAGGAAGGCCGGGCATGATATAACCTCCCAGCGGATCCTGAAATTCCATATAAAAAACTAGGAAAGTGGAGTGGGTCAGCAGGGCACAGACAATCGTTGCAAAGGTATCGCATATAAAGCCTGTTGCAGACTTTATCCTTCCGGGGGGAAGATGCCGGCTGATGGCATCTACGGTGATATGGTTGTGGTTCCTTGTTGCAACCAGAGCGCCCACAAGGGTCACCCAAAGGAGCATCTGACGGACCAGGGGATCTTTCCAGATCAGGCCGATCCCAAAGATATTCCGGAGCAGGATCTGGGTAAAGGAGAGAAGGACAATGCCCACCAGGATGAACATGAGAACACCGTCTTCAAGCCTTGCAAGAAAAGCAAAGGCACTCTTTTTATCTTCCGTCACCGTCCTATTTCCCTTCAGGGTGGGTCTTGCGGTATTCGTGAAAATATTGTCGCAATTTCGTGAGGCCCTCACCGGAGAATTCTTTTTCTAACAACTGGTCTTTCACCTCATGGATAACCTGCTCAAACTCTTTGTAATTTTCGGGTGTTACCGGGACAAACTGGATTCCCTCATTGATCAGTGTTTGGGCTGAATCACGATTGCTCTTCCGGATATCCATATTTAATTCGTCGAAATAGCGATCCAGGATTTCATGAACCGTCTCTCTGTACCTGGCAGGGATCTTGTCATATGCTTCCCTGGTGATCATAAAAAGGCCATAGGCGTAGAGGATGGGGGTATCAGTAATGTATCTGATGCTGGTATGCCATTGGAGCGCAATGGAGCCCACAAAGGAATTGGCAACCGTGTCGATCTGTCCTGTCTGCAGCGCCAGTATCACATCAGCAATGGTCATTGGGATCGGGGGGACACCTATTTCCTCAAAAACAGCCCGGCCAACACGATCGCCCTCTGGAATCCATACCTTTTTGTTCTTGAGGTCTGCCAGACCCTCAATGGGTTCCACAGACATGATATAGGCAAATCCCATCTCCAGCCAACCAAGGAGCACATACCCCCTTTCTTCCAGTTGTTTCTTGAGGTGGACAGACATCTTTTCAAACACGTGGTCAACTTCCTTATAATCTTTGAAGGTGAGCGGAACGCTCATGAGCTCAAGATCCCTGCTCACCGATGCAGCCTCAACAGACATAAACTCGGCCCCATGGATCTCACCGCTTTTCATCTTGAGAAGAAGGTCACGGCCTGTTCCTTTCACCCCACCGTAATAGACCTTAAAGACAACTTTCCCGTCCGTCTTTTCCTTGATCTCCCTGAACATCCTTTTGAGGATTTTAGCTGATTTGAAATTTTCCGGAGCCTTGGTGGCGATCTTAATCCTCACGGCAGATGCCGGATTCGAAAAAAATAACACGGCAACCATGACTACCGAGCAAATAATCAAGATTCTCAATCGTTCCATCATCTCACTCCCTGAAGTATGTTTTGAATGTGATTATAATTCATCGAATTAATAAATTTTTGAGCAGTGTCTGCATTATTAAAAATATTCTTCTTTGCGGGCGTCATCAATCAGATCCCCGGCCTGTCGCCGGGCCAGTCTATTTATGAGTATAAGCTCGGAAACCTCGTCCACCGGAGAATCCAGGACCCTGTCCAGGAGATCGTAAAAAAGTTTTTCCTTATAGACCAGTTTTGCATAATGCTTCGCATACATTACATAGGTAGGTAGAAACCTGCCCTGACCTAGTTCGATGGCCCTCTCGAAGTGCTTCCGGGCCTCCTCAGGTCTTCCACCAAGGGAGGGTGGACGTATGGTTAACAGGACACCCATGAATGTATGGGACGCTCCGTAGTTAAAGCTCTCATCCAGCTCAATTGTGCGTTCGAAGAGACTTTGTACTTTGGGCAGATCAGCTATCGCATCCCAGGATTCAGAATTTGCCTGAATCCAGCC
>CALZHT010000188.1 GCA_945787445.1 uncultured Desulfobulbaceae bacterium
TCTAAGCAGCCTAATTATTTGAATAAGGATATTGGGTATATTTTCTAGATCGTTTGACAAATTGAGATAAATATTCAAATTATTCTGACCTGTTTTTTTAAGGTCTTTTTTTTTAATAAAAAAAAGGGCGGGAAGTTTGCAGACTCCACCGCCCTGAACTGTGGGCCTCGTGAGCCCCAATCTCAATATAGGTGTAGAAAATGTTACACTTTGTCGACGTTATTCTCAAGGACGTTTTTAATAAGGGACACAATTTTCAGTGGCCCAGGCCTTCCCGTTGTCCACGCTGCCGGCATTATAAAGTTTGGGGGCATGGATTCGTAGATAGACTTTTCGACCACTTCACATCCCCGTTACAGGTGAAACGTTTCCGTTGCAACGATTGCGGTTGCGTTATTTGCTGTCGTCCGGCAAGTCATTTTGCCCGTGTTCAGTCCTCATCAAAATCCATTAAAGCCGGACTGTCTGATCGTATTACTCACGGTAGGTGGCCACCGGGTATAGCAACTTCCCGTCAGCGCCACTGGCTGGCAAACCTAAAGCGCAAGGTTTTTGCCCGCTTTGGTGTAGTGGATTTCCGTGATCTGTTGACGGCCTACGACAAACTTTTAGCTCTTGGCCATATCCCGGTGAGTTGTTCAGTTTAAATAGCGTATGCTGTCTGGATTCTGCCAACCTACCTGAGTCTGCGGCTGCACTCTTAAGTCTTTCGATTTACGGTCGGAAAAACTTAATTTTGGAGGCAGATTTATGACAGAAGAAGAGAAACAGGAGATTGCGGCCTTTCGGTTCAACGTTATTCACGACTTCATTGGTTCCAATAGGCTTGAATATGGTGAACAAGAGAGGCTGCTTACAGAAAAATGTGCGCGGCGGTGGACAATTCCGCACTCACCCAGGACCAGCATAGGGAAAAGTACTATTCTGAGCTGGGTCAAATCGTACATAGAAGGCGGAAGAAGGATACAGGCGCTCTATCCTCAAGGTCGATGTGATAATGGCAAGGCCCGACGATACGATAAAGAGACCTGTCTTACACTCATCCGGCTCCGTAAAGAGCTGCCGACCTTATCCGTGCCCAATTTTATAAAGGAGGTCAAGGCAAGGAAGGTTCTGCCGGCGGAGATAGAGTTGAAACAGACAACTCTGTACCGATTCTTCCACCAGGAAGGGATCATGACAGAAAGACCGTTTCCGGGGGTGGACAGAAGAAAGTTTGAGGCAGAGCTTCCAAACGACCTGTGGCAATGTGATGTAATGCACGGTCCCAAGCTCGACAATGGCGGTCAACGGCGTCGTAAAACATATCTCATTGCTTTTATCGATGACCATTCAAGGCTTATCACCCATGGTGAGTTTTTTCTTGCCGAGTCACTTGCTTGTTTCATTCAGGCCTTTGAGCAGGCACTGTTAATCAGGGGACTGCCTCGGAAGCTGTATGTTGACAATGGTGCGGCCTTTCGATCAAAACAATTAGAATTCACCTGCGCCTCCCTCGGCATCGCCCTGGTTCATGCAAGGCCCTATATGCCACAGGGAAAAGGAAAAATAGAAAGGTTCTTCAGGACCGTTCGCAGCCAGTTTCTGCCATGTTTCAAAGGCTCTTCTCTTGATGATATTAATGAGACATTCGATTTTTGGCTCCGGCAGGACTATCATCTGCGGCATCACTCTTCCACCGGCGAGTCGCCCTTCACGCGATTCACCTCTAATATGGAATGTATTAGATGCGCCCCGCGTGACCTTTCTGACCACTTTAGAAAAACGGTTCGACGCCGAGTCAATAAAGACCGGACTGTAACCATTAGTAATCGTTTGTTCGAAGCTCCTGTTGAACTGATTGGCAAACGGGTAGAGTTATTGTTCCACGAAAACAAACCGGAACTGGTTGAAATCAAAATGGGAGGAAAGTCGTTCGGCAGCTTGCAACAAGTAGATCTACATGTCAACTGCCGGGTCAAAAGAGATAAAAACTGCCAGATAGAAATTATGCCCCAGGAATCTACCCCGGAGACTGGCCAACTATGGGAGGGAGCGTGATGCACAATACCTATCGTACCTTCTTTGGTCTTTCAAAAGTTCCATTCACGCCGGAAATAGACAGAAAAGACATTATGGAAACAGCTGCGGTTAAAGGTGTGCAGGATCGAATACTGCATGCAGTTGAAATTGGCGCTTCAACTTTAGTGACCGGTGAGATTGGTAGTGGAAAATCCACGGCACTTCGATATGTAATGGGCGAGTTCCATCCTTCCCAGTACAAGGTTATTTATATCACTGCTACTTCAGGTTCAATCCTTGAGTTGTACCGGCAGATCACCAATGGAATGGGTATCGATTTGTCCAGCAACTCAAAAGCGATCATGACCAAAATAATCAAGGCAGAAGTTCTTGATCTGGTACACAAGAAAATGAAAGTCGTGCTGGTAATTGATGAAGCTTCTTTACTCCGTCTTAATGTTTTTGCTGAACTCCACACTTTGACTCAATTTGAAAAAGATTCAAAGCCGCACCTGCCACTTGTGTTAGCAGGGCAAAACAACCTGGCGGATAATCTTCGCTATAGAAACTCATTGCCGCTGGCGTCAAGAGTGGTTGGGCGAGCACACCTGAAGGGAGTGAACCGAATGGAAATGCAGCAGTACCTCGACCATCATCTATTGCTGGCTGGAATCGAGCACTCAGTATTTGAAGAAAACGCTGTTACTGCCATACATCAAGGTTCTGGCGGTTTATTTCGAAAATCAAATCATCTGGCAAGAGGGGCTTTGATTGCGGCGGCGAAAAGTAAAGCAACCATGGTCTCTGCTGAGCATGTTCGGCTTGCGGCAACTGAAATATTTTAAGAAAAGGGAGATTACATGAATATTTATGAAGATGAGCGTTTGGAAAAACAATTCAAAGTAGTTACTGACCAGATCGGCCATCTTTTACTTGATTTGATTGCGGTTAGTCTGATGAAAGTGAATGCTGAAAATCAAATATTTAAGGACGTTGAAGAGGCAAGGACTGATTCGTTTATTGAAGATCCAAAATTTTAAACCCAATGAGACTGACGGAGAAAATACTTCGCAGTCTCAATTGTTATGTCGTCAAAATAAACAGGGAATTCTGGCGATTGTTCTTATTTAATCAGGTGAAGTTAGTCAGAATAAACCGCCAGCCTACA
>CALZHT010000189.1 GCA_945787445.1 uncultured Desulfobulbaceae bacterium
AGGGAGAAAATAGTATGCCATTCCAAAGTCCAGCCATATATCTGGTTAGCGCCTGCCTGGTGGGTCTCAAAACGCGATATGACGGCCAGATACAAAAGAATGCCGCCTGTATGGAACATTTAGCTGGCGCCATATGGATACCGGTTTGTCCAGAGCAATTGGGCGGTCTTCCCACCCCAAGAATTGCAGCCGACCTGATAGGCGGGAACGGTGACGACGTCCTTGCCGGTAAGGCAGAAGTAATCAGAAAGGATGGATTGCATGTTACAGAGTCTTTTGTGCTCGGTGCGGAACACGTTCTGGCCATTGCCCAGTCGCAACCCATAACCGGAATCTTGCTGAAAGCGGGAAGTCCCTCCTGCGGACTTACTCCCGTGCCAGGAGTAACCGCGGCCCTGCTCATCAAACACGGCTTTTCGGTAACCGAATTTTGACAAGCTCACAAAAAGTCGGGAAAGCAGTTAATGTACCATGTTTGATGAAAGAGAAACTTTTTTACACCATACGGGTTTATTATTTATATGGATCCCGATACGCAGCACATGATCGCCTTTCAGAAAGGCGATAAAGATGCCTTTCAAATCCTTTTCCAACACAACCATTGCCGGCTCTTTCAGTTCTGCTTCCGATTGCTCGGTAACGGACCGGAGGCGGAAGATGCGGTGCAGGAGGTGTTTCTCAGGGTGTATCATGCTGCTGCAAGCTATGAGCCAAGGGCCCGCTTTTCTACCTGGCTGTATACCATTGCCAGAAATCTCTGTCTGAACCGAATCAATAAAATCAAAAGGGAAAATCTCAATCCTGATTGGAATCGCAGCGGAAAGGCATCATTATTAGAGCGAATTCCCTCTGCAGCATCGGGCCCGGACCATCAGTATGAGCAGGATGAATTATCCAGGGAGGTTGCGAAGGCAGTACATAATTTGCCGGATACATTGAGAATGGCTGTGATTCTCAGGAGATATCAGGAGCTTTCCTATGAGGAAATTGCTGAGATTCTTGAATGTACTGTTACTGCGGTAAAGCTCAGGCTGCACAGGGCCAAGGCGCTCCTTGCCCAAGAGCTTGCCCATCTGAAGAAAGAATAACAAAACCAAGAAACTTTTTTCCTGATGAACGGTTTACATTAATAACATACGAGGTCTTTGATGGATTGTAATGAAGCACGAAATAAATTATCGGAATATACGGCGCATGGTTTGTCGGAAAAAGGCGAGGATGAATTACTCATGCATCTTGAATCCTGCAGCGCCTGCGTAGTTCTGCTGGAAACCCTTGATGAGGATGACGGGGACCTGATCCATTGGCCGACTCCCGAACTTTCCAGGGATTTTGAAAAAAGATTCTGGGCGCGCTTGGAAAAGGAGACCACAAAGCCTTCCTGGCTTGACCGCATAAAAGGCTGGCATCCTGGTTCATGGCGCGTTGTCTGGTATCCTGCCGGCGCGGTTGCCGCGGCATCACTCGTTTTTCTCTTCTGGCTGGCCGGACCACAACTGCACATAAACAATGGTGTGGAATTTTCCAAAAATCCTCAGATGGTCGAGCTTATTTCTTCCCTCGCTTTTTTTGAGGAGCAGGACCTAATTGAGAATCTGGAGCTTCTCGAGGAGTTCGATCTTCTGCAAAGCATGGATGAGATGGAAGAAGGAGAAGTGTGAGCTTGTTGCATGGTTTTTTGTATATCCCCCTTATCATGATGTGGCTGTTCCTGTTGTATCCGATCGGGAGCGGCCTTGCAGGGGAAACAGGTGATGCGCCGGCAATAAAGGGGTCGGCTGAAATCCCAACCCGAGATCCTATCGGCGAACAAGACCTTGAATTGTTGGAGAACCTTGAGTTTCTGGAACTCATGGAAACCCTGCAGTTCATGGAAATGGACGGTCCGGAATCTGTGAACGATAACGGTGAGACCTCAACACAGGATAATAAAAATGAAGAATGATTGTATTACAGAGTTGTTCAAAAATATCAATACAGTAAAGCGGCTTCTTCTAGCTTTTCTCGCTGTGTGGTGCTTTGCGATTATTCCTTCAGTTGTGGGTGAGGCAGTAGCATCGGACGGAACAAAGTTGGAACGGTTTGAGAAATGGCAGAGTCTCAGCGTCGAAGAGCGAGAGGTCATCAGAAAGGCGTATAAGCGCTGGCAGAACATTCCTGAGGAACGCAGGAAGGAATTGCGGCGTCGCTTTCAACAGTTCAAAAAATTACCGCCGGAAAAACAAGAGTTGCTACTTAAAAATTACAGGCGATATAAGAAATTATCGCCGGCAAAGCGCAAAAACCTGCAGAAGAGGTTCAAAAAGTGGAAGAGTCTGCCCTCTGAGCAAAAACAACGTTTACAGAACCGATTCAAAAAACTCGAAAAGCTTACACCACAGGAAAGGCGCATATTACGCCAACGGGTCAACGGATTACGGAACCGTCCTCATCCCGGGGTGAAAAATAGACCTGTCAGAAGGCCATCGCATAGACGGTAAGATTTTTTAGAAACTTTTTCATGGGTGGCATTGTTCAACCTGTTAAAAGCCTTTCTTTTGTGCATAGGTTTACAATGCTAATTTTTTGAGAAGGAGAATATCATGGATTTTAAAGAAAACAAACACCCGTTTGTAACGCAATGGCTCGGTTCCTTGCGAACCAGAGTAGTGCAGCTATTAGGACTGACTGTTCTTTTCCTTGCGGTTTTTCTGCTCATCGGTTGCGGCAGTGATGCAACAGATGGAGGCACTACCGGCCAGGTGACCATAGGATTGACCGACAATGACGGCGATTTTATCACCTATACCGTGGATGTAACGTCCATTACCCTTACCAAGGCAAACGGCACCGTGGTCAATACCTTGCCGCTTTCGACCAGGGTGGACTTCGCCCAATACACCGAGATGACCGAATTTCTGACCGCCGCCACCATCCCAAGCGGCGCCTATGTCGAGGCCACCATGGTGGTTGATTATGCAAATGCCGACATCCAGGTTGAGGTAAACAACAATGCTGTGCCGGCGCAATTAGTGGATGAAAACGGTGTATCCGTCACAACCCTTGAGATTTCCGTGCATCTGGCCAATGCCAGGAAGCTCGTTATTGCGCCTGGCATCCCGGCCCATATGACCCTGGACTTTGATCTTGAGGCCTCCCATG
>CALZHT010000190.1 GCA_945787445.1 uncultured Desulfobulbaceae bacterium
TTAAAATCAAATTGTGGCCGGCCGTGGCAGTTGCGGCAGAAAAATTGATCGACCTTGGCAGCGGGGCCGTGAGCACTCGCCGCAACAAAGGGAGAGGCATGGGGCGCCGGCGGACCATCAACATGGCATTCTGCGGCAAAACAACTGGGGCCGGTCTCCACCGAACCGCCTCCGCCTCTAAGATTGGTACCGTGGCAGGCAGCTATACTGCAATTTGTCCAACTGAAGTTTTCGGCAAAATTCTGGTGATCCACCAGAGGATTGGTCCAGGTTGCAGAGTGTCTTAAAAAGGGCGGACCGTCAAGGTGACAGGTAAAACAGCTCGTCACGTTTGCGTTCCCAGTAAAATTGAGGCCATGGCAACTCTGACAACCTGCAATATCAGCGGTTGCTTCAAGATTATGGGCAAGAACCCATCCTTGTGGATGGGCCTTGTCAAATAGAGGAGCTTCAGGATTGCGGTCGGAACAACTGATTAACAAGATGGCCGGCAGCATGATAAGTAAAAAAGTATATGATCTTGACATTATTATGCCTCCATTGGGCAGCCCATTTATAAATTAACCATGACAGCGAACACAGGTTTTGTTGGTTTTTGGATTGCCGTGGCAACGATAGCAGGGGACCGGATCAATACGGCCGTCGATCCGGTGCCTGGTCAGATAATCGCCGCGGTGCGGCATGCGCCGGTAATTGTCGGTCTGGTTTTTCAAGGAGGGTTTGAGTTCGACCCGGACAGCATGGCAATCGTCGCAGAAATTTTGCTTGTGGCACATGGCGCACACCCGTTCGTGCTGGTAGGCCTCGTGCCGGTGATTTTCGGCAAAATAGACGGTGTGATTGAATCGCTTGTAAACCATTTGTGCTCCAGCCGGGTCATGACAGTCAGTGCAGATGGGATTGCGCTTTCCCAGTTCCGCGTCCTTGGGATGTTGCGCGGGGATCTCATAGCCAGGGTCCATGGCAGCGCAGGCATAGAGCAGGATCAGGGAGATCGCTGCACCAAGGAGACCGGATATCTTAATAATACGCATTATTCATACCTCCAGATATATGCCGTGATTAGCGGTTGAATTTATAGATCGCCCGCAGCATAGCGCGAAAATCATTGTCGAAAAAGGGGTCTGAGCTGTAATCACCGGACAATTTGATAGCCAGCGTATTGTCAAAGAAAAGAATTCCGGTTCCCAGCGAGATAAACAGGGAATCGTCTTGTCCGAAAATATCTTCGTTGTACAGGACATAGAGCAGATCACCGGTGACAAAATCAAGGCCCGGAGCAGGACATAATCGTTTTCCGCGGTATCGCCTTCCATGATGCCGAACTCGCCGCCGATCTGGGTAAGTTCCTCGCCGTGCCAGGTGAGCAGGCCTGAATAAAACAGCGAGTTGTCATCCCTAATGTCGTACTCATACCCTTTAATTTTGAAGGCCAGGTCCCATTGCGCTGATTTGCGCCAGATAATATCACCGCCGAGCGCGGTTATGGTTTCGTCGGTGCCGGCCAGGAAGCGGAAGGGGTCGGCGCTGTTGGCATTTTTGTTGAACATGCCCTCGTAGTCGAACCTCTGGAAAAAGGGGCGGAAGTCAAGATCGGCGATACTGAATGGCACTTCGTAGGAATGTTCGGCCCAAGTGTCCTCAATCAAGTTCCAGGAGGATAGGCCATACAGACTTACCGCAATCTGTGGAGTCACTGACAAGTCTATACCAATGATTTCTTCATCTTCATTGTCATCATTGTAAATCTGTTTATAGGAAATACCCACATTATATAAGGTACGGAGGTGATGTGATATTTTGCCGCCCAGGATTCGGTCGCCGCTGCGGCCGTTTTCTTTATCAAGGGTCACCGGCAGACCGCCGTAAACTGATAAAGTAAAAAAAGGAGTGAAGTCGCCGTCCGCCCGTATGCCGTCCATGCTCTCGTTGGCAATGCCGTGAAAAACATACTGCCGCCCCAATTTTACATTGAGGTTGTTTTTGGCATGCGCGTATTCCAGATAGCCATAGAGCAGTTCGCCGTCTTCATTGTCGTCGAAAAAATCATCGCCGGCCAGATCGGCCCTCCCCCAGCCATAGCCGTGAAAGGAAAACCCCTTGGCTTCCGGGTCGCCGTAATCAAGCTGCAAATATTCATAGATTGGAATTACTTGGGCATCTTCTTTTGCCGAGGTGTCCCGTTCGAAGAAACGGATAATGGTATCGGAGGTGAAACTTAGCTGGGCTGCCGAGGCGTTGGCGGTGAGGACAAATGTAGGAAGAAAAAGGAAGGAAAGGCTTTTCTTCCAAAAAGTATCAATCTTCATGACCCCTCCTTGAGGATTTGTACGAATTGATCTTTTGAAAGACAAAAAACAAAACAGCTTTGGAAGTTGATCCCAAAGCTCTGATGGCGTCGCAAAAAGTTCGATCTCCTTCGTTGTAGCGGGTTCTCGGTATGCTCAACATACTGATGTATGTCTCCGCTTCCTCAACACCACTACGCCTTGGGTATCAATCTTTTGTGCTTAACCATCCCAATACTTTTTACGTATTTATCAAGCTTTAGTTTTACGCTATGGACAATTGAGAATGATTGTCAAATTTTTTTTAGACCTGCTCAAGATCGAAGAAGACTTGCAGCAGCAACCATTCCCCCGGGCAAATGAATTATGTCCGCCGCAATGGTCTGCCAATCAAGCAACAGGGGAGGTAGGAGAAATTCTAAAGTAATTCCGCCTATCTGGTAATTTTATCGGGGGAGGTAGTAGTTTCCCTATATCGAAATACGGTGTTTCCCCCATATACACCTCTTTTGTCATGCTATACCATTTTTCATAACGAAAAAAGTGATACCAAACTGGAAATTCACCACAGAGGACACAGAGAGCGCAGAGAACATTATATTATTTATATAATAATTTAGAACAGTTAGATTTGTAGCCTCCATCTTCTTCGTGGTTAAAAAAGGACTTTAGATTGGAATTGCCGACAAAGTTGTCAATGTTACAAACCGGCTTGTGAAAACAGGGAAGAAGCGGCCGGCAACAACGCTTCTTCCCTTTTAACTATAAGTAGAGAGGTAAAAGATGAGTGGCAAAAAAATTAAAAAAGAGGGGGCGTTATGATCAAAAGAAAAAAGAAACTGATGTATTTCGTAATGGCGCTCGGGCTGATGGTATTCGGCTTCGGGCAATCGGCGAATGCCGATTTACGGGCATTTTCACCTAATATCTTTGTAGTACCAGGAGCAGGTGCGCCATCCGGGTATCCAGTATGGTATGAGGATTTTAACAGCCTGCGGTTAGAGCTGTGCGCCTTAGACAATGGACTCTGTTTGGTGGAGCCTCCTTTTGTCGCACCACTAAATGTCGGCCTTGAAACCTTCTGGTGGCAGGGCGAGGCCTCAATGACTATACCAGCCAGTGGTGTTCTTACCAGAGATGGTCTTGCCCAGCTGGTCCTGGCTATGGAAGGGGCCTTTTTTAACGAAGCTGTGATCGACGGAGACCAATCAGCTTTCGGTAGGGTGCGGATTCGCGTTGATGTTCCGGTAGCCGGTACGTATATAGTGACACATCCCTTTGGGGTGGAAGAATTTAACGTCACTCAGGAAGTGCTGGACGCCACTGCAGGGGACCGGGCGATTCTCGATGATGGGAATGCTATATTAGTCAATAGCACCAGAAACCGTGTGGGCGATTTCGGTTGTATCGCTCCTGGGCCTTGCGATTTTGCACTTGCACTTGATAGCGGCATTGGCCCGTTTCTTTTCTGGGATAGCGAACTTCCCATCCTTGATGCCGCCGGTGTAGCTGGCGATAACTTCTATATTGGCAATCCACTAGTAGACCATACAGTACTTGGCAGCCCATTCGGCACCAATTTCTTCAGGATCGAAGGCCCACCAGGCTCCAACCTGGGCGGCCCGGGTGTTGATACTATAGAAACCAATCTGTTCGCTGTTATGGGTAAGGTTTTCACTAATGGAGGTCTGGCCAATTCACCTCCGGTAGCCGTAGCTGACGAGGCGGCCACCCTTGCAGCCACACCGGTGGAAATTAATGTTCTAACCAATGACACCATTACCGATATTCCCATTAATCCGACTTCGATAGCCATGGTCCAACCGGCAAACGGAACGGCTGCAATGAGTATCGCCAACGGCCAGGTGCGGGTAGTCTATACTCCGAACGCCGGATTTACAGGTACAGACACCTTTACCTATACGGTGCGGAATTTTGCCGGTGAAGTAGGGGTGGGTGAATCAAATGCAGC
>CALZHT010000191.1 GCA_945787445.1 uncultured Desulfobulbaceae bacterium
ATAAGAGCATCTACCGGATTTCATAAAATAAGAAATAAATATTGGCCATCTGGTCACTTTAAGATTTTCCCGAAGAATTTGTTCAGGCAAATGCTTACAGCAAATAAAGGTCAAACGGCGACTTGACCCTATTTTCTCACTATTTTCTAATAACGACTTCATCGTCTCTTGAGATACTTCGTCGATTTTTTCATAATTTCGGAAAAATTCCGTTTTTTTGGAATAAATTGACCCCTCCGTGCTCTTTCTCCATTTCCCCCAAATCTATCTCAATTATTTGACATTATAGCAATTTCTAGGATAATTTCTATATCGGCACGATAATTGCTTGTATTTCTGGTAGCGCTTTTTACTAAGGACAGTGGGCTTTGTAATGAGCATGTGTCGCTCTGCACAGAGGTGGTATATGCTTAAAACCAAAATGAAATAAATAAGGGGAAATGATGGAAATGCTAAAAAAGAAAATTTTTTTAGGATTGGCAACAGGATTATTTTTATTTGCAAGTACGGCAAATGCAACGCTGATCAATACATTTGCAGAAAACTCGTATTATTCGGATTCCGATACAGCCGATCAAGGCACCATAGTATCTGAAGTATATTATGATCCTTACTACAGCGATTACCCTGAGGCTAGCGCTGCAGCATCATCGCAAGGTAGTCTTGCCGTGGCGAGCAGAGCTGGGAGCAGTACCGGCATTAGTTCTGCGGAAGCATCATGGTCCAATATGTTTACAAACGAGACAGCTATCGATCAGTTCTATGCGTTGGATTTCTCTCTTTCAGGAGGATACCTGGACCTTTGGAACGATATAAATTTCTTCCACCGTTCTGCAAGTTATAGCATCGATATTCTTCTTGATGATTCTTCCGTGTGGAGTTCCTCTGCGGAGATAGTGACGTACGACGACAGAACTGATGAGAGTTGGGCCGAACTACAACTAACGGGCACTGATTTGGGAGGGACTTTTGTAAGTACTTATACTGATGATGGGTATGGGTATAGTTGGGGTAGTGCAAATTACACATTTGATCCTTTCCAGGGTACAATTGACATTGGCAAAATTTCCGCAGGTGATTCATTCTCGCTACAATATGCTCTTAGTGTGTATACAGAGGGCAATCAATATTTTGAGAGTAAGGCCTACCTCGGCAATCCGGAAGCCACCCCTTTCAGTCCAGGTTTTTCCGGGAGCGTGACTGCAGCACCAGTCCCCGAACCCACCACAATGCTCCTCTTTGGCACAGGTCTAGCAGGACTTGCAGGAACAAGAATCCGCAGAAAGAAAAAATAATCCCCTCTCTCCCTTTGGATATCTTTAAGAAAGGCTGGGTCAGAAATGGCTCAGCCTTTTTGATTCTATAGGTATCGACTTTTCATTCAGATAGACACCGATAACACCTGTATTGGTTTTGCTCATGGTCCAGATTTTTTTTCCGAACGCACTGATCATGCTATGAAATACTATATAAAGAGAAAAAACATCATATAATAAAATTGAAGTTACTCTTTGTATTTCTTGAGGTTAATGTTTATTCTTTTATGCTGTTATGTGCCTAGGTCAGACTCAAAATCCCGCGGGGGCAACTCCATGTCGATTCGACTCCGACCTCCGGCACCATGTGAAGTTTTGCGAGCCAGTTCAATGGTTACGATTGAACTGGCTCTTTTTTTAGAAATGTTTTTTCTATTTCAATGGAGGCTGTTTTGCGATATCAAATAGTCATAGACGTATACAGATGTAATAGCTGCGGGAGCTGCGTTGAGATTTGTCCTGAAAAATTCTACATGAATGAAAACACTGACAAGGCAGAGGTTGCTGATAATGATTGGTGGGATCAAGCATTGATTGAACAGGCCATTTCAATTTGTCCGGTCCAGTGTATAGAATTGATTGTTAAAGACTAGGCGCTTTACAAGATAAAGAAAATATCATGGATTATGATATTCTGATCATCAACGGGAAGGTGTTGACAATAGCCGAAGGGAACCTGGAGGCGATGGATGGGAGCTTTGTTGGCATTAAAGGCGCAGAGATTGCTGCCATTGGAACGATGTCAGAGTTGCCCCCTTCCGTTACTGCCGATACAACAGTTGATGCCTCCGGTTCTCTTGTGATGCCGGGCTTAATCAACACCCACACCCATGCTGCCATGACTCTTTTTCGCGGTTTAGCAGACGACCTGCCACTTATGACGTGGCTGCATGACCATATCTTCCCGGCTGAGGCCAGAATGGTAAATCCGGAAATGGTTTATTGGTGTACGAGGCTGGCAGCGGTTGAGATGATTATGTCCGGCACTACAGCGGTTGCTGATGGCTATTTCCATGAAAATAGCGCTTGTGAAGCGTTTGCAAGTTGCGGCATGCGGGCAATAGCAGCTCAAGGAGTAATTGATTTTCCGGCACCAGGTGTGCCGGATCCTATGGAAAATGTAAATTTTGCCAAGAGTTTTATTGAAATGTGGCAGGGGAAGAATGGCCTGATAACTCCAGCGGTTTTTTGCCATTCACCCTATACCTGTAGTCCTGAGACCCTGCAAAAAGCAAAAGAGATGGCCAGGAGCATGGAGGCGCTATTTTTTATCCATGTCGCCGAAACAGCCCAGGAAAGGGAGCAGGCCCTCAATCAATATGGCAAAACCCCTGTGGATCAACTTAAAAGTCTGGAAATTCTTGATGAAAAAACAGTTCTTGTGCACTGTGTGCATCTTGATCAGCAGGATCTTGGAATTGTTAAAGAGACAGAAGCGAAAATATCCAGTTGCCCTGAAAGCAATATGAAACTCGCATCAGGCATTGCGCCACTTAAGGATATAACCGCACGGGGCATACCTGTCGGTCTGGGCACTGATGGCTGCGCCAGCAATAACGATCTCGATATGTTCGGGGAGATGGATATATGTGCCAAGCTTCATAAAGTCAGACACCTTGATCCTACAGTAATGTCGGCCGGGCAAACAATAATGATGGCGACCCATGGCGGCGCAGAGGTTTTGGGCCTTGAAAAAAAAATTGGTTCCCTGGAGCC
>CALZHT010000192.1 GCA_945787445.1 uncultured Desulfobulbaceae bacterium
GGTGATCGCTGCGGTCAGCGTTGTTTTCCCGTGGTCGATGTGGCCTATCGTTCCTATGTTCACATGCGGCTTTGTTCTTTGAAATTTCTCCTTTGCCATATTGATTCTCCTCAGCCCATTTTTTGCAACTTTGTAGTAAACACCTTAGCCTGTTTGTCCTGAAGACAGGAACA
The DNA here is from genome assembly GCA_945787445.1 of uncultured Desulfobulbaceae bacterium. Classification (GTDB taxonomy): domain Bacteria; phylum Desulfobacterota; class Desulfobulbia; order Desulfobulbales; family CALZHT01; genus CALZHT01. The sequence continues at coordinate 174 of CALZHT010000192.1, forward strand.
ATTCATGGCATTGAAAAAAATCTGGAGCCCACGACCGGACTTGAACCGGTGACTTCTTCCTTACCAAGGAAGTACTCTACCGCCTGAGTTACGTGGGCGATATAGCAGATATGGATGAATCCATCTCCTATCACAATATGCAAACAACTTATTTCGAGTTCAAGCTGATATTTTACATAATGGAGCGGGAAACGGGTCTCGAACCCGCAACCCTCAGCTTGGAAGGCTGATGCTCTACCAATTGAGCTATTCCCGCTACTGGTTGGCAGGAAAAAATCAAAGGTTTCTCCCTGGCACCTTTCCTACTCGCCTACGTACATTTAAATATCTGGTGGAGGGGGGAGGATTTGAACCTCCGAAGGCATCGCCGACAGATTTACAGTCTGTTCCCTTTGACCACTCGGGAACCCCTCCACAAATTATTTTGATGCATGGCAGCCATGCATCAAAATAGAAAATTATAGACAGATCACCGCGCGTTTTTTGCCCAGATCCGACTACAAAAAAAGAAATATTTACTCTATTGTTAACTCATTTTTGGAGCTGGCGATGGGACTTGAACCCGCAACCTGCTGATTACAAATCAGCTGCTCTACCGATTGAGCTACGCCAGCGAGACAGGACAAAATAATCGTTTACTAAATAAACATCAACAATTTTTTTAGGGAGAAACATAAAATATGTTTCTCCCTAAAAAATATGGCCAATAAAATATAACTTAGTAAATCAGGAAGTTGCTTGTTTACTCAACAGCCCTTTTGACAAAATTGCTTTCACGGTACTTTTCAAAAGCCATGGCAAATGTCCGGTATACCATATGAGCAAACTTTGTATACGGCATGTAAAAGAAAAGCATAAAGACGGAAACGAGATGCAGATAATAGAATAAGTATGAAAGCACTTGGAGGCCCATGAGCCTGGTCAATTCGGCGACAAGACCGGTGACCCCCACTGCCATTATCTCACCAATGAGAAACCAATCATAAAATGTTGGCGATACACCCTGTTCATCTTCCATGCTGGAACGATTACCCCAAAGAATGCCAATACCAACTATCATTGCAATTGCACTGACATTGGCGAGGATCTTAATAGGATTCATCTGGGAGATGGGACCATGTAAGCTTGGATAGGCAAGACCAATTATGTCTTTAACAATAAAGGCATAGTTGGTGACAATGAAAAGTCCGATAAAGGAAAGTAATAACGGTAGATGGCCGTTGACCCTGTTTTTGTTGGTACCACATTCGTTAAAACGTTTGTGGTTAATTATCTCAACCACGGATGGCCATAAGAATTCGAGGACGAATTGTTTGACAGATGGCCTGAAAACAGAACTTACATTGGCGTTAGCAGCCATCTGTTTCCACATGGCGGAGACGCCTCGATATGCGGCAAATAATGCAAAAGCAACAGCAGGAAGAAAAATTATATCTATGATGAAAACATTCTTGGTCAAGAAATGGTAATCCCAATGCCCGAAGAAATTAGTGAGACCGACTTCCTTGAATGTCTCGCTATCCGGCATATGGGTTCCGCCGGAAACGAGCCAAAGTACTCCAATAATAACAGCGGGAATCAAAATCAGGATTGGCAGATTTTTACCTGAACTGGCCAATTTTGCCAATCCTTGCGGGAAGCCAAAATGAGTGTAGGCGTAGGCGCGGATCGCACCAAGAACATCACCAGGTTTTGCCCCGCGTGGACAGTAGGTGGTGCAGTCACCGCATTGGTGACAGAGCATTACATCAGGATCTGCCACAAGTTTATCCTTCAAACCCCATTGCGCCCAAATCATTTCCTTTCGAGGAAACGGCTTTGAGTCCGAAGACAAAGGACAAACAACGGAACAGGTGGCACATTGATAGCATTTTTTAAGTGTATCGCCACCAGCAGTTTTCATGTATCGAATAAAATTAAGATCTGGTTCTACCTTCATTCCTTCTGCCATTGTAAGTCTCCCCTCTTCAATTAGTGCAGCAATTCGCCCCAAGCATCAGCAAACAGAGAAACGTTTATGAAAACGTAAACAAAACCCTTTATAATCAATACGAAAAATAAAACAAATATTTTTTCGGCAGACGAACCAGTCTGCCGAAAAAATAGAGTATTCCATGCTTATTAGAAGCCCTTGAATGGATTGGGACCGAGTTCAATGATAGCTTCAACGAACTCGTTCAGTATCTCCGGGATCTTATTGTAATCCGTTATGGCAATTTCCTGAACAGCTACGCGCTCAGGCTCAAGCCCGAGAGAACCGAGCGTTTCACCAATATTCTCCATCCTCTTGGTCGCAATTTCACTGCCCTTGACAAAATGGCACTGATAATCGTCGCCAAACTTGCAGCCCAACAGAATGGCACCGTCCATACCTGCTGACAAGGCGTCCTTGATCCATACCATATTCACAGAACCAAGACACCGAACAGGAATAAACCTGACCAGGTTATTGAGGCCGAGACGCCGCACCCCGGCCATGTCGATTGCCGGGTAGGCATCGTTTTCACAAACCAGGGCCAGAACACGAAGTTTATCTTCATCGTCGTCAGGAACCTCGATGGCTTTGACCATGGAACCTATCATGTCTATATTGTAGTCCTTGAAGCCGATGATCCTTTCCGGGCATGCCCCCATGCACGTACCACATCTGCGGCACCTGGTAATGTTGGGCTTTGGCGTGCCCTTCTCATCATCATCAAGGGCGCCGAATGGACATTCCTC
>CALZHT010000193.1 GCA_945787445.1 uncultured Desulfobulbaceae bacterium
ATGGGCTGGTATAGTTGCTGGTGCAGTGACATATCCAATTATCTCGGCAATATATAGGGCTGGTGGGACCAAGTAAAAGCAATGCAAAGCATTAAAGCATATAATAAAAATCATATAACCAATAAGGATTGACGCGACACGTTTTTAGTCGCTCTCAATCCATTGTTCAAGAGTCGCGTTGAGTTATGAGTTACTGATGCTTTGGGGTATTGCTTCAGAGGAGAAGAGCGGTGGAAATAACAAGGAGGCAAAAAAGTCAGCGGAAAAATTTGTTTCGGCCTTTTTTATGAGACATCCGGCCGTTTAAACGACTCTTAATTATCCGTGGCGCCGTGGAAAACGGCAATTATTTAGAATTAAGACGTACGTTTAGCGTTCCGCTCCTGAGGCGGTCATAAAAGATACCATTATTTGAACCATATGGGATCTAAGTAGGTCCCCGGCACTGGAGGCCGGGAATGATGCTATAAAGGTAGCGGAGGCTTCCGCCACAATCCTTACACTTTGGCCTTAATCTTTTGGGCGCCATTTTTCTTGGGAGAAGAGTTGAAAAGTCGCCCTGCATACAGGTAAGAATAAGGAGACGAAGACGATGAAGAGGCACTGCGCAGTTACTGTTCATGAAGCCATAATGCCTTACCTTCATAAATCCCGAAGGCAGTACATGCTGCAAAAAGCGTCTCATGAATTCAAAAACATTAAGGCTGATTTTTCTAGACCTGCGGCTGTCCTGCTTGCGGTAGGAAAAGGTGACCGTGCATTTGTTGAAGGATTCGATTCTGGAGTTTGAAATTGCGACCCGAAAAACGTAAGGGGCAAGATACTTCAATGAAGCTTCGGCAGTGCCAACCGGCTGGCAATTGACATTCCATTGCAGGCTCCAGACCTTTTGGTTAATTTGGTTGAGCAGGTTGCGGCCTGCCATTTCATGCATGAACTTGGCCTTAAAGATTTTTGACAGTGCTCGCACCGGCAGATAAAAAGCATTCCCTGCCAGCAGCCACTTGGTGCGGTCGGCGGAAAGGCCGCCACCCGGCACGATGAAGTGAATATGGGGATGGTATTGCAAGAGTCTTCCCCAGGTATGCAGCACACCGGTGAAGCCCGCCAGATCGGCGCCGATGTGTTTTGGGTCTTTGACAAGTTTCTTTATAGCGCCGGATGCAGCCTTGAACATGGCACCATAGGCCACATCCTGATTTGAGCGACAGAACATCCTTATTTGTTCAGGCACGGTAAAGGTCAGCATGAAATGGCTGCCTGGCAGACAACGGTCCAGCTGTTTTTCAAGCCATTGGCGGCTTTTGTGGTATTGGCATTCAGGGCAATGGCGGTTGCCGCAACAACAGCCGATGTGATGCTGTTGCCGGCATTTGTCGCATTTGTAGACGGAAACGCCGTATTCACCGGATCGGCAATCAATGATGGCATTGATGACCTTCTTGTGCTGGTTTGGCAATTCAGGAAACCGGGCGATGTATTCGGGGCCAAAGGTTCGAAAAATATCTGTGATTGCTCCCATGATTATTCATCCTCCTCGTCTTTCATGATGGAGTTGATGATATGATAGGCATCTTCCATTCCTTTATTGGTGAGGTGCAGATAGATCATGGTTGTTTCGATATTGGAGTGGCCGAGATTTTTCTGGATTACCCGCAGATTGACCCCTGCCTCCAACAGATGCGTGGCGTATGAATGGCGCAGGGTATGAATGGAAACGCCTTTTTTTATTATTCCTGCGGCGAATTTGGCTTTGCGGAAAGCACCCTGCACGCCGTCGATGGACATCGGCACCTTGGCGGTGGGCGCACCTTGTCCGTCTCTGCCGACAGCAGGAAAAATCAACCGTTCGTTGCGATGACTTGCCCAATAACGTCGCAGCAGATGATACGTTGCTTTCGGCAGGGGAACATACCGGTCCTTGGCGCCTTTGCCACGATGGACATGGATCATATTCCTTTGACCATCGATATCGGAAGTCTCGAGGTAAAGACCTTCCTGGAGACGGAGACCGCAGGAATAAACGGTGACAAAATAGGCGTAGTTATGGACCGGACCGGCGTTTTTGAATATCTGTCGTACTTCCTGCCTGGACAGCACAGCCGGCAGACGTTTTTCTCTTTTTGCATGGGCAATCTTGAGCAGATGCCAGTCCCTTTTGAGAACGTTTTTGAAGAAGAATTTAATGCCGGAATGACAGATGCGCATGGTTGCAGGTGCCCATCCTGTGACATTCTGGCGGAAGACGAAATAATCGAGTAGCTCGTCCTCGGTGATGAGATCCGGATTTTTGTCGAAATGTTCGACAAGCTGGCGCATTGAGCGGGCATAGCATCCTCTGGTACGATCTCCCATACCATTGACTTGCATGCATTTATCCATTTTGGAATGCCATTCGGTTTGAAACCACCAATACTTTTTTTTCATGATTCTCTCCTTGTTTTGTTGAGGTTGGTAATGTGGTGTTACAAAACCTTAACGGATAAGGAGAGATGATTGATCAAGAAAAATGTAGAGGGAGTTAAGGAAGGATTGAAGGATTAAATGAAGCAGAAACTGCCGCGTAGCGGCTTACTTGAACCAGCAGGTGAACTTGACGGGAAGATACGCTGGGGTTGAAAGTAGGCACAGTCCCGCAAGTTACCCAAATCGTTCGCATCTATCAAAAAAATCTTGATTATTACTTTATTTGGTAATATTATAACTTCATGAAATATAAGGTCAGGATCAAGAAGAAAGTCAGCCGGGGACTTCGGAAACTTCCGCAGAATATCCAGAAGCTGCTTTTTTTATTGGTTGAAGACCTCAAGGCAGATGGCCCTGTCCAAAAAAGTTGGCAGAATTTTTCGCCATTGGGAGAAAACAAATACCATTGCCATCTGTCT
>CALZHT010000194.1 GCA_945787445.1 uncultured Desulfobulbaceae bacterium
CAAGTTTTCTCGGTCTTGTTCCAAGTGAATATTCAACAGGAGAAACGATAAGAAGAGGACGTATTACCAAAGAAGGGAATCGTGCCGTAAGATCATGGTGCCTAATCCGGTGAAGTCGGACCCACGTTCCGGTCTGAAGTCGGACCCTGAATCCAGTTGAAGCCGGACCCTCAATCCGGTGATTCCGGCCCCCCCTTTTTCGGAGCGTAGCGACGCAGTATTTTTGTTATTACTTGATCCCCCGTTACTGAGTCAACACTGAATGTTTTTTTCTCATTGAACCTCCTTTTAATTTTAAAAAGATTTTATGTGCACTATGGATCAAACGATCCAGAATGGCGTCTGCCAAGGTTGCATCACCGATCTGTTCATGCCAGTGATCTAAAGGCAATTGGCTTGTCACCAAAGTGGATTTGACCTCATACCTGTCCTCCAATATTTCTAACAAATCATGGCGTTGCTCACCTGTGAGTGTTGACAATCCATAATCGTCAAGAATTAAGAGATCTGTTTTTGCATAGTTGGTAAGCAACTTGATATAGCGGCCATCACCCTTGGCAAGGGTGAGTTCTTGGAACAACCGGGGGATTCTGAGGTAGACGGCGGTGTAACCTTCTCGGCACGCCTTCTGGGCAAAGGCACAGGCCAGGTACGATTTCCCGGCACCGGTCGGCCCGGTAATGATGAGGTTTTGTTTTTTCTTAACCCAGTCACAGTCAGCCAGTCTGATAATAAGCGACCGATCTAATCCTCTTGGGTGGCGGAAATCGATGTCTTCAATGCTGGCGTTATGTCTGAGTTTTGCTTTTCTGAGTCGGGTGTTTAATCGTCGGGTTTCCCGTTCAGCAATTTCTCTTTCGAGTAAAATTCCGAGCCGTTCTTCAAAGGTCATCTCCCCGATATCCTCCATCTGCATTTGTTCTCTGAGGCCTTTGGCCATGCCGTTAAAACGAAGGCTTTCCAGCTTGTCTATTGTTGGATGCATAAGCATATTTTTTTCTCCTTAGTGATAGTATTTTTTGCCACGGATATTGATGTGTTGTACTGATTTGGATGGGGTTTCCAGCTCAGGGAGGGGACGTGATTCCAGGCCGTTTTCCAGGATTGATTTTATGCTGCGGTAGGAAACAGTGCCGATGGCCAGGGCGCGATTACATGCTGCCTCAAGTCGCTGTTCAGTATATCCTTGTCCCAGTCGAAGAATTCCAAGAACTGAACGGTAGGCTTGCTGTGGATAGTTCCTAGAGTTGAGAACTTTCTCTGCTACCTCTGTTGTCCGTGGCCCAATTTTTCTCGACCAACGCAGAAACCGTTCCGGAGTCCATTTGGCATATTTCTGATGGCGCGGCGGCATATGTTCTTTAACCGTGGTATGCCAGCCCTTTTGATAACTTCGCTTGTGTGCCGCAACCCTTTTGCTTTTGAAAAAACATTCAACTGTTCTTTCGGTAAAGCGGGCATCAACTTTCTTCCCGACCAGTTGAAAGGGGACACTGTAATAGTGACCATCCACTTCTACATGGTAGTCGATATTGACTGCCGCCTTTTTCCAGTTTGCGAACTGATAAGGCTGCTCTGGTAAAGGTTTGAGCGCAGGACGATCAAGGCTTTCAAACATCTCAGCCCGACAGCCGGGCATTTTCTTAAAGGGCCGTTGATTCAACCGCTCAAGTAATTCTCGAATTGCCTGATTTAATTCAGCGAGACTGAAGAATGTGTGATTTCGTAGGGAGGCAAGAATCCAACGTTCTACAAGCAATACGCCAGTTTCAACTTTAGCTTTATCGCGCGGTTTTCTCGCTCTGGCTGGAAAAATAATTGTGTCGTAATGGGTGGCAAGGTCGTTATAGGTCGGGTTGATATCCGGCTCGTAGTAACAGGCTTTCTTAACTCCACTTTTTAAATTGTCTGGAACCACCACTTCGGGGACACCGCCAAAAAAGCTGAAAGCTCGAACATGGGAGTTAATCCAATCCGCAAGGTTTTGTGACCATGTGGCTTCTGAATAGGTATAATTGCTCGCACCCAGAACCGCGACAAAGACCTGTGCCTGCTTGGTCTCACCGGTAGCTCTATTTATTATTGGTATAGTCTGACCGGCATAATCTACAAAGAGTTTGTCTCCGGCACGGTGCTCCTGCCGCATCACCAAATCAACTTTGCCGGACCACTTTCTATAAAGATCGCAAAACCAGCTGTATTGATAACCTTCAGGATGTGTTTCCTTATACTCCTGCCATAGAAGAAACTGCGTTACCCCTTTCCGTTTGAGTTCTTTGTGAAAGTCAGACCAGTCCGGCTCAGGTCGATCATCTTTTGCTTTCTTCTGCGGTGATGGAAAAAGTTTCTGCTCTATAGCGGCATCATCCAATTCAGGATCTAACGGCCATGACAGCCCGGCTGCCTTTGCTCGCTGAAGATAATCTGAAACTGTTCCATTCCCTATCGAGCAGCTTCCGGCGATTTTTTTAATTCCAAGATTCTTTTCGTACTTAAGCCGAAGTACTTCTTTTATTTTACGCATAGATAACCTCTTTGCTGGCATTACTTCTCTCCCCATTTGGTTGTGATTGATTAACAACGAAAAGGGAGGATAAATACCTGCTGTTATCCTGCGCCGCTATGTCAAGTTTTTAGGGGTCCGGTTTCAAACGGAATTAGGGTCCGGCTTGCACCGGAATTGAGGTCCGGCTTCAAACGGAATGGGGGTCCGACTTCGAACGGAATCAGGGTCCGGCTTGCACCGGAATACTCAAAAAGACATTGTTTTGAACAAATCAGGGCCTAAAAAGCCAATGATATATTTGGAAGAGATGTATGAAATCGAAGAAGAGGAAATGAAGCAAGAGGAAGGGTTTGCTTGGTATGACATGAGTGAATCAAA
>CALZHT010000195.1 GCA_945787445.1 uncultured Desulfobulbaceae bacterium
GAGGGGACATCCTATAATCCCCCTGTCAATGAATTAAATATTTTCTTTTATATTAGCATGTTAAACATGTTGATGTTTGGCTGAGATAGAGGGTCAAATCTTTACGGGTTGTTGCCCAAATAAATAATCTGTTTATGAAACAGTAGTAATATTTTGCATATAATAACATTAACAATTTGAAATTATTATCATAATTGTGCTAAACTTACCCATCATATCAACCGGAGAAATGCCATTATGATGGGACGACAAAAAGGAAAACAAGGAAAGCTTTTTTATTACAATTTTTGCCTGGATGACAAAGTCCGGAATAATCATCCACTGCGAAAGACAGCCGCGTTTATCGATTTTGATTTTATCTACAATGAAGTCAGCGACAAGTATGGCGACAACGGAAACGTTTCGATACCACCCCCTGTAATTCTCAAGCTCATGCTTCTTTTGATTTTTTACAATGTACGATCGGAGCGCGAACTAATGGATACTTTGCCTGAACGGCTCGATTGGCTTTGGTTTTTAGGCTACGACCTGGATTCAGATATTCCCAATCACAGTGTGTTATCGAAGGCCAGAAAACGATGGGGTGCTGGGGTGTTCAAGAATCTTTTCGAGCGAATAGTGTGGCAATGTGTTGAGGCGGGGCTTATAGACGGCAAGAAAATTTTTATGGATTCCAGTCTGGTTGATGCAGACGCCTCTACAAATTCTGTAATTGACACCAAGAACCTCAAGCATCAACTGAAGAAAAACTATCAGCAGCTTGAAGCCCGCTTGGAAGAGAAGGCTGAATCCACAAGGGCGTCAGGGCCTTATAGCAAGATTAATAAACGTTATATTTCAAGTACGGATCCAGATGCCGCCATAGTTCGGCGCGGAAAAGCAAAATTGCGTTACCAAATTCATCGGGCTGTGGATGGAAAGAATGAAATCATAACCGCGACAAACGTCACCCCCGGAGATGTAAATGAAGCCCATGAAATGACTTCCTTAGTCGACCTGCATGAGGAACTCACAGAGGTAACGGTAGATACGATAGTCGCTGACAGCAAGTATGGGACAATTGAGAATTTTCTTGCTTGTCGTGATCGGGATATAAAGGCGCATATGCCTGACTTGCACCGGGCAAAAGGCACAAAACAGAACATATTCAGTCAGGACCAATTCAAATATGATCCTACTAAAGATGTCTATATCTGCCCGATCGGCAATGAATTAAAACGGAAATCACTGCACAAAAAGCGGCAAAGCATTGACTATGCTGCCCCGAAAAAAGTTTGTGCTGTTTGCGAATTGCGGGAACAGTGCACGAAAAACAAAGCAGGGCGGAGTATCAAACGACATCTCCGGCAAGAAGAATTAGAACGAATGCGTCAGGCGAGCATTAGTCCTGTCGCCAAACGAGACATAAAGACAAGACAACATCTCATGGAAAGATCTTTTGCTCGCGGAGAACGCTTGGGGATAAAACGAGCAAGATGGCGAGGATCGTGGCGCATGGAAATCCAGGAATATATGACGTGTGCGATTCAGAATATACAGGTGTTGATTTCACGTTGTGGTCCGGTGAAAGAAGCAGCGGTTAATGCGGTTAGTGTGAAAACCAAGGAAGTTTTGTCCAAGATCAGAAAGCATCACTGTTTGCCCTGTGAGCTGTCACTATAAAGGCCTGGAAAGGGGTTGGGGCTAAAGGGAATGGATTATTTTGAGATACTTGATGTTTCTAGTGCGGCTTGCCTGGATTGGTGTGAATGAAAAACAAATGAGATTTGGTGCAAATTATAGAGGATAAACGGGTTTGGGCAACAGCCCGTTAAGATGTGACCCTATCCTTGCTCTATCCTTGTTCTGGAAAGAGGCTCGTGGTGCACTTGCAATTTGAATTCACCCTTCAATTCTTCAGTAAATAGGGTCAAACCTTAATTCTCTTGACATCCTGCTCATTATATTTCTCATTATTAATAGTTTAAGTGGCTCTTAATAAAACTCAGCTGGAAAATGTTGTCGTACTGCAGAGAGTCTTGTCATTTCGAGCACAGCGAGAAATTTCAACAACTGTAGTCCATGGATTTCTCACGTTCGTTCGAGGTAAGCACCCCTCAAGGGGGTATAAACAACGACTCCGAATGGGATGTATTTCAGCAGGTTCTGTAACTTTCAGCTGATGTAGGTTTAGAGCCACTATAGTTTTTTTGCATCATGCGCTTTTGCGCTCTTCTTTGCTTTTCAATATACAGGTTGAATACATGGGAGGGGAATGCAGGTATAAAGCTATTGGCATGTGTGGTATTGTCAGGTTGTTGCGTTCAGGGAACCGGTTTGCAAGGAAAAACAAGTCATTTTCCTCAAACTGGTCTAAAGGTTGTTGTGTCGGAATAAAAAAGGGTTTACAAGATACATGCGTATCCGGTAAACCCTTTTGATTTCTGGAGGCGACGACCGGATTCGAACCGGTGAATAAAGGTTTTGCAGACCTCTGCCTTACCACTTGGCTACGTCGCCGTTGGTAACAGTGAGGGCACTTTATACCAAAGTCTCCAGATTTGACAAGGGGAAAGAGTGGTGTGAAGACTTATTGTCTTTTATAACCCTCACCCCAGCCCTCTCCCAAATTGGGAGAGGGAGTTCGGTTAGCAGTATATTCGGGACGTGTTGAGGTATGTATCAGTATTTGTCAAATTGTGTTAATCTCTTGCCTGCATATTGTGCCTTAATCTGACAACCTTCTACGAAGTAATACGATAGTTTTTAACATGGCCGTAACAATAGAGACCCTGGTACAGGACAATAAAGAGCAGCTTGAGGAGCTTCAGGCAAAGATCAGATATTCGTTTCGCG
>CALZHT010000196.1 GCA_945787445.1 uncultured Desulfobulbaceae bacterium
CTACGAGGGTATCGACATGCGGACAAATTTCAATATTTACGACCTTGATACGGAAACCGGAAAATTTAAAATGATCCGCGAAGGACACCTGGATCAATCCATGTAACAACCTCCCCGATCATGTGGGGTCAAAATGCCCTTTGGATATCTTGAATCGTTTTGGAGTTAACCAAAGTCACGATTGTGGCAAGAACTGAACCGCTTCGCGGAATTATACAAGACCATCCCGCCGTAATTTTTTATTCATAAATAGTCAATAATACTCACCTCATTAAAACCATAATTTATTACAATATCTCCTTGAGGCAAGGACCTTTCCATTTTTCAATCATTTGCAACAAGGAGGTATTATTATGGCCAGTGAAATCAGGACCCGATTCATCACCTACATGACCCTGCAGGGCTTTTCCCCGCACACAAAGAAGAGTTATCTGGATGGTGTTACAGGCTTGGCGAGATTCCACAACAAATCACCGGACACTCTGACAAATGAAGAGATACAGGAGTATTTTCGTTATCTTCTGGAAGAGCGCAAAGTAGCTGTCGGCACCTGCAATGCCTATCGTTCGGGTATTGTCTGCTTTTACCGGAATATGTGCAACTGGGATGAAACCCGTTTTCCCCTGCCGCCCCGGCATCAGCAGAAAAAACTTCCCAGTATTTTCAGCGAGGAGGAAGTGCAGCGATTATTTTCAGCAGTCGTCAACCTCAAGCACAGGGTATTACTGAAGACCGCGTACAGTGCAGGACTTCGAGTCAGCGAACTGGTGCGCCTGCAGGCAAAGCACATTGAAAGTGACGCCTCAAGAATGCTGATCAGGGTCGAGCAGGGCAAGGGCAAAAAGGATCGCTACACCACCCTTTCGAGGGACCTGCTTGCGGAACTGAGAACTTACTGGTGTAAATATCGTCCTGACAAGTGGCTCTTTCCCGGTCAGAAGCCTGGAACGCATCTGACTGAAGCAGGGGCCCAGCGCGCATATTATCTCGCCAAAAAAAAATGCCGGCCTCAATAAGGGGCATGGCATCCATACACTGCGCCACAGTTTCGCCACCCACCTGCTATATCAGGGCACTGATCTCTATACCATCAAGCGTCTCCTCGGGCATTCATCCATAAGAACCACCTTACGTTATCTCCATCTCATACCGGAACGGTTTGCCGAACTGACAAGCCCCCTTGATAGCCTGGGTCAGAGGCAAGGGAGGGTGGATCGATGAAAACAGCACAAAATAAGCAGACGGAAGTTGCCGACATCTTCCGTCTCTACGGTGCGGATTACCGCCAGAGCAAGTCGTTGTCCTACGGGCAGATCAAGGTCATGCGTCATATTAAAGAATGCCGCACTGCAGTTCTCGGCGGCCATGTCGAACGCTGCAATACATGCAGCTTCGAGCGGATAGCCTATAACTCCTGCCGTAACCGGCATTGTCCCAAGTGCCAGGCCATGGCCAAAGAGCAATGGCTCAACGACCGCAAGGCGGAACTGCTACCCTGCGGATATTTTCACCTGGTCTTTACCCTGCCCCATGATCTCAACCCGGTTATCTTGGGCAATAGAAAACAAACCCTGACACTTCTGTTCAGTGCGGTAAATGAGACACTGCAGGCTTTTGCCAAAGATCCCCAATGGCGCCTTGAGGGACAACTCGGCTTCATTGCCGTGCTGCACACCTGGAGCCAGACCCTGATCGACCACTTTCATCTTCACTGCCTGATCCCCGGCGGCGTTCTTGCATTTACCAAAGACAAATGGCTGCCGGCAAGCGAGTCATTCCTGTTCAGGGTTGAATCTCTGGCAAAGGAATTTAGAAAACGGTACCTGAGAAAACTGAAAAATGCCTATCGTAAAGGCGAGATCCACGTGCCGCAAGCCATTGCCTTTGACGATATGCTACGCTCACTGGCAGAATGCCAATGGATAGTGTATGCCAAGCGTCCTTTTAACGGGCCCCAACAGGTGCTTGAGTATCTTGGTCGCTATACGCATCGGGTGGCTATCTCCAATCACCGTATATTGTCCATTGCACACGGCAAGGTTGCTTTTACCTATCGGGACCCGGAAAGAAAGACTGTCAAGGTAATGACTCTGGCGGCAGAAGAGTTTATCAGGCGCTTTCTGCTGCATGTCCTGCCAAAAAGCTTCATGAAGATCCGTTACTTCGGGTTCCTGGCCCATAGGAACAAAAAGCAGACTATCCCGCTTCTTAGAAAACTGATTAACCCAAAGGCAAAGCTGCCGGAGAAAATCAAGGAAACAGTTGCCCAGATGATGCTCCGGTTGACCGGCATGGACGTAACCGCTTGTCCGGAGTGCAGGAAAGGTAGGATGATAAAGATCAGAGCCTTGCCAAAACGGTATCTCAATACATCATAACAGCTGATTCTGTTTTACATGGCTGTGGGGAAAATCGGCCCCTGGGGCCTAACAGGAGAGGTGTATCCTCATAGCGTATCTTTACAAGCAAACAGGCAACAGTGACTTGAAATTATGCCTACGTATTACCAGAATCTGCTTCAAGGTCGTTATGTAAATAAGAAAAGCAGGTGCTCACTTCTTGGAACCAGCTCATTTTAAGTTGTAATTACCATCCACTGACTGTTATTAAATACCCATAGGCCGTCCCGAAAAATTATCGCCGGGGGAGCTGGTTCAGTTCTTAATTTTATCAATTATTGCATATCATTATGACTGTCCGTTCATCCTGCAAGGGCTGGGGGAAAAGTACGATGGTACATCCTGCTGGATGCAACAACTGATAAAATCCTCCTATTAGA
>CALZHT010000197.1 GCA_945787445.1 uncultured Desulfobulbaceae bacterium
AGTACCCTGAATTACTGGACTGCTGTGTTTGTTCGGTAAACCATATCGAATTTGTGTCAAAAAAATGGGGTAAATTTGTGGGTAAAATTGAAAATGAAACCTTAGTAGGTGAGTTTATCAAGGCAAAGCACAAGATTACCTTAAAAAAGGGTAAAAGTTTTTGGCAAAAAGATTAGCGCCTAATCCTGCACTTAATCCCACTAGAAGACCAGTGGGTCCCTTGCATCATATTATGGGCCGCGGGATTGAACGTACTAAAATATTCCGTAACCGCCATGGCGACCGTGAGGATTTTTCAGACCGAATAGCCGATCTTATTGTTTATGCCTGGGCATTAATGTCCAACCATATTTTATATTAAGCTCAACATAAAACATGGTTCGGTTTGAGAAAGTAAACCGGAATCTTGAGATGCAACATTTCCGCTGCTTCCAGAAGGACTGTGATAAAAACTTCATAGTCCTTGGATGGTGCAAATATTTTCTCTCTTCGTCTACCCCTGTTCATCACATGATTGATACCAGGTGCCGGGATATTTTATTTTTTACGAAATTCAAAATTCGCAATAGCAATAATTATATCATTAGATGGTGGAGCGGTTTCAAGTGTGAGCAGCAATGTCTTATTTCAAAGCTATGAAACTAGTACCAATAAATAGAAATGCGTTTCCTCTGTGGAAACAAATGCGCGAGGATTTATATGGTTCGCTCAACAATGATTACCATGCTAAGGAAATGGAGAATATATTTGTGAGTGACGTGTGGTTCTGTAATTTTCTTGCAGATGAAAACAATCAAGTAATTGGCTTAGTAGAGCTTTCCTCAAGAAATATCGTTGACGGTTGTTTAAGCAGTCCTGTTGCTTATCTTGAGGGGTTGTATTTAAGACCGGAACATCGCGGCAAAGGGCTGGGAAAGGAAGTCATAAGAATTATTATCAAGTGGTGTATGGTAGAAGGATTTTCAGAATTGGCAACGGATACAGAGATTACAAATAAAAAAGCCCAAAGATTTTATGAATCCATGGGCTTTGAAGAAGTCGATCGAGTGGTAGAGTACCGGATGAAAATCAATGAAACATAACGCCATTAACCAAGATGCGCCTTAGTCGGCGCGCTTGTTATGGCCACCGTTCGGCGAAAAATCATGAAATGCATATCGAAAATGGGTAAAGCTCTGAACACAATTCAAATGAGACAATTGGGTAAATAATTATGAAACGATTTATATATTTGGCAGTGATTGCACTGTCAATTTATTACTTTATCAGCATTAGCCTAGCATCTGAATTCGATCAACACGAAAACCATACGATTGAAAAACGTTCTGAGCTCCACCTTTCCCATGACCTGAAAGTGATTTTGAATCAGGAAATGAATGGAATTGAAAAGGGAATGATGAAGATAATACCTGCAATTTCAGCAGGTTATTGGGAGACAATCATCAATATTGCAACAAAAATAAAAGAAAGCTTTATTTTGAAACAAAAACTTACCCAAAAACAAATTGAAGAACTTCGTCGTTCTCTGCCTCCCGAGTTTATTGAAATGGATCAACGTTTCCACTCAACAGCGGGTAAGTTGGCACATGCCGCTCATCAGCAGGATTCTGAACTAGTTAATTTCTATTTCTACAAGCTCCATAGTCTATGTATAAAATGCCATTCAACATATGCCTCAGATCGTTTCCCAAACTTGAAGAAGAGCAATTACGGCAAAACAGGCCATCATTAGAAATGGGCATCCAAGAGTAAGCATCTCTGGGATTAGCTTGAAAAATCAGTTTTTTGTTGGGTTCCTTTTAACCAAGCGCTTTATGAAAATCCACTGGTACGGATCTGGATTTGCACAATAAGGCCGGAAAAAGGGAGAGAAATCCTCTTCCGAAAGATAAGAACGAAGCCACGCAAAATAGGGTCAGGTTGATATATAAGTTTTTGCTAATGAAGATTGCGAATAAAAGTTCCGAAAAGATGCAGTTGATATCCCGCAGCTTGCTATGGGGTAGTTCATCTAAATTCCGTTGCTGAAATGGATGGCTATTTGATAGTTTTAGAAGGAAAAAAGCAATATAAACAATAGAAATTTTTTTTGAGACCTATACCCAGAAAATACAAAAAGGTGGGCCATGAAAAACGATGATCTAATCGCAGGGGCGATGAAGTTGGGAGGGTTTTCGAATATTGCCGGAGGTGTTTTAGTTGCTGTTGCGTATCTTTCTCACCCCCATCATGAAACCCCGGAAGTGATAGCCAGTAATTACTGGCTATGGACCCACGTCATTTTTGTTTTCTCACTTCTGTTTGGCGTCTTCGGGTTAATTGCGTTGATGGGTCATACACTCCGTAAAGTGACAGTTAGTAGCCTTGTTGGGTATCTGATTGCTATTAGTAGTCTTATTCTTATCTTTGGCCTCAACTACTATGATCATTCCACACGAAGGGGAAGTTGAATGGCATTTGAAAGAACAAGTTTACCCATATTGGAAAGCAAGCCTACGAAAAATGAAGTATGATTAACAAATTGCTTAATAAGGAAAATTACTCAGACCGGTTTTTCGCTGCAATTCGCTTACTCCAAAACCGGCCGGTGATATGCATTGACCCCTTGCCGATGCTCGCAACCGCCGGATTTGAAAATTCTTTTATGATAGAAACCTCTCATTAAAAACTTGTTTCATATTTTTCTTCATAACCCTTTACATCATCATCGGTGAACCAGATGGAGTCCGGGCCGGATCCATTGTAAGAAACATATCGAGTCTGATTTC
>CALZHT010000198.1 GCA_945787445.1 uncultured Desulfobulbaceae bacterium
ATACTGTGAGAAAACCTCTTCTCCTGTTGGGCTTCTTAATCTGTTTTCACTGCAAACAAATAGTAAATTCATTTCTTTATATTTGACACATAACGTCTGGGGTGAGGGGCGCGCCACCAAAACTTGCAGAATAACTAGGCAGCGCTGGTTCGCGTCCCTCTCTAACCCATTGTTATGCCTGGATATTTTTAATAATTAAATTTAACCATCAAAACCTGCGAGCCTATTTTTGTTTGTTCTTTCCAAGTTTTAATTTCGAAGACCTTTAAGTCACTCTTTTTGATTTTTTCCTTAAAATCAATGGTCTCATTTATATCTGCCATAATTTCAACAAAGTATATTCCCTTTTTGGGGCATACCGCTAAAACTTGAACATTAGGACCTGCCAATTCTTTAAATTTTATTTCGTCTGTTGATGACCTACATATTGTTGATTTAGAATTCTCCGCATAAGAGCATGATGCGCTGAGGATTATAGATAGAATTATAATTGCTAAATGTTTCATATTATTTTTAAGGGGCATAACGATAAAGGTCAGTTGACAGGGCCTTTCGATAGAAAAGGCTAAGGCAACTGACTTGATTCATATGACTATTTTCGATAGGCCCGCTGTGGCCCTGGTCAACTGCACCGACAGGTTCTGCTCGGTATTCTTGGTTTCTGATTTTCTAATGTGCGTTATTAACTGCTACGATTACAAATGAAATCATCATCAAAATCATGATGACAAAAAGAGCCCTCTGAAGTTGTAACCACAGAATAAGTTTCTGATCATCAATTTTGTTCCATTCGGATGATTTCAGGGAAAATCGCTGGTATTTCAATGAGTACGAAATATTATGTTCCGTTAACGAAGAGGCAAAGAGTTCTCTATGTAGGTTGGGGTATAGTTCTTTTAGACGTTTTTTGATCAGGAAGTAGGATACAACTCCTCCTGACCACACCATGACGAAAATTGTGATGAAAATGTTTTCTGTCATATCTTATTATTTTCTCTTAGCAGAACGATAAGGTCAGTTGACAGGGCCACTCGACAGAAATGGCATAAGCAACTGACTTGAATAATAGAATTATTTTTCAACAGGCCCACTGTGGCTCTGGTCAACTGCACTGGCAGGTTAACTGTTGATTTTTCTTGGAATTGCGTCCAACCATTGAATTCCGATGAAATTCGCTAAGTCTTTGATGAACATGATGGGATTTTCTTCAATAAAAGACTCTGGATTGGATAAGAATTCTTTCAGATACCACCCTACCTGTTCTTCGGCCTCTTCAATAGAAATGCCTTCTTTTTTAATCACCTCAAGTGCCTTTTTCGCCATCATTTGCGCTGAATACTGTTCTTCCGGCCAATGACCCTTTTCAGGAGCAAGAAGCTGAAGCAGTGAAATATGAAAAAGGGAAGCAAGGTTATTTGCTGTTTTTAAGGATACGGTATCAGTTATCTCGTTATCATAGGCTTCTAGATCGCCATATTCGTTAATACTGAGACCAAGTTGCTCAGCTACGTTGACATCCGATATACCTGACTCAACTCTGAGTTTTTCGATTCTGTTGGCTATGCCTTCCATTTTTTTAGCAGTTAACGATTTGCATGAGGGGCGCGCCAAAAATGGTGCAGAATAACTGGGCAGCGCTGGTTCGCGTCCCTCTCTATGCATTGGTTATATGATTTTTATTATTGATTTCTTGCCTTTTCAATACGTTTAAGCTCAGTAACAATGTTTTTATACTTGTCATACTTTCTTGCCTTTTTCATCCAATCCTCAGCTATGGATGAAGATAGAAATTCTGTATCCTTACAGTTTAAATCACCGAGGCGGCAAAATTCAGATAGTAATGGGTTGTTAACTTCACCCCATTTTTCCCGAAGCTCGTAAGACTGATGGAAGTTTTCGATATGAAACCTATAGAGTTTGATAAAAATGAGAACTACATATTTTTCGTGGTCTCGCGAATTAGTATTTTTCATGTACTCTAAAGCGGATTCAACTCCCAATGGTGGAACAGGGGGCATGGGTATAACAGCATTTTCCTGGCTTGCCGGTTCATATGATTCGGCAAAATATTGCAGGTCAATTAATGCTGTATTGGCATATGATTGTGAACACAAAGCTTGGAATAATAATGCCAACATAAAGATATATTTTTTCATTTTCACCATATAACGAATTAAGAGTTTTTGCGGCGCGGAGCCGCCGTCAAAACTCCAGTTGGACTGAATCGCCTTCGCAATCCGTTCCATTTGGAGTTTTATTTAAGAAGTATACTCTTCGGTTAGGAATATATGAAATTTGCATAGGTGTTGCAAGGAGTAATCCTGCCAACTTCTGACTATTTTCATCTTCCCGGAATCGGAAATCATGGCATGCGGGCTCGGTAACGAGATTAAGAGCATGTTTTCTCAATGGTGAAAGCGAATTTCACCATTGACGCCAAACAGTATTTTTCTTTCGGCGCGGCGAATATGAAAAACATATGCAAACACGCTTGCGTCATGGCGGGTCCCTTTTATGAGGCGGACGCCATCCGCACGGCAACAGAGCTATTATATGAAGGAAACCATTTTGGCAGTTGCGGCATTTCATCAATGGAGGCCTGGAGTCCTCGGCCTTCTTGTCTACCGGACAGGCTTTTTCGGCATGGCCGGGCTCAGAATGCCATAATATCGTACCTTGTGGAACCCTCTAGGCAGCACATGCTGAAGGAATCGGGCCAGGAATTCCATGACCGGCAGGGTCATGGTAAGCCACCTGCTTACCCACTTTTTCTTTAGTTTCTCAGGCTTTTTATATCTGAAAGTCACCTCACCGCCTTCCATGGAAAGAATGCGGTTGTTGGTGATAGCGATCCGATGGACATAACGTGCCAGATACTTGAGCACGTTTTCACTACCCCGGACCGCAGGTTTGCAATACACTACCCAGTCTTTTTCCCAGATTGATTGCGGGAAGCATACTTCCGGCAATGCCCTTTGTGCCATCTGCATAAATTTTGCCCGGAAGATCGGAGACAGTGCCTTGACCGGGACCAGAAAGTTCTTCGCCCTTGACCTCCGGAAACCGCCGTCGGGCGAGACCCCGCCACCCGGCACCAGGCAATGAACATGGGGGTGAAAGAACAAGGCGTTGGTCCAGGTATGCAGTACGGCCAGTAATCCGATATTGCCGCCGATATATTTTGGATCGGCAGCCAGTTTCAGGAGCGCATAGGCAGCGGCCTTCATGAGAACGGCATAGAGCTTTTTCTGATGCTTACGCACCAGGCTGCGCAATTCAGCCGGCAGCGTAAACACCACATGGAAATAAATGATCGGTAGCAACTCCGCCCGCCTTTTTTCGAGCCACTTCTCCGTATCTTTTCCATGACACTTGGGGCAGCTCCGGTTTTTGCAAGAGTGGTAGGCATAGTCAATGCAGTCGCATTGATCACATTGAACGACATGGCCGCCAAGAACCTCGGTGCGGCAGTCGGCGATATCGCGGAGAGCGCGGCAATGGCTGGGGAGTATGCGCTCTTTATGTTTTGTTAAATATTCCGGCCCATGGCGGGCGCAGATATCCGCCAGCTCAGGCATGGCACGTTCGACTACAGAGAGGCCATAAGGGTATTTAAGGTGGTGTGCAGGGCGTCTACGGCCTTTTGCGTCAGATGAGTATAAATAGCGGTAGTGTTGGGGCTTTGATGGCCGAGAAGATTCTGGATGACCCGCAGGTTCTGTCCTTCTTCCAATAGGTGAGTGGCATAGGAATGCCGTAAGGTATGAACAGAAACATCTTTTCGGATGCCGCTTTGCTGGAGCGCGTCTTTAAATGCCCTCTGGACGGCGGTCAGGCACATCGGCTTATTCCGGTTCCTTTGGGACGGGAAAAGCCATTGAGTCGGACGATAGAGATGCCAATAGCCGCGCAACAGCTCCAGAGTCTTTTGAGCCAAAGGAACATAACGGTCTTTCGAGCCCTTGCCGCGGATGTGGACAACCATACGCTTGCTGTCGATATCGTCAACTTTTAGATTGATAGCCTCGGACAAACGCAAGCCGCATACAGTCCAGAATAGTGTGGACTTCATCTTGCGAGAGAACTATGGGGAGTTTCCTTTCCTTTTTTGGACAGGCCAGATCAAAAAACTTCCACTCTCTTTTCAGGGTTTTTTCGTAAAAGAATTTGATCCCGGAAAGATATATTTTTATCGTGCTTGGTGATGACCCACGTTCCTCGATAAGATGAAGAAAAAATCGCCTGATATCCTCTTCATCCAATTGATCAGGGGGACACTGGTAATGCTTTGCAAGACCATTGACCGCTCCCACGTAACTCTGCCGCGTTCTCTCCGAATATCCGGCAAGCTCCATGTCCTCATTCATTCGCTTTCTCAGTCCAGTCATGACAATCCTCCTTTTTTGTTTGAATTGTGAAAGAAAACCTACAAACAGTTAAAGGAAGGGTATGTCAGTGGCCTGCGAAAAAGCAAAAAAAGAGGCAGCGAGAATACTCGCTGCCTCATATAAAATCTACCGCGAAGCGGTTTAGTTCAACATGGAGTAGACGTCCTAAATGACGTCTTCATTCACGTCATTATTTTATATAAAATCATTATATATATCTATTCTGACGTATAAAATGCCTTATTTTCATGTATAGAGGACAATTTTGCTTGATAATAATTTTTCTTTTAGTATGATTTACATCATCATGTGAACAAATGTTCACATGTAGGCTTTTGCCACAATTATCGCACCACTCATTTTATAACAATTATTTGACACTAAGCCAAGAGGTATCCTATGCAAAAAAATCATTCCAGCCAAACCAAAATCGATGCTTTCTCTGCTGGCCCTGCCAAAACGTCTACTATACAAATGTCCGGCAAACCAAAACTATTGGATGAAGTACGGAACAAAATCAGGCTCAAGCATTACAGCATCCGAACTGAACAGGCTTATATAGACTGGATTAGAAGATACATATTTTTCCACGGCAAGAAACATCCAAAAGAAATGGGTGAAGAACAAGTCAGCCAATTTCTTACCCACCTGGCTGTAAATAGAAATGTGGCTGCATCCACACAGAATCAGGCGTTAAGCGCCCTCTTGTTTCTTTATCGTGAAGTCTTCCACAGAGAAATAGGCATGTTGACGTCAATCCGCGCCAAGAAACCGGCGCGACTGCCTGTTGTATTCACCAAGGAGGAAATTAAAAGAATTTTGGTGCAACTTGAAGGAGTGCATTGGCTCATGGGGCAGTTAATGTATGGGGCGGGCTTGCGTTTAATGGAGTGTGTGAGAGTTAGGGTAAAAGATATCGATTTTTCATACAAACAGATCGTGGTTCGTGATGGGAAGGGACATAAAGATAGGATAACAATGCTTCCGGATATAGTTGTACAGAACCTGAAACAACATCTAGAAAAGGTAAAGATCATCCATGCCCAAGATTTGCAGGCGGGCTTTGGGGCTGTCTATTTACCTTATGCTTTGGAAAGAAAATATAAGAACGCCAATCGCAGTTGGTGCTGGCAATATGTTTTCCCGGCACATAACAGGTCTATTGATCCACGGAGTAGCATTGAAAGACGGCACCATATCTCAGAACAAGCCATCCAACGGGCTGTAAAAAAGGCGATCCGCAATGGTGGCATTACAAAGAGCGGCAACTGCCATGCCCTGCGTCATAGTTTTGCCACGCATTTGCTGGAATCAGGTTATGATATCCGCACGGTACAGGAACTGCTGGGGCATAAGGATGTACGGACAACCATGATATATACCCATGTGCTCAATAGAGGCGGTAAAGGCGTGAAGAGCCCTGGAGATATGCTGTTTCAATGACATTCACAATTTCAAAAAGAAAAATAATTATGCGTTGTTAGGTGTAGTCTTAATGAAATCATTATTTGAAATTGTTCACCTGTGGATTTCCGATTTTGATGAATCTTCTTTGTCATCATTAATTCCGCATAGCTTACTATAGCGGAATCGATTCTTTCGTGAATCTTCAGCAACCTCGAAAATTGTCAATTTTTCATATGTTTTTTAGGGATACCATGAACCTTACACCGCGACAGCAAAGCATACTTGAATTTATTATTGAGCATCAGCAGGCCCATGGGATCTCGCCGACGGTGCGGGAAATATGCGCCCGATTCGGCCTAAAAGGACCGGCCGGGGTGCACCGCATCCTGAAGGTGCTGGAGGAGAAAGGCTTCCTCGTTTCCACCCCGGGCAAGAAAAGGTCCTGGCGCTTGGCAGGAGGGCCGCCCCGCAAAACAATCCCCCTGATCGGCAGGATTGCTGCCGGCGAACCGATTACAGCCCTGGAAAACATCGAGGACGAACTGCCACTCGATCCGGCCCTCTTTGGTTGCGATACCTGCTTTGCCCTGCGAGTACAGGGCGATTCCATGATCGATGCCCATATTATGGCAGGGGACCTGGCAATAATTAGACCGCAAGCAAAGGTGGAAAACGGTCAGATTGTTGCAGTGCAGATCGAGGACCTGGAACCGGAAGCAACCCTCAAGATATTACGGCGAACGCGCGGGGTCACAGAACTGCACCCGGCCAACCAGGCATATCCGCCT
>CALZHT010000199.1 GCA_945787445.1 uncultured Desulfobulbaceae bacterium
TCAATAGCATATACCTTCCAATCCTCATTATAACGGTGTGATAATGGACGTAATTCGTTTGCATAAAATGATAGTACTTATGGTCGTCTTGCTGATGCCGCTTTTTATCTTTTCCCAAGAGGCGGCCAGTGAAAATACAGGGGATAATCCGCGAATTCCGGAACCTCGATCCAAAACCGTTGGTGTAATGCCGTTTATGCAGGTGGATTATTCAGGCAGTATCATTTCAAACATAGAATCACCACTGTCTTGCCCATTGTCAGGCCTTTGTGTTGACATAAATAAGCCTGTTAATCTCACGGAGACAAGATTGACAAGGTATCTGCAGGATGCATTGCGACCCCGATTGAGAGAGAATCTCATTCCCCTGGCAGAGGTTGAAGACTCCTTTAAAAAGATAAACGCAAGCAACAACGATACGCCACTTGCTATAGCCGCCAGGCTTGGCAAAGCACTCAATGCCGATTATATCGTTGTCGGCATTCTCTGGGAGTTCACGGAAAGGGTCGGTAAATCCCGTAGTGTTGAAAGTCCGGCAGCAGTGTCGTTCACCCTTTTTCTGGTGGACATTGCCAAAGAAACACAGGCCTGGAAAAGGCATTATCAAAAACAGCAGCGACCGCTAACCGATAATATCCTGGAGGCCAGAGACTTTTTCAAAGGTGGACGGAAGTGGCAGACCGCGGATGAACTTGCCAAACAGGGAATGCAAAAAATATTGGCGGATTTCCCTCTTTAACAGGATATTTTCAGTACTTCACTTTTATACAAAAACAGTTTCTCATTTAAGCCCGGATTCCGGAATTCCAAGTACTAAAGCCCTCAATCCATCGAGCAAGATATCGAGGATATCTGGTCGGGCTTTCGCTAATGCGTGATTTTCTGCTATCAATTGTTTAATTTTTTCTAATGATTTCTTATGGTCTTTTTATGTGCAAGCCTGTTCGTTAATATTGCCAACAATTCTGCTCAGTATATCTCTATTTCGTCCAAAAGAACTGGCAACTTCCATTAAACTCTCGCAATATAAGTTTTATTATTACATTTCAGGCATGAACAATAAAAAAGGACACTCTTTGGGTCTTAGGCAGCAACTAATGGAGGCAAATTATGAACCAAGATCTTCTTGCAGCGATCACCAAGTCTGAGAATTCTAAGGCTCTGACATTATTGGAATATGCCTTGGGCGAGGGAAGGAGCGCTTGGGACGTGCATCATTCCCTCTTCCCCGCGGTACAGAGAGTGCTCAACCCCCCATTCATCAATCCGCATTTGCCCAAAATGCACGCAATCTGCCGGGAGTTCCGACCCTACCTGGATACAGAGGACATCCCGGCACTATTACGCCTTGAAGTCAATGAGTATGCCAGAAGGGCCAAACTGGACGAACTTTCCAAACCTGCATCATTTCCCTCCGCGGTTTCCTTTGAAGATATCAAAGAAACGATCGGAAAACAGGAGCAGGGCCTGACCGCTACCCGGATGGCGGCCTTTTTAGAAAGGGAAGGGCCGGAATCGTTCGCCAAAAGAATGTTGCTATTGGGCAGCGGCTACCTGAACACATCTTTGGGGCACTCGGTTTCCTGCACGGCTTTCATCCTATTGGAGATGATTGGGAGGACGGATCAAGATCCGTGGCCTGTTCTGGCGCTCCTTGCCGACTATTTCTGTAAGGGAGGTTTCCGGAAAACACCCCAGCTGAAGGGATCTGCCGTGGCATCCTCTGAGGAAGCCTACCGCAAGGAACTGAGCCGGGCAGTGAGCGGCAGGGGGGTAGTGAACCTGCACCATGCCATAACCCTTTACGCAATTGAACGAACCCGTCACTTCTTCACTTATGCGGAATATTCGCACATGCTCGCCATGTGGGTAGGTTTTATGAAGGGAAAGGAGGTTGAGCCGTTGGGAACGGATGGGTCACCAGGCGAGGCGCCTGAAAAATTTGACTCCTTTTTCGAAGTTTTTTCCAAGCGCAAAACCATCCCTGTCGTCCGTTCTCTAATGGGGATGATCGGCTCGGAGGAAGGCCGGAAACAGGCAGGGCGTTTCCTGATCAAGGGAGTCTGCCAAATGTATCAGGGGAACTACGATCCTCATTTTCTCACCGGCCTGGGTTCCACCCTTTGGGTGATGGAGCGCTTCTGGAACCACCCTGCCATTGTCGAAAGCGCTTTTCATCAGTACGTGGACTACTTCTTTTCTGGCCTCGAAAGATAGATCGAACCGCGGTCGGGAAATAGTGGAGGCCTTGCGGGCAAGGATTTTGGCCCGCGTCTGATTTTCGTTCGATTAAGAGAGATTGATTAAAAATAGAACTTGAAATAAAAAGTAAGAGAATCCTTACAAAAAATCGATGTGGTCGATTTCCCCTCCCTTGAGAAGTTGGAACATAACAATTTTTACCTTAAGGATGATTCTCTCCCTTCAAGTTTCATAATTCATTGTTCCCTCAAACATCAAGAATCAGGCCGAATCCACTAAAGCAATAAAGCAAGAACGTCCCCTTGTCACTTACGAATCCACTAAAGCAATAAAGCAAGAACGTCCCCTTGTCACTTAAGAACGTCCCCTTGTCACTTGCGAGGTGAGAAAAAAGTATGGTTTGCCGGAATGAAAGTTCACTGGACCAAAACAGCCTTTACTGCCCTCCACCCGGTGCTCGGCTGGTCGG
>CALZHT010000200.1 GCA_945787445.1 uncultured Desulfobulbaceae bacterium
CAGACAAAATTTGCCTGCTTGTGAAATTTTCTTGTGACACCTCCTGTTTGTTGGGTTATTAAAAAACTGGTCTCTGTCAGGTAATTATAGGTATCATCCACCTGATAGAAAACCTACAGGCGTCGAAATCATCGGTTTTGGCAAGTCATTATATTACGTGTAGGGTAGATTCAACTTCAAAGTGCACCATCAATACTAATAGTAGGACATGACAGGATTTCTGGTATGTTGAGAAGCTTGACAATGCATTCAAACGGCCAGAATCCGTTCGGGACGCTCCAGCACCTTGGTTTTCAGCTTTCGAAAAACTGCATCGCCGAATACTTGTACGGTTGATTGGCCGGCGGCTACAGCGCGAAGGAAATCCAGCTGCTCCTTGTCAAAGCGGGATGTTTTTTTATCAAACCAGACCAGGATGTTGGTTGCCGGCCGGTACAGGGCCAGGGGCCCGAAAGTCTCGTCTTTGTCCGGCCCGGCGGCTGGCGCCCCATAACATATTGTCTGTTCCAGACCGAGATATCGCGGCGGTTTTTTATACCTTAACAGTTCGGCAAACATGGCCAGCGTTGTTTCGACGCCGCCGGCCTCCCGGCCTTCCAGCCAGGCCATGCCCTCGATGGCCAGCCGTTCAATATCCTTATCCGTGTAAGTCAGATCAAGCAGTTCGATTGTATCTTTTGCAACAGTTGCAACCGATTCGCCTCCAACGCTCTCTTTGATATCGGAATCAACCAGGATTCTCCGGATGGTGCGGATACTCCACAGTTCCAGGGTCAACGGGCTTCGGCGGGTGACAACATCTTTTACGGTGGACCGGAAGATTGGCAGCTCGTTGTCCAAAACCAGGATTTTTGGCGGCTCGCCCGCGACCTCTTTGACATAGAGATCCAGGTCGCGTTCATGCTGGTAGGTGTAAGGGCTCATTTCCAGGAGGCGGCGCATGGCTTTTTTGTCAACCGGGTGTCGGACGCCGGCCGGCCCGCTGGAGGCAGCAACCCTTGCGGCCAGCCGGTCGAGTTCGATTTTTCTCAACAGGTTTTCCTTAAATGACATTTATTCCCTCGTTTTTCAAATAAGGATAGGATGTTGCCATGAGTAATGGACCTAACATCCCTTTGTCCACAATCGTCTTAAAGTTTAGAAAGGATGAACATATTGCAGGTTGGCGTATTTTTTTGGAAGTTTGCATCGTGTTAATCTAAATAAAATTTGACTATTTGTCAGTAATTTCCGGTTAGGAAATTGCATGCAAATTTAATAAACATTTATCAACAAAAACAACACATTGGGGCATTTTTTACTTGACATTTTCATTTAAGGCGCAATGCGCATTTTCGTAAAAACCTATTATTACAGGAGATTACGAAATGCCACGTTTCATGCACCGCAAAGGAAAGTACAATATACCCTCATTTAATCAATTATGGAAACCAGCTGCTCAAACACTCCCCAATGCTCCCGAGCTAACGTCTCGAGGAAATAGGCCGCTTCAAATGGATTTTGAACATCATCTCAAAGCCCTTGTCTATTATCACCTCGAAGAGCATGTGTCTGCTCAGGATCTTCTTCAAGAACTCCGAGAAAATGACTTCGCTCGGCAGTATATAGCGCCTCCAGGCGGAATTGAGAAAAGCAGTTTCTCTGAAGCCAATAACTCCCGAGGGCTTGAACAATTTCTCTATGTCTTTGAACAGCTTTACAGCCAAGCTTACCAAACCTTCCCTGTTGAGCATTCTCAACTTGGAGAACTGATTGCCATCGATGGTTCCCTCATTGACGGGGTTTTATCGATGACTTGGGCTGATTATCGCAAGGGATCTAAAAAAGCCAAAAGTCACCTCGGTTTTGACATCAATCGCTCAATCCCCAGAAAAGTATACCTGACAGACGGCAAAGGTGATGAGCGTCCGTTTGTCAGCAAAATTCTTGCCCCTGGCCAAACTGGGATCATGGATCGATATTATCAGCATCATGGCAACTTTGATCTTTATCAGCATGAGGGCAAGCATTTTGTCTGCCGAATCAAGGCCAATACAAGAAAGACTTGCATAAAAGCCAACGAGCTGCCTGAAAATAGTTTTATCTTTTATGATGCTATTGTTTTGCTTGGTACCCCCAGTATCAACCAAACGAAAGAAGAGGTTCGTTTGGTTGGTTATACTGTCGGTGGCACAGAATACTGGATAGCCACAGACCGTTTCGACCTTACTGCTGAGCAAATCGCCATGGCCTACAAACTCAGATGGGAAGTGGAGAAATTTTTTGCCTGGTGGAAGCGCCACCTGAAGGTATATCACTTAATAGCCCGAAGCGAATATGGCCTGATGGTGCAGATTCTCGCTGGTTTGATTACTTACCTCCTACTCGCAATTTATTGTAATAATGAACACGGTGAAAAAGTTTCGATAAAAAGAGTCAGAGAACTTCGCAACCAAATGAGAAATGAAATTGCCCAGATTGGTGAGAATGCCTCTGAAGCTAAACATTCGGGCTTTCATGGGGATCTTCCTATACATGCAAGCCCTTAACCGGAAATTACTGATTTTGAATAGAGTATGAAAAAATATTACATAAAAACAGTATCTGCAGGGTCCTGATATGCGAATAGGCATTGTCAATGATTCACCCATTGCTGTTGAA
>CALZHT010000201.1 GCA_945787445.1 uncultured Desulfobulbaceae bacterium
ATAAGAAATTGTTTAAACAAAAAAAAGGCCTGCAATCCTTACCCAGGCCTTTCCCTTGTTAATATTTAACTTTTTAAATTTACATATTTTTTCTTCTATTTTTAAGCCCTAACGAATAAGGTTAGATAGTGTGAGGAACGAACCACAATCTGAACCGTTTGTTGGACGAGCCCGGTCCGGCAGCTTATAGAAAATATCTTTTTTGAAATTGTTCTTTTCTAAACAAGAATAGCAACGAGGATATGCCAAATAGACAGAAATGACCCTGCTTTGTTTTTTTGAGCTAATTTCGCCTCAAAGCAGGCATTTTGGGGCAGAAAATGGCATTTTTTGAACGCAAAAGACCATTACCGATAAAATCGGTTTTAAAAAAGCAATATATTAAAGTTTAAAGATTACATAACAGATCAAGTTTCCTTTATTACGTTGCTATAAATGCCGGTTGTAGTGTTGCCTGTTTAATCCTGGTGGCAATAATCTTCATTTCCGCCCCGCAACATTGGCATATAAAGCCTGGTCTTGATGTAATCGTTTTTAACATTTTAGACGGGTTAAATTTTAGTAGATACTGCAATAATTTAATGAGTTGTTTGCTGCATGGATGGAGAAACCCGTAGCTTCTGACTCTGCGAAATCCTTTGGGAAGTACGTGCTGCATAATCAGCCAAAGGAAATACTCGCCTGTAACTGTTCTGGCCTGGTACCTTTTTGTTTTGGAATTTATATACCTAAAGGTCACCATGCCGTTTTCACTTTTCAAGATGTCTTTTTCTTGAATCGCCCCCTTGTATAGGTATCTGCCCAAATAGATTAGAGCTTTGTCACCTTTACCAACGTTTTTGCAATCTACAACCCATTTGTTCGGACAGTTTTTTGGTATTTGCAGTTTGTGATCCACAATCGCTTTAAGTATTTTTGCCCTAAAGACCTTAGCCAGGGCCTTATGATTAAAGAGATATTTCCCTGATTTCACCCTCCATTTTTTGTTCTTTTTATTAATGCCGGCACCAGGCATTACAACATGGATATGAGGATGAAAATCAAGTCTTCTTGAATGAGTATGCAACACTGTGGTGAATCCTGCCGCTCCCTGTAATTTCTTGTCATTTTTGGTGAACGTTTGCAATAGTTCCTGGATTACGGCAAATAATATTACGAAAATCAACCGTTGATTTATCCAGGCAAGATCGCGTAGTTGTTCCGGCAGGGTAAAGGTAAGCAGGTAATATTGGGCTGGAAGTTGTTTGTTTAACTGATTCTCAATCCATTGTTGACTTTCGTGGCTCTGGCAATGAGGACAGTTTCTGTGGCCGCAGGAATGCGGTATATAAGAATTCTGCAAGCACTGTTCATTAGTACATTGAGCAATCATGTACGGACTGTGATATTTACGACACTCCTTCATTGCATGCAGTGCTTTTTTATGACTTGGCAATGCGTTGTATTTACAAAAGAATTTTTCTGCAAATTCGTTGATGATTGAGGATAATAATATCATCTTGCGCCTCCCCAGTT
The DNA here is from genome assembly GCA_945787445.1 of uncultured Desulfobulbaceae bacterium. GTDB lineage: Bacteria > Desulfobacterota > Desulfobulbia > Desulfobulbales > CALZHT01 > CALZHT01. The sequence goes on from CALZHT010000201.1 coordinate 1,516, forward strand.
GATATCAACGGCGTCGATTATCCTATTGATTTTCTTATAGGCATTATCATGATTGGCGATGGTAAGATGTGTGTATCTCGCGGTGGTTAGTAAACTTACATGGCCCAGGATGTTTTGTAGTTCAATTATATCAACCCCGGCATTAAGCAAATGGGTAGCGTAACTGTGGCGTAGAGAGTGGCAGGAGATCTTCTTTTTTAACCCCATTTGGTCAACTACCTTTTTCATGGCTACTTGAATACCGCCTCTTTCCAACGGTCGATCAACTAGATGGGCATTTTTTACTCCTCTCTTACGGTTGGGGAATATAAATTCAGGATGTCTGCGAGCCAACCAGAACTGTTTTAAAACCCGCAACGTTTTGTGCGGCATTGGCACAAGGCGATCCTTATTGCCTTTGGCATTACGGATATGCACTCGCATATGATCAGAATCTATGTCACTAACTTTCAGATTTATGCCTTCGCTGAGGCGCAAGCCCATGCTGTAGATGGTAAAAAAAAAGACCTTGTAATCCATGATCTTGGTTGCCGCAAATAATTGATTTACCTGATTGATGGTTAGGATGTCAGGGATTCTTTTCGCTTTTGGCTTCTTGATGAGTGGAATATGATCCCATGTTTTTTGCAAGACATGAGTGTAGAAGAATTGCAAACCATAGAGATCAAGCTTGACCGTGTTCCATGAGTGCGATTGCAAAAGGTCGTGGAAGTAATCAAGCAATTGATCTTGGGTAAGGGTATTCAGCTTGGCATCAAAGTAATTGCCAATACGCCTGATCCCACGGGCATATGCTTCGATGGTTTTGGGTTGATAGCCTGCGAGTTTTAGATGTTTAAGATGCTTTGCGTATTTCTTCTTGAATTGCTGGTTGTCTGGTAAACTCGTGTTCATTGTAACCTCCTGATTGTAGAGTTAATGAAAAATTGTTAAATCACTAACTATACAATCGAACTATTGGTTCTTAACCAAACAGGGAGTTACAAGATTTTTGAATTTGATAAAATTGATAGTGAGGGTAACGAGGAAGAGTTGTTTCTCCGCGAAGCGGCTTCGTCCAACAAG
>CALZHT010000202.1 GCA_945787445.1 uncultured Desulfobulbaceae bacterium
CATGCTGAACGTTCCAATTAAGCGATTCCAAGGTTTTACGGATGATGACCTCTTCAATCTCACTCAGTAACTTTTTGAGTGGCTCCTTTGTCACTTTATCTTCAAACCTTCCAAGGTATCCCTCCACTGAAGCTTGCGTTGTTCTGGAATCAAAAATAATACCGCTATCAGTGATTGTATTGTTATTTGCCATCAATACAGCGCGCTGGATAACATTTTCCAATTCCCGAACATTGCCGGGCCAAGAATGCGTTAAGAGACGATCTATGATAGAACTGGGGAGAAAATCGATGTCCTTCTTAAAGGCATTACGATAATGTTTAACAAAATGGGCTGCCAGTTGAACTATATCGTCTTTTCGATCCCTGAGTGGCGGAATAATAATATTAATTATGTTAAGTCGGTAATAAAGATCAAGGCGAAAGCGACCTTCCTGTACTTCTATGGCAAGGTCCTTGTTCGTGGCAGCAATTATACGGACGTCAATCTTGATCGCCTCGTTGCCTCCAACCCTGATTATTTCACCGTTCTGCAGAACCCTTAACAATGAGGCTTGCATTTTGGGGCTGATTTCGCCAATTTCATCAAGAAAAATTGTGCCACCATCAACTATCTCGAACTTGCCCTTTTTCCGGGCGGCAGCCCCTGTAAATGCCCCTTTTTCGTACCCGAACAAATCACTCTCGAGCAAATTATCGTTGATTGTATTGCAATTTACTATGAGAAAAGGCTTATTAATCCTGTTGCTGAAGTTACGCACAAGATTAGCGACAAGCTCCTTGCCTGTCCCGCTTTCACCGGTGATCAAGATAGTTGCATCTGAATTTGCAACCTGGGTTATCATATCCCGCACTTTGCGCATGGCCTTGCTGCTGCCCACCATTTCATCCGTCGTATCAAGCATCTTCAGCTGACCTTTCAGGACATCTACCTGGCGGGAGAGATGGACACGAACTTTTTCGCTTTCATTAAGATCAGCAATTTTTCGCAGCAGGATTTTCTCAATGTTATGGTTGAACTCCGCAATTTCAGCTTCATGCTGTTTTCTCTGCGTGATGTCGCGCAGGTCAACCATGATTAGACGGTCACCGCGGTAACCTTCAAATGGAACATAGCTGTATTCCACATAACGATCACCAATCTGCATTTCAAAATGCCCTTTTGATGGCTCGCCTCGAATCGTAGCCTTCACCGGACAATTTCCCTTACAGGGATGATCGGTTCCATGAAATCCTTTATGACAATGTTGTTTGCGGATATCGCCAAAAAAAGCAATGGCGCTGGAATTCATGTATTCGATGACGTAATCCTCGCGGATCAACATAACCATTTCCGGCATCATATCAAGAAGCGCCCGCCAGTTTCTCACCAGGCGGTCAACCTCTTTCTTGGTCTTCCGGAGTTCCTTGCTCTGGAAATCTAAAGGGGTAGGTTCGACTTCAGGCACAACAGATTTCACTTAATTATTTCCATTGATAGTATTAGCTGATAAAAATTTTAGATTAGGAATTTAATATATCAATTTTTTAATAATGAATTGCATATCTTTCCCTGAAATGGAGTTTATGTCAAGGTGAATGCTTGTTAGAGTGCTAATTTCTTCCCACGCCAAAATATGCAAATCCGGCTTCTCGCATCTTTTGGGGTTCATAAACATTGCGCAAATCAATAAAAATCGGAGTTTTCATTAAAGATTTTATCTTCGAAAGGTTTAATGCCCGGTATTGATTCCATTCAGTCATCAACACCAAGGCATCGGCATTGTTGCACGCCTCATATGCGTTTTGTAAAAACACTACCTGAGGCAAAATCTGCGACGCCTCCTTCATGCCTTGTGGATCATGCGCTTGAATAATAGCACCTTTTTCCTGCAGCGGAGGTATAATCGTCAGTGCCGGGGCATCCCTGAGATCGTCCGTCTCAGGCTTGAATGTCAAGCCCAAGACTCCAATGGTTTTACCGGCCTCGACACCTCCAAGGGCGTCTCTGATTTTCTTAACTATTCTTGTCTTCTGAGCAGCATTTACTTCCACCGTTGCCTCAATCAATCTTGATGCAGTACCATGCTCCTGGGCCATACGCAATAATGCCAATGTATCTTTGGGAAAACAGGAGCCCCCATAGCCCGGCCCCGGGTGCAGAAACTTGCGACCGATTCTGCCATCTAGGCCAATGCCCATGGCAAGGTCAATAACATTTGCACCAACTGCCTCACAAATGTTCGCCATTTCGTTAATAAAACTAATTTTCATGGCAAGAAAGGCATTGGAAGCATACTTTATTAGCTCAGCCGTTTCAATACCAGTAACAACAAAAGGGGTGGATATCAGATAAAGCGGATCATAAATTTCCTGTACTACCTTTACTGCCCGCTCAGAATCCGTACCCACAACCACCCTGTCTGGCCTCATAAAATCATTGATGGCAGCGCCTTCCCGCAAAAACTCAGGATTTGAAACAACATCAAAATCAGCCTTCGGATTTGCCTCTGTGATAATTCTTGCCACCTGTCTCGCCGTACCAACAGGCACCGTGCTTTTATCAATAACAGTCGTATAGTC
>CALZHT010000203.1 GCA_945787445.1 uncultured Desulfobulbaceae bacterium
AATAATGCAGCTACATAATTAATAAGTTAAAAGTAAAAAAAAGGAGAAAATACACTCGTGAAAAATCTCGTTCAGTACTTATTTTTTCCAATAATTATATTTTGCATCTTGGTATCATCAATATACGCAGGGGAAGGCAAAATTTCGGCAGAAGATTTTTGTTTAGACGCTGAAAATGTTGCGAAAAAGAGATCCTCGGAAGCCTTCGAACAACTAATAGAAATGTACAAGAATAGTACAGAACGAAAGAAATTGAAGTGCCTTGCAGAATTCTTAGTTCAGACCAACCCAGATGCAGCAGGCATTTTTTTTATAAAAACTCTTAAAGATAATGACCTTAATACGAGGGCAAGAGCTGCCTATGGACTTAGCATTATAAAAGATAAACGAGCTATTGAACCACTTCATAGTGTTTTTCTTGATACTAACTCAGGAATAAGATGCAATGCAGCGTACGCATTAGGTGCCATAAAAGATCCAAGTTCCCTCCCACTATTAATTCCAGAGCTTGATAGTGAATATCCAGCCAAGCGTAGGTGTATTATTAAAGCATTAAGAACATACAACGATCCCAAAAACTGTCAAAAATTTTACGACATATGGATGAATGACAGTGATCCATTTGTTGAAATCGAAGCTGGCCTTGCGGTCATTCTTGGTGGTTGCGAAAACGAAATTACTAGAAGTAAAGAAAATATTATTGCCGAGAAATACTGCGAAGAGGCACAAGTTTTAATTAATAAAACCGCAGAGGCAATAGTGAAGTATCCTAGCAAAAAAGAATGGTCAAGAAACATTGATTTTGGGATTAATCGAAATGAAATCAACTATGACAAACCTGATGAAGGCACAATGATGAAACTCAATCTTATGATGGCTACAGCAGACTGGGGTGAATCAGCTGACAACTTTTATGGTTTAAAAGATTGGGGCAGTTTAGAGGAAAACAGAAAACATTATTTAATTGAAATTATAGGTTATCGAAAGAAAGAAGAGGCTTTTAAACACCTTTGTCCAAATATCGAATTCCCTGCTTTTTCATTTTGGAACAAAGTTATACAAAACAATTCCAAATAAAAAAACTTTTAACAAATCAATTACAGAAAAAAGAGCACCGGGTCAAGCCTTTGCTTGACTCATGTTTGAATTTAAGGATTTCAATTTCTGCTATCCATCAACAGCCCTGGCGCTCGCCAGGGCCTTTCCCTTTTTAGATTTAATAAAAATTTGCCTAAAGCCAATGGACTTGTTAGATGTTTGGCATCTAGTTGGAACCAAATCCGAAGCAATCCTGCGTTCCCATTCTATCCACATTGTTTGATGTCGCTCTATCAAGTATTCATTCTTAAAAGTAGTAGCATTCAAAACCATGTACAGATCGTTTGTGAACTGACATGTATTGTTAATGTTTTTATGGCAAGAGAGTGTGTTTTCAAGGTAAAATCTTTCATAAGATATTGCCAGGTAAAATAATTATAATGGAGCTGTGTCAATGGTATACAGTCAAGAATCATCAGTGTCGCCCCTGACCAGAAAAGAAATCTTGGCGAAAATAGCCGAGATGCGAAGTCAGGAGGGCAAGCAATCTTTAGCAGGACTCAATTTTCATGGCGTATCTCTAGCTGATGAAGACTTGAGCGATCTTGATTTTTCCGGTGCCGATCTTTCGGAAGCGGATTTGTCCAGGGCAAACCTTGCTGGAACAAGATTTTTTAAAACAAATCTCCACAAAGCCAGCCTTTTTCAGGCAAAACTGCCCCGGGCCGATCTTACCGGGGTCAATCTCACTAATGCCAACATGGAAGAAGCGAATTGCAGTGAGACGAGCCTGGGCATGGCCAATCTAAACAATGCTCGCCTATTCAGTATTAATCTCGAAGGCAGCACCCTGAGTAAGGCAACTATAAACAACCTTGATCTGAGATGCGCTAATTTAAAAAATGCCCGGCTCCGTGAAGCTACAATAACCGGCTCGGACTTGACCGGAGCTAATCTGCAAGGTGCAGATCTTTCCCTGTGTGATGTTGATGGATCAATTTTCAATAATGCAGATCTTCGTAACACCAGGTTGCGAATGGTAAAAAATTTTGAATCTGCAAAATGGATCGGCACTGATATCAGAGATATTAATTTCGCAGGCGCTTACAGACTACGCCGATTTATCATTGACCAAAACTATCTTAAAGAGTTTAGGGACAGAAACAAACTCAACAAGTTTCTTTACTATCTCTGGTGGTTGACCAGTGACTGTGGGCGGAATCTTCTGCGCTGGTGTCTCTTTATTGTCGCGCTTGTCTTGATATTCTCCTGGCTTTATGCCTTTGTCGAAATCGGAGGGAGTAATTCCTGGGTAAGCAGATTGTATTACAGCGTTGTGACCTTGACAACACTTGGATACGGCGATATCGTGCCGCTTTCCCCTGCTGCCCGTTTGCTTGCAATGATTGAGGTGACCGCTGGTTATGTTATGCTTGGCGGTCTACTTAGCATTTTTAATAACAAGATAGCTCGTCGAGGGGAGTAAATTGCACCCATGTTTGATTTGTTTCGGAATCGTCAATTACAGAGATCACCGAGCAAATTCAAATGGACCCCGGCATGCATGTAAAGATCCTCAGGTTGGTCAACTCGGCAGCCTTTGGCCTTGCTCGAAAGGTGAGCAACCTGGGTCATGCCGTGACCCTTTTGGGAAGGGCTCGGATTGAAACCATGGTTTTGTCCTTAGCCGTAATGGATTCTCTACCATTGCCCCACAACCCTTGTATGTCTTCATCCCGGTTCTGGTTAGTTGCTACTAAGCGAGCTGGACTGGCCAGGATGCTTGCTCTGCATCTTCATGCCGCCACCCAAGCCGAATGTTTCACTGCCGCCCTGCTTCAGGATATTGGAATTCCGTTACTTTCAACAGCAAAAGAGGATACGTATTGCCCTCTCCTTGAACAATGGAACTCAAACCCCTCATTAGAGCTTATCTCCGCAGAAAAGGAGTTGCTTGGTTATAATCATGCACAGGTCGGGGCTGTAATTGCAGAATATTGGGGATTGCCGGATTACCTGATCAACGCCATAGGCGGTCACCACGGTTCAACCGAAACTGATGTCGACCCTGCCGTTAAGTTGGTTTCCCATCTGCGTTACAATGACGAAGACGACGGAAGAGGGGAGATAATTAGTGCCTGCTGGGAGGAATACCATGTTGAAGAAGAACTTGTCCGAAACATGATTGAGAAAGCCTTTGAAGATGCGGAAAAAACCGCCGAGATATTTCAATAAATTGTGTGATTTATAGACATCATTTCAATTTTTTTCTAGATTGGTAGATTCAACTTCAAAGGGCAGAGGGCAGGCTTGCGCTATTGCGTTATTTGGCAGTAATATTCTGCCTGACCCATTATTCACTTAATCATTATCAATGATATTGACGATTGCTGATGAATTTGCGCCAAGTATTGCCCTTGAGACATTACTCAGGGTAACAGTAAACGACTCTGAAGGTTCCACTGTATTGTCATCGGTGATGGCGATGCTGATTGTTAGGTTGCCAGAGAGACCATCAGGCCAAGTTAACGTGCCATTCTGTGCAGTATAGTCGGAACCCGCTACAGCGGTTCCGTCCGCAGTGGCATAATCCGCGCTTACGACACCACCATTACCACCACTACGGTTGACTATGATGTTGACGATGGTGGTGACGAATCCATCTGTTCTTTCGGTGACGTCATAGGAGGTCCTGATAAACTGCAATGTTCCGGGATTATTACCATTACCATTGCCACCACCACCACAGCCGGTACCCACGATACTGAGCAGACCGAATATGATAATAAAAGACACGGCGAAAAGCTTATGCGCCTTTTGTTTTAGGGAAAAGAATGGATAGGGACTCATGAC
>CALZHT010000204.1 GCA_945787445.1 uncultured Desulfobulbaceae bacterium
CGGCCAGAGAATCAACAGAGAGGTCTTTGATCTTTATAAAGGGATTTTCCACAATGTTGTGGACATCGTCGAGCAGAAAGGGCGATTGAAAAGAGTTGGAATAGGCAAGGGCGCAAAGGAAGACAAAGATGGTTAGAACAGCAACGTCTACAATAATGCCCTGTTTGTTTGTTGAAGGTGCGCCAGGTTTATTTCCCATACCTGTTTGGAAAAGGTATTTGGCTTTAAAGGAACCAAAAAAGTTGTTTATTGGGATAATGCCCCCGTGTCAAATCAATATACTAACTACAGTGATTATTTTATCATACTAATTAATGAATTTCGAGTAGTGCTTGAATGTAAAAGCCGGCGGATTTTTCCATGATTGCCAAGCGTATCTCAATAATGAAAAGAAAATATGCTATTACGATAGAGAAGCTTGTCGCTGGAGGTTTTGGACTGGGTCGGCTGCTAGACGATAAGGTTGTTATGACGCCGTATGTGCTGCCGGGAGAAGAAGTAATTATAACTCCATACAAAAACAGGAAACAGTATGTAAAAGCACGCCTTGTCGAAGTTATCAAACCATCATTGCAAAGATCAGAGCCTCTTTGTCCCTTATATGGAAGATGTGGCGGCTGTGATTTTCAGCATATCCGATACGATTTTCAGCCTTCCTTTAAGAATGAGATTGTAAAAGACCTTTTTCTACGAAGCCAAATTTCACAACACATAACTATTCCAGATGTTTTCCAAACACCTCTGTCATCGCCAACTTTTTTTAATTACCGGCAGCGTATACGTCTTCAGGTGAAAAATACAATTTTTGGTTTTTTTCGACCTCAATCGCACCTCATTGAAAATGTAACAAAATGTGCTCTGGCAAGGCCGGAAATAAATAAAGCCCTGGCTGATCTTTCAAAATATCAAAACCTGAAGGGATTATTAACGCATATTTCTGCAATAGAATTGCTATTAAGCCCAAACGAAGAACGTCTTGTCCTGATAATACATGCAGATCGAAAATCATGTCCTGCAGACCGTGCTATTGTTCGTGATCTCCTCAAGGAAATTCCTCTCATTAAAAAAGCAGTCATAGATGCAAAGGAACAGGGTGTAACTGAAATTGTATTGAAAGAAAGTCCAGCGGATGACGGCTTGATCCGTTTTACGCTTCCGGCCCACGCAACTGGCAGAAAGGAATTACAGCTTACTGTTGAGCCAGGCGGATTCTGCCAGGTGAACCTGGAACAAAATGAAAACCTTGTGCGTATACTTTTGAACTGGGCGGCAATAAGCCCTCAGGACCGAGTGCTTGATCTTTTCTGTGGAATGGGCAACTTTTCTCTTCCCATTGCTTTGTGGGCCGGGGAGGTGGTCGGGTTTGACATGCAACGGTCTGCCATCCGCAGCGCAGAGCGGAATGCGCAACTCTGCAATATAAACAATGCCCGTTTTGAAAGAGGTACCGCGTATCAGGGAGCGAAGAAGCTTATTGAACAAAAGGAAAATTTTGATTTGGTTCTTCTGGATCCACCCCGCCAGGGCTGTATTGAGGTGATCCCCTTGATAAGAAAACTAAAAGCCAAAAAAGTCATTTATATCTCGTGTGATCCAGCAACTCTGCTCCGCGATCTGCTATTGTTGGCCGGTGAAGGATTTGTTCTTAGTCATCTCCAAGTTGTTGACATGTTCCCCCAGACTCATCATATAGAAGTTATCACCTGCCTGAATCGGTATTAAAAAAGTTATAGCTTCATGGTATGGCATTTCAATTCATGCTCTGCTGCAGTTTGATCGCCATGGACATTTCTTTTTGCGCCTCTTCAATCATGCCCATGTTTCCGTAAGCCACCCCAAGGTTATAACGGCTTTCGAAATGTTCCGGCTCAATGGCCAAGGCCTTTTTAAAAAGAGCAACGGCCTGATCATTCATGCCAAGGCTAAAGTAAGTTATTGCCCAGTTATTATAGAGGTCAAGACTAGTAAGCCCGTTTGCGGCGGCATGCTGGAATAAGCCAAGCGCTTTTCGGTGTTGCCCTTTTTTTTCGAGGCAGATACCAATGGTAACATAGGATTCTAAGAGATAGGGATCTATCTGTAAAGCATGCTCAGCCTCCAGGATAGCCTGGTCATAGTTTCCCAGTTTGCGATGGACCATGCCGATACTGTTATGAACCTTTGCTTGGCTGACATCTTTTTTTCCCAATGCGAGACGCAATTCCTTGAGCGCCTCGCTTCTTTTATTGAGCAGATCATAGGTTACACCCAAATTGAGATGGCCCGGGCCATAATCCGGATCAAGTTTGAGTGCTTTCAGAAACTCCTCTTCTGCCGCCGCATAATTTTTGCCTGCGCTGATAGCTTTGCCGAGGTTGACATGGGCTCTGGCGGAATTGGGAGATTTGTTGATCACATCGGTCCACATGCTGATTTCGCTTTGCCATACTGAATTTCGTTGCCAGGTGAACAGG
>CALZHT010000205.1 GCA_945787445.1 uncultured Desulfobulbaceae bacterium
CAGATAATCCCCTTTGGCAAATTCTTACGAAAGACCTGTATTGATGAGATGCCGCAACTCATCAATGTCCTCCGTGGAGACATGAGCATGATCGGCCCCCGTCCACCCATTCCCTATGAGGTTGTTGAATATGATCGCTGGCAAAAGGCACGACTTGCCACTGTGCCCGGCATGACCGGGCTCTGGCAGGTAAGCGGTAAAAATCGGCTTACCTTCAATGAAATGGTGCGCCTGGATATCCGTTATGGCCGAAAATTGTCCTTTTGGCAAGACATGAAGATCCTGCTGCTGACTCCCAAGGCCATTGTCTTACAAATCAGGGACAGCCTTTTTGAGTCCATGCCCTGAGAATCCGGACGTACATTCCATCTTCAAGGGGTATACCCTCGATTTATTCAATTCGGTGCTGGATACAAGATGCCCTTTACAAAGCAGTAAACACCTGCTTGCAAATCCAGTAACCAGCATCCAGCAACAAGGATCAAAAGCTGACCTACAGGTAGAGCCATTTGCCTCTAACCCTTCCTGAAGGACCGGGTTCTCTATTTTGCAATGCAGAGCACAAGGAGGAAGAAAATGTACACCATCGCTGTAGTCGGTTGCGGCTACTGGGGTCCGAACCTCATTCGGAACTTTAATTCCCTGCAAGGATGCCGGGTCAAGATCGTCTGTGATATCAATAAAAAACGATTGGCGCATATGGTATCCCGCTACCCCGGGATAGAAACGACCACGGATTATGATGAACTCATCAATGATTCTGACATTGATGCCGTCGCCATTGCCACCCCGGTTCAATTGCACTTCGAAATAGCAAAAAAAAGCCTGGAGGCAGGCAAGCACATCCTTATTGAAAAACCCATGGCCTCCTCTGTGGCGGAATGTGAGAAATTGAAAGAACTGGCCGAGCAGCAGAACCTCACCCTGATGGTGGGCCATACTTTTCTCTATTCCCAGCCGGTGCGAAGGATTAAAGAAATTATCGATTCCGGCGATCTCGGCCAAATTCTGTACATCAGTGCCCGCCGCTTGAACCTGGGCCTGTTTCAGAAGGATATCAATGTAGCCTGGGATCTTGCCCCACATGATATATCCATCATCCTCCATATCATAGATGTAGAGCCGGTATCGGTCAACTGCCAGGGCAAGGCCCATGTGAACAAGGGGGTTGAGGATATAACCAACATGACGATCAATTTTAACAACGGTGGTTTTGCCACCATCCACAGTAGTTGGCTCGATCCCAATAAAATCAGAGAAATGACCTTTGTGGGCAGTAAGAGAATGCTTGTCTATAACGATATCGAGATGAACGAAAAAATCAAAATCTATGACAAACGGGTGGAGGTGCCGCCCCATTACGACACCTTTGCCGAGTTCCAGCACTCCTATCACTATGGTGATATGTATTCGCCGTACATCAAGCAGGATGAACCGTTAAAAATAGAGTGTCAGCATTTTCTGGATTGCATAAAAACAGGCGATCCACCCCACTCAGGCGCCAATGAAAGTCTGCGGGTTGTCCAGATTCTTGAAGCAGCCTCAGAGTCGTTGAAAAACGGCGGCAGCAAGGTGGAAATTGCGAGATGATTCCAGCGAAGCTTCGCGATACTGGATGCTTGCTCAAACCATAACCTCATGTTATCATAAAAATTATTGTATGAACTGAAAATGAAGCGAATGGTATCGTATTAATTCCTTACAGTCGAAGATTCCCTGCAGTATACCACAGGGAGCTTCAATCATTTTTTAACATGAGGTTTACATGACGAGAGAAGAGATCCTCAGCTATCTCCGAATGGTAAAGGCTGAACTGGAGGATAAATTTGGAGTTGTCAGTATCGGTCTGTTCGGCAGTTACGTTAGAGGAGAGGCAGACGCAGAAAGTGATATCGATATTGCGATAAAAATGAAGTCGGACAAAAAAACGCTTCATAATTTTCTAGCAGTAAAGCGCCGCATTGAGGCTGAGTTAGGCAAGAAAGTTGATCTTGGCATCGAGAGTACCCTTAAACCCCTTGTCAAAGAACGCGTTGAGAAAGAAATCATCTATGCCTAGCCGTTTTATTGCTCTTTACATCAGAGATATTCTTCAATCAATTGAGGCTATATTTCATTATACAAAAGATATTTGCTTCGAGGACTTTTCAAATGAGAGAATGCGCTTTTCAGCAGTCATCCGAGAATTCGAGATTATAGGAGAAGCTGTAGGAAAGTTGCCAGAAAGCATCAAAAAACGATATCCAGAGGTTGCCTGGCAGGATATTAAAGATTTTCGCAACTTATTGATTCATGAATACTTTGGTGTTGATCTTGAAATTGTATGGAATGTGATAAACGATGACTTGCCTCAACTTTACGAGGCAATGAAAAATATTGAACATCACGAAGAAAAAAAATAACCAGCAACCCCGCCCGATAGGCGGGATCT
>CALZHT010000206.1 GCA_945787445.1 uncultured Desulfobulbaceae bacterium
CCAGAAGATAAGACGTTCAATGACCACGAACAAAACAAGAAACGAGCAGGCCAGGAGCGGATACATCACCGGCCCGCCGCTTATGAAAATCTCAGACATAACTGATACAACCTATGGTTTTCAGCAAAACATTTAGAATATTAGTTTCCATCGTGCTTGATTATAACATCCCGCCAACTACAATAGAGCAGAAATATCCGACCGCATTGACAAGGATTTAAAACTCATAGCTTGCCGAAAAAAATACCGATCTTCCTGCCCCCGGATATGTGCCATTGATCTTTGTGCCTGTTTCATCAAAAAAGGAACCGAAAAATGTATCATACTCCTCGTCGAGGATATTATTGGCTGTAACAGTAAGCAGCCAGTGTTCATATAACCGCTGCTCCAATTTGACATCCAAAGTCCAGTATGAATCGAGGGTAGAAGTTACGGTCTTGGAGTTAGGATATGCGCCATCCGTCTCTGTGCGGTAAAATACCCTGTCACCAACATATCGGGTCAGAATAGATCCGCTCAACCCGAAACTGGTCCAATAAGTCAACTGAACTTTGAGTTGATCATTGGGGGTATAAGCGGCCCGCCGTTTGACCCAGTTAAATTGAAAATTCGGGGGAAAAAGGGGAGGAAATCCAAAATCCTGTACCGTGTATGCCCTACTTTCTTCTTCAGCATCGGTATAAGTATAATTAAAATCTAGGCGCATGTTACGCCAGGGACCGATCTTAACTCCCGCCTCAAAACCGTTCGCCTTAAAGGTGCGCAGATTCTGCGGCGAAAAAACGCCCTCTGAATCAACCTCCCATTGGATTTTATTGTCGATATCCCAATGGAAATAGCTCGCTGAAATAATGAGCATAGAGTTGAATAAAGCCTGTTCGACAGTAGCATCCGAATGCCAACCGGTCTCAGGAAGAAGATCAGGATTTCCTCTTGTGAAACCATCATCAGGCCAAAAAAGATCATTAGGCGTGGGAGCGCGGAAATGTTTACCATGCGATGCTTTTAAAACCGTATTTTCCAAGGGATTGACAGTCAGCCCATAGCGTGGCAAGTCCTCACTGCCAAAGGTGGAATGTTCCTCATGCCTTATACCTACCAGACCTTTTACATAACGTACAGGACGATATTGTCCCTCGACAAAAACACCATTACTATGTAGATCGGCAGTAGCAACAGATCTGGTGGCTGAAAGCTCTGAACCCGTAGCATCAAGATCCACTATTTCATTTTCCCAGTCAAAATCCTTATAGTCCCCTCCTATCAATAGATTAGCCGTATCCTCTTTTTTCAGGATAATATGTCCTTCAGTTCCTAAAACTTTATTGTCAGTCCAGGACTTGCTACCCGGTAGAGTAGCCTCCACGGCTGGCGGGAAAGGCGGTATTAGAAACCGCATAGAATGAAAATTTCCTAACGTCGTGTAATCACCTTTAATATTCATGCCCAACCATGGTAAAGGTTTGCTTTTTAGTTGCAGGACAAGGTGGGCATCTTCGTCGGTGCCATGATCTAACAGGCTGGCAGCTTGACTGTTGTATACCATTTCTCCGGTATTGCTATCTATATAAACTGTGGTACCTTCGGGAGGTTTTATGCCGGGGATTCCGAATTCACGGTCAATGTAGTCACCATAGAGACTAATATCCAGCAGATCCTCCTTTTCATAGACAACTTTTAGGGAAACATCGTTGTGCCTAAGGTCGCTATTATCTCGAAATCCTTCGGTTTCTTTTCTGTTAGCAGTCAGATAATAACCCAAACTATCCCAGACGAACATGCCCTGCTCTACTGACAACAGGTAGGTGTCCTGGGTCCCATAGCCGGCGCTGGCCTTGGCTGTAATTCCATCGCTACCAGGCCGTTTAGTGATAATATTGACCGTGCCGCCCATGGCCCCGGAACCATAAAGCAAGGATCCGGATCCCTTGACCACCTCAACCCGCTCGATATTATTCAACGGAATCCTGCCCACATCCGCGGTACCCAGAGAAGGAGAATTTAATACCGTGCCATTAACCAAAACTTGGGTACCGGTGCTGCTCATACCCCTGATATGTATTTCTTCTATAGCACCGCCGAAATTGCCTTGGGTGCGCCAATCGAGCCCAGGCTCACCGGCTAAGAGCTCACCAACACTCCTGACCGGGGATTCATCTATATCCAGAGCATCCTTTACTACTATGGCATTTGGAATATCCTTACGCTTTTCTTCAGTTTTAGTAGCAGTCACCACCACCTCTTCCATAACGGCAATGGCTTCACTCTGCTGTACATCGTCCTCGGCAAGGCCTGCGGCCGGAAAGGCAATAGCTATTACAACGCTTAATACAAAAAACCTCTTTCTCATTTTTTTCTCCTTCATCAATAAATCCTTT
>CALZHT010000207.1 GCA_945787445.1 uncultured Desulfobulbaceae bacterium
TGATTTGAGTTTTGGTCGGTGCCTCACTCTTAACACAGGGTAATTAGACTCCCCCCAACAAAAGCCAAAGGCAGACCCCTTTTTGACCCTGATTTCATCGCATAGGCTGCAGAAAAAGTAAAAACTGCTGCCATCCCTCAACAGTCCTGGCACCTAGCAGGGCCTTTTCCTTTCCAGGTTTAATAATAACTTGCCTAAAACCAATGGACTTGTTAGATGTTTGGCATTAATTGATACTTGAGAAATCAGGTTGGTAACTATACAGAATTGGATATTATTGCACTATAAAGAGTCTGTCTATAGACTAATTAACTATTCTGGCAAATAACACTGTTCGAGTAAGATATTATCAGGAATTACGTACAGTTATCTGCTGTGGTTGCTTGTTGCCAATTACCTTTTCTGCATGATCCCTGTTAATTAATTATGAATTTAACTGCATTCGGCCGGAGCGGATTTGAAGTGGCTGACATCTTCCGGATGTATGGGGAGAAATATCGGCGGAACAACCGCATGTCGGAGAAGCAGCATAAGGTCATGACGGCAATTGCAAACTGCCGTTCCGAGTGGTTCGGCTATCACCGGGACGAGTGTGACGAATGCGGCCACGTGGAACTGGAATTTAATTCATGCCGGGACCGGCATTGCCCCAAGTGCCAGGGGATTTCGAAGCGAAAATGGATCAATGCCAGACTGGCTGATATTTTGCCGGTGCCTTACTACCACGCGGTTTTTACCCTTCCACACCTGCTCGACACCATTACCCTGTATAACAAGAAATTGGTCTATGATCTGTTGTTTTCAAGCTCATCTGAACGCTTCTGACTTTTGGCCGCGATCGGAAATGGTTGGGGGGCGAGATCGGGTTTTATGGAGTTCTCCATAGCGGTGGACAGACCATATGGCGACATCCGCATATTCATTTTCTGGTTCCAGGTGGTGCGATCACCAGTGATTATCGTTGGGTGACGGCCCCTTATCGCAGTAAATTTTTATTCCCGGTGCATGCGTTATCCAAGGTGTTCAAGGGGAAATTTATCCAGGGGCTCAAGGAGGCCCATGCAAAAGGGTCGATTTCCTTCCCGCCGGACATGGAGAATCACCGGAATCAAGACGAGTTCGAACACTGGATAGATAGGCTCGTATCCCGCGATTGGGTGGTCTATTGCAAACCGCCGTTCGGAGATGCCGAAGAGGTGGTGCGTTATATCGGCCGCTATACGCACCGGGTTGCCATCAGCAACAGCCGGATTCTCGATGTCAAAGACGGCATGGTGAGTTTTAAATACAAGGATTATAAGGCCAACCGCAAAACTTGGAAGGTCATGCATCTTAACGGCCAGGAATTTATCCGGCGTTTCCTTTGGCATGTCCTGCCCACCGGATTCCATAAAATCCGCCACTTCGGTTTCCTGGCAAACGGGCGCAGAAAATCAATGATTTCCCTGATCAAGAGTCTGCTCTACGTAACTAACGGCAAAGAGGAACAATCAAAAACCGTTGATTGGCATGCTGCCTGTCCTGCCTGTGAAACCGGCTCGATGATCCCCCAGCTGATCGTGACTCGATTCGGCAGGATCATAACAACCGTTGCAGCATTAATGAAAATGGGGTATTCCAATTACGTGCCCGACACTTCATAGCAGTATAGTCGATTGAGGTTGGGGAGGTGAATGTACTTTTCACCATATATAATGTAGGCAAAACTCGAACAAGTCGTTGAAGTGGAAATCTGAGGCCTGCAAATAATATCGGAATCTATGAATCAGATATTTTAGGTTAAGGCTAAAGTCTTCGCCTTGGGATTCCACTTAACTTAGCGTTATGCTCCATAAAAACTAAATCAAACTGTTCAGAGAAATGCCTGAAAACAATCTTGATCCAAACTACACATTATTATTTTCACCAGCATCAAATGAAGATTTTTGGAAAGCCAAAAGTCTGCTCAAAGAAATTTCTGTTCCCTACAAAGTTCAAGCCAGTATTTACAATTCACAGTATGTAGGTTGGCCAAGAACCGAGTTACATAATCGAACAGAAATATTGGTATTAAAAAAAGACTTCGGCAGTGCGACACTGGCATGTAAAGAGTTCATAAATAGAGCCGAAGAACAAGAAGAATACTGGAAGAATTACAAACCAACACTAATCGAAAAAGTTAAAAGGTTTTTCAAAATAGTTTAATAATATTAAATATTTAGCTTAACAATGCAGTTGAGTTCGACGGTAAAACCTGGCGGTTTTCCGCGTCTCACCGCAGACGTTATGTGTCAAATATAAAGAAATGAATTTACTATTTGTTTGCAGTGAAAACAGATTAAGAAGCCCAACAGGAGAAGAGGTTTTCTCACAGTAT
>CALZHT010000208.1 GCA_945787445.1 uncultured Desulfobulbaceae bacterium
GTTCAATACATAGGTGAGGCGTTTACCTACCGCCGCATAGAGCGACTCGTGCATGTAGGCGATACCTTGGCCCGAAGAAAAATTGGTGGCGCGCAAGCCGGACATGGAGAGCCCGGCCGTGACGGCCGCGGCGGCATGCTCGCCCTCAGGCTCAATGAAAATTAACGGTCGTCCGGAAATGTTTAGATGGCCCTGGGCAGACGCTTCGGCCCAGTATTCACCCATTTGGGTTGATGGTGTGATGGGGTAGGCGCCGGCGGCATCACTGGACTCTTTTTCGCAACTAATGACTGCTGTGTTGCCGTCAGTGGCGGCGCGTACACCGGGGTATTTGATGCTTTCTATTTCCTTGTGCATTACATCCTCAATAGGCTTGACCTGGATCAATCGTTTTTAAACAAGGTATTAAGACATTGTTACAGGTAATCGATCGTGCTGTACGATCCTCTTGCTCTCACGCCCCTTGGTGACCGTGTTGTCGCTGTTTAACCAAACGATGGCCCCAGTTGAGCAGCGTTCGATAGCTACCTGTGTAGCGGGGTCTTGTGAGTGAATAATTGTCGGCAAATTGTTTTGCATAGAAATCAATCCCGCGGGTGCATCCAGGGCACATCGACCACAGGCGGTACAGGCAACCTCGCACATATCTAATAGGCTATCGCCAGATAACTCATTTTTACAAGCCACCCATAGTCGATGACTAAGGGGTTCGAGGCTGAGCAAGTCCTTAGGGCAGGCTTTCACACAATCACCGCAGCCGGTGCATTTATCTTCAATTATTTGGGGCAGGTCTTGAGTGTCCATTTGAATGGCATCAAATGTACAGACGGCTTTGCAGTCGCCAAACCCTAGGCATCCCCATGTGCAGACTTTGGCGCCGCCACTGACTTGGGCGGAGGATTGGCAGGAGGCGGGACCGCTATATTCGGCGCGGTACCGGGCAACGTTGTTTCCCCCCGCGCATGCTAGCCGGGCAACGAGCTTTTCAATATTGCCGGTGTCTACGTCTAAGTAATTTGCGATATTTTCTATGTCGGTTGCGGAACTGACGTTGCACTTGCCGGGTAATACCTCTTGCTTGACGAGTGCTTCGGCGAATGCCCTGCAACCGGGGTAGCCACAGGCCCCGCAATTTGTGTGCGGCAACATATCCTCAATGTGTTGAATACGCTTGTCTTCTTTAACAAAGAACTTACGGTTAACAAATATCAGAATGAGCGCGAGTGCGAGGGTTAGCCCGGCCATAAAGGTGATGGCGGTGACAATATGGCTCATTGAGGCGGCTCCATCCACGCATAGGATATTCCTCTATTAATAGCAAAAATCGATGGAATTCGGTACCGAATCATTTTTACCCCCAAATTGGCACGTCCGGCACGGGATTGCATCCTGTCTAAGATGTTACTATCCCAAGAATACCCACATGATATGAAGTAGTATTAGGCGGGACGTTATAAGATTGCGTCTGCTTTCATTGGGGAGCCTTTGCTCCTCGCCCTGGAGATATATATGAAGAAACTCGAACATTTTTTAGAAATGATGATTTTTGGCAGTCGCTGGTTGCTGGTGCCATTTTATGTCGGCCTGGTGTTTTCAATCGTTCTGCTGCTAGTAAAGTTTGGCAAAGAGTTTTTTCACCTGGTCAGTATTGTCATGACTGCACCGGGTACAGACATCATTATTGGAATATTGACCTTGGTCGATGTGGTGTTGCTCTCCAATCTATTGTTGATCATCATCTTTGCCGGTTACGAAAACTTCGTCTCCAAGATTGATACGGCCAATCATGAGGACAGGCCCTCGTGGATGGGGAAGGTGGGGTTTTCAGACCTGAAAATGAAATTGATAGGCTCCATCGTCGCGATCTCCGGTATTGAATTGCTCAAGACCTTTGTAAATGTGGCAGACTTGACCAATGACCAACTCGCCTGGAAGGTAGGGATACATCTGACCTTTGTCTTTTCTGGTGTCATGTTTGCCGTGATGGACTGGCTTGGGGATAAAAAGAAATAGACCGCTGAATGTATCCGCAACATAAAAACCCGCTTTGCGGGTTTTTATGTTTTTGATCTTCTAAACTTCCATTGGGATTAACACCAATCAACTCGGATGGTTTAAACAGTGAGTTCTGTGTGTTGCCTTATTAAATAAGGCTTGTAGCCGCCTCTTAGGAGCAGCTGTTCTACTAATGAATAATTGTTTTAAATTAACTGTTGACCTCTGTCGCTAACCCCGTATAATGCGCTCCTCGTTGCAGCGATGTTGTGGCGAAAACTGCTTAGGAAACAGTAAGTTAAATAAGTAGTTGACAGGGTTTGAGTGGCCTGTATAATTCGCTCTC
>CALZHT010000209.1 GCA_945787445.1 uncultured Desulfobulbaceae bacterium
GTGTATACAGGGCCTAAATTCGGGCCTGCAACTGATTCGCCATGGCCGGTGAATTCGAAATTCCCCACTTGATAACTGAATTTGTCTCCCGCGGGTTTAAAAAAGAGTTGAATCCATCGAATATGGTGTTCCGTGGTGTTAGGATGAGCAATTTCTTTGCCCAGAGACACCTTCACTTCGAATATTTCATCTTTATTTACTTGCTCCGGACACTCAATCACAGGCACATGCTTTTCTGTTTTCCAATCAGCACTCTGATACACATCTCCTAACTTCATAACGCCCTCCTTATCCATTTATTCCTTGATACAACACTTTCCATCATTCCAGTTTCATCGTAATTTTTCCCTTATGGCAATATCAATTGTAGAACAGTTGACACATTACCTTTATGCAGCCTCGATATCATTATGCGGTGCGTGCTTGAAACCAAGGATCTTGTCCACCCGGACCACCAGTTTTCGTTCTATCTGGGGGGACGGCCGCTCGATTTCCTCAGGCATATACCCATCCATAAATGCCAGATCTTCAATCCGCTTCATCTCTCCGAGCAATTGATAGCCTTCGTCAGCATCAGCATCCCAAATAACTATCGAAATTGCCCGATTCTTTTGTAGATTCATAACGGTCACCGGACAGAACCATGCCGTCACCGCGACCTGGCCTTCAGTTTGCAAGGAAACCTTTCCTGCGGCAGTGACATGGGGCATACCACCCTCCCCTACCGTAGTGACGATTATATGCTCCAGCCTTTCGGCCAGTCTGATGGCTTTGCCAAGAACAGTTTCAATCTGTCTTTGCATGATCAACACTCCTTATATTCGAATGTTGCGTGCTTGCCACAGGCGGAAACACAAGAGCCGCAATCCCTGTTGCCTTCATATAAGCTGGTATGGCCCAACTTATATGAATCACAGTTGACATTGAGGATCATCCGCCAATGTCGTAATCAAAAAGAGCTCCTTCTGCTTCTTGATATTTATCTCCAAGATCATGGATTTTACCTTTTATTTCCTCTCGAACCGGGCTCCATTCAGTGGGACAAGATGTTCTCAGTTGATCAATCCTGTCATCAAGCTCGGTCATCACAATGTGAAGGCCATTTACCTTTTCGTACATTCTCTGTTTATCACCAGTGGGCAGATTATCCATCTGGCGCATGACATTATACAATTTGGCCTTCCAGGCATTGAGTTCTATATCTACATTTTTGCAATAATCTTTGACTTCCATGATAGTCTCCTTACTAATACGTCCTTGATTGGTTTATGTAGCATCCACGTGCTTTATTGTTTCTACGCAACAATGAAGTCATGCCGATATTTTTTTTAAATCCAAAAAGATACTTGCTGACTGGCTTCACCGTATCATGATGAAAATCATTTCTTAATTAACAATAGCCGAACTCTCTTTAATCAAGGCAACTCGGCTATCCGTTTGTGGCGGGCCCGTGGCTTTCCGTCCCCGTCTTGCGAGGGGTTTGGCTTTGGCTTGTTTATCATGAGCCAAATGAAAAGCCTCCGCGGGTTTCTGATCCCTTGGAGGCTCTAAATTGGTAGTTTCAACACAACCTTTTTCATTTTGTTTTATTCTCTACATTATTGAAATTTCATGTGTACTTACCTATATATAAAAAAGGTATTTATCTGTACTTCAGCTGTCAAGATCCTATCCCATTAAATAATTAGCAAATATGTAGAGCATTAAATCCATATGGAAATGATCCTTGCATGCAATGCAAATTCACTCCTCCACAATGCCAAGAGATGGGTTTCAAGCTCCCCGCGACTCAGCTGGTGCGAGAGTTCCGCTAAGCTCCGAGAAGTTATGGGAATTATGCGAACTGATCGCGTTCAACCTGATCAGAAATGATTTGGGATGTCGTTGTGACAGGTGAATTGACAACGGAGACAAACTTGTATTTGAGTGCCTGGAAATGGGGAGAGGAGATTACTCTTTCAGGAGTTCATGAACAGCGTCCAGCAGTTCCTCCCGTTTAACGGGTTTTTGAAAGATTTTATGCGCTCCTAGATTCCTTGCCAGTTCAAGATAATTTACAGATTCGAGCCTACCCCCTCCTGAAATGGCAATAATTTTTGCTTGGGGATATTTTTCTCGCACCTCCATGATGGTTTCAATGCCTTCTTTCTCCGGCATGAATATATCGGTAATAACCAGATCCGCTTGTTTTTCTTCAAGTGCTTTCAGGCCAAGAGCGCCATTCGGAGCTTCAAACACCTCGTGCCCTTCACTTTGAAGTTGATGGTTTATCATCCTCCGCAGCATGGGATCATCTTCAATTACAAGAATGCGAGCCAAGGTTCTCTCCTTCATTTAACACTTCAAGGCTTGACAGCTCTAGAGGCAGAAGGGACAAATTCACCATGTTTGTCAAAAAACATCCGAATTACAGGTTCAAAAGACTTTGTACTGCCTCTACAATTTCATCGCCCTTAAAAGGTTTTCGAAAAACCTTATCAGCACCAAGACTTACGGCGAGCTTCAGATAATCCGTGGATTCTATCATGCCGCCACCGCCGGACATGGCAACTATCTTTAGATCCGGATAATTTTCCCGGAACTCCTTAATGGTTTCAATGCCTTCCTTCTCCGGCATGAATATATCCGTTATGACAAGATCAACAGGTTCCCGGTCATGCAAATCCAGGCCTTCTTTGCCGTTTGGTGCGTCAAGCACTCTAAATCCAACATATTCCAAAATTTCACAGAGCGCCTTGCGGAGCAAGGGTTCATCATCGATAACCAGGATGCGCGCCAAGGATCATTCCTCCTATTGATGCGAAATTATATTATGCCGGCCACTGCCCTCTTTCCTGCAACACTATACGAAAAAAAACTACTTAGAACCGTATTTGTTTAAAGCCTCTTTTAATCTTTTTACCGAAAGAGTAACATTCACGATGGGTTTGTTAATATCAGCCGTATGTTGACGATAAAAATCCCACACTGCCTCATTATCAATGCTCAATGACGATCCTTCCAGTGATACTCCGGCAAAAAGACCACGGCTGCGGGCGAAAGAGTAAATCTCAGCCCGTAATGTCGTATCTGTCGCAGCTTCTGCCTGACGCCCCACTGGCCCGGCTGCCACGGCAGCGTCGGCTCCCAAGGTGAACTTCCCTTTTCGAATAGCCTCTATGCTTCTTCGACTCTTAAAGACCAGGATCACATCACTGGCCTGCGCACCAATCTGCCATCCGATGCTGCCGCCGGTGAAGGTTATAAAATACGGATTCTGCCACAATCCTTTTTCATCCTTGATTATTAACACACCGCGACCATGACGTCCTCCCACCACAAAACCCACTTATTGCTTTTTCCGGTATAGAATTGATTTCCTTCAAAACGTTGATTGCCTTTTCAATTTCCTCTGCTCCTGCACTCTTTTCTTCAGCAGTTGCTGCAGTAATTGATCCTGCCAGCAGCATGATACATGTCAGCCCCAAAAATATTCCTCGCATTTTCATTACCCTCGCCTCATAAAATTGACGGGCGCGTAAAAAGTCACGGGATGGCTAAGCAAAAAGTTCGATAAACAAGGAGTAGTGGTGTCGAGGGCGCGGAGACATACATCAGGTATGTCGAGCACCCGAGAACCCGCTACGACGCAGTAGATCGGACTTTTTTGCGACGCCATCATTAATCCTGAAAAAGATTACCCAGCCCACCCAAGACGGAACCCTCGCCTTGCGACCTTCCCCCATGCTGGGGCGTTGCTTCATGGATACGTCCGGCAAGCCTGGAAAACGGCAGCGATTGCAGCCATACATGACCTGGCCCTGTAAGGTTTGCAAAGAAAAATCCCTCTCCACCGAAAAAGGCGGATTTAACATTGCCGACAAACTGAATATCATACTGCACCGACTGGGTCAAAGCCACGAGACAGCCGGTATCGACCTGAAGCGTTTCTCCGCCTCCAAGTTCTTTTTCCACAATGGTGCCGCCGGCATGGATAAAGGCCAGACCATCTCCCTCGAGTTTCTGCATGATGAATCCTTCTCCACCGAACAGAGCGGTACCGATCCTTTTCTGGAAAGCAATACCAATAGAGACACCTTTGGCAGCACACAGAAAAGCATCCTTTTGACAAATTATCCGGCCGTTGAAATCCTTTAAATCAAGAGGGATTATTTTGCCTGGATATGGAGCGCCAAAGGCCACCTTTGATTTTTCACCGCCTTGATTGTTAAAAAGAGTGCAAAAAAGGCTCTCACCGGTGATAAGTCTCTTGCCGGCGCCCAATAGTTTATCAAACATGCCGCCCTGTTGAGACTCCGCGCTACCGTCGCCGAAAATGGTTTGCATCACAATATCATTGGTCATGTACATCATAGCCCCAGCTTCAGCGACCGCACTTTCACCCGGGTCCAGTTCAACTTCAACAAACTGCATTTCCTCGCCAAATATCTCAAAATCGATTTCATGGGCAATCTGACCCGGAGCCGGGGGAGCAGGCATAAAATCTTCACGATACCTGGGCAATTTGCAGCCACTTGGCAAAGCCTTGCCGCCAGACCACGGTCTTTGGGGAATATTGACCGGATCGCATGCCTTCACGAATTTGCTCTATGGAAAACGGCCCTTGTGGTTTACTGCCAACCGCTACATACCATGTACTCAAGGATGACCTCCTTAAACGAATCGGATTATTTCCGAGGGATTACAAAATGCTGTGGATCCTGCCCAATGGTATTGAGTCCTTTTTATTTTTTTTACAAAACCAAGACTATATCAGGATGCGCTTTCAGGGCCTGATAGATAGCGTTGCGGTTTTCTTCACTATGTACAACCAGTTCCAGATTCAGACAATGGTATTTTCCTGTTTTACTGGCATTGGAATACGACACCGTGCTGCTGGAATCCTGAACCACCTCGGATATTGCCGATCGCAACTGACCTTGATCCGAACCG
>CALZHT010000210.1 GCA_945787445.1 uncultured Desulfobulbaceae bacterium
TTTTAATCCTATTGAGAGTTTCTTTGGCTTTTTCCATTTGGTTCGGTGGTTTTTAATCTTACCCGCAGTGAAATGAGGTGGTGTTTATGCGAAGGCTGATTTATAATACTTTTTTTTGCCGCGGAACCCAAGCGGGGTCCAAAGAAAGACTGTTTGCAGTGTTATCTTGAGGCAAAGGCCTTTATCGTAAAATGATAAAATATATATCATTTTTGGACTATAAATATAATAAGTATAACAATATTTACCTAAAATGTTGATTCACTTTTCCTATTCGCAGCATACAGTTGAACGTGAATGACGGAGCGCTTACTCAGCCGTATGCCGCAGGATCTTTGTTTTTTTGTCATTTCGAACGAATGTGAGAAATCCGGTTTGTTGTGCAGTACAAATTCTCCATTGGTAATCAGAATTTAGTAAACTGCTTATTTGGATTATTTACCGCCGTATTTTGGACAACACTTGACAAAACACGAAGATAATCATACTTTCAGGCCTATTTTTTATAAAATCGCAAACAATACGATTTGTCTGCTACGCAGAGCCGTTAACCACCTTTATTTTTTTGCAATGAAAAGGGCGATAAGCCCAGCCGGTTTTTCTGCAGAGCTTTTTCCGCTTCATCGATATATTATATGTTGAAACTAGTTAAAATTTCATGGCACGGTAACCACTTTCCCGACTCTTTACGCGAGCATCATTTTTCAGCGAAGACATGGAACTTATTTGTGAAAAATACAAGGAGAAAATGAAGGCAGAGGACGCGAAATGCCTGCATCCCAAGGAATACTGCAAGTTCAGGACCTCCTGCATCATAACCTTCATAGAAAAAGACAAGGAAAAAGAGAAGGCAGGGAAAAAAGAGAAGAATTCTGATCGCGAAGACATTGATGATCCCGCAAAAGTCAGGAAAGCGTTTAACGTGCCATGAAATTTCAACTAGATACAACCTGCCCTGAGCGCAAGCGAAGAAATCCTCTTGGGGGATAATACATCGGTGAACTTGCAATAGGTATGTAAGAAGTCCCGGCTGAACTTATCGCTAGTTTCATCGCAAGAAATCAATGTATTCAACGCGTCTGCGTAGCAGACAAATCGTATTTTTTACGATTTCATCAAAACGCGGGAAAATCTTCTTCACTGTAAGCATCGTCTGGAAGAATATGGATAGTTTACGATTTGACAAGGGAGACGGTCTCATCCCGGCCATTGTCCAGGACCATGAAACCAATGAAGTCCTGATGGTGGCCTATATTAATGAAGAGGCGTGGCAGAAGACTCTTGAGACCGGCAGGGCCCATTATTGGAGCCGGTCTCGCGGCAAGCTCTGGCTTAAGGGCGAGTCATCCAAGCACTATCAACTCATCAAGGAAATCCTGGTGGATTGTGATGAGGATACGGTCATTTATAAGGTGGAGCAGCTCGGTTCTGCCGCTTGCCATAAGGGTTTTCGGAGTTGTTTCTTTAGAAAGGTTGAAGGGCGAAATTTTACCATAAAGGATGAACCGGTCTTTGATCCTCGGGAGGTTTATAAAAAATGAATGTATTAAAACTCGGCATTCCTAAAGGAAGCCTCGAAAGAGCAACAATCGATCTCTTTGAAAAATCAGGCTGGCGCATCAAGCTCTCCTCACGGAGCTACTTCCCTGAGGTGGATGATCCGGAGCTTGCCTGTTCCATTTGCAGGGCCCAGGAGATGTCCCGATATGTTGAAAAGGGTGTGCTCGATGCCGGCATTACCGGTAAGGACTGGATAGAGGAAAACGATTCCCAAATAGTAGTGGTGGAGGACCTGATTTATTCCAAGGTGAGCAAACGTCCCACCCGCTGGGTGCTGGCGGTACCGGGAGACTCCGATATCACTAAGCTTGAAGACCTTGAGGGCAAGAAAATTTCAACGGAACTGGTCAATTTTACCAGGAAGTTTTTCAGTGATCGCAACATTAATGTCGATATTGAATTTTCCTGGGGCGCTACCGAGGCCAAGGTTGTTTCAAACCTGGCCGATGCCATTGTGGAAGTGACGGAGACCGAAAGCACCATCAGAGCGCATGGCCTGCGGATCATCCAAGAGTTGATGGAATCAAACACCCAGCTTATTGCGAATAAAGAATCCTGGAAAGACCCCTGGAAGCAAGAGAAGATCAAGAATATGGCCTTGCTGCTGAAAGGGGCTCTCAATGCTGACAGGATTGTGGGGCTCAAAATGAATGTGCCCGAAGAAAAACTTGCAACGGTGATCAGTCGGCTGCCCAGTATCAATTCCCCCACCATCGCCCCTTTGTATCAGAAAAACTGGTTTTCTGTGGAAACCGTCATTTCCGAGCATAAA
>CALZHT010000211.1 GCA_945787445.1 uncultured Desulfobulbaceae bacterium
CCTGGGTAAACAGAATACGTCTCTACGCTAATACGAAAAGCATCCGCAACAAATCTCTCAGTCAATTGCAGGAACTGAAAAAACTGGGCCTTGACCGGGTGTATATGGGGCTGGAAAGCGGCCACGACCCTACCCTGCTGGCAATCAGGAAAGGGGCTGATGCCGCTGCCATGATTGAGGCAGGCAGAAAAGTTACTGCAGCCGGCCTTTTTCTCTCTGTAACAGTGCTTCTCGGCATTGGCGGTGTATCTCATTCGCAATCACATGCAGAAGCAACCGGCAGGGTGTTGAGCCAAATGAATCCGAATCAGATCGGTGTACTCACTCTGATGCTCCTGCCAAATACTCCTTTGTACAGGCTTGCCCAAAAAGGAGCGTTTCAGCTTCCAGACCAGAAGACAATGCTCAAAGAGCTCCGGGGCATGGTTGAAAATATCGATCTGCAGAAAACATTGTTCCAGGCAAATCATGCATCCAATTACCTGCCTCTAAACTATCGCCTGCCAAGAGACAAAAAGGAAATTCTCAATGTAATAGATCAGGCCATTTCCGGCCGGATCAATCTCATTCCTGAACACCGGCGGGCTTTATAAAGAAAGTCGGACTATTTGTTTTCATGACAACAAACACAGATCTTAAGAACTTCACCCTGGCCCAATTGACCGACTATGTTCACGATTTGGGATTAAAACCGTTCCGCGCAAGCCAGATATTCTCCTGGTTATACCGTCCAGGCATCCACGATTTTTCGCAGATGACCGATCTGTCAAAAAAAGTGAGGGATCTTCTTGACCATCAAGCGTATTTCAGCAGATTGACGCCGAACATCAAGGAAAAATCCACGGACGGCACCATCAAATACGGTTTTCTTCTTGAGGATGGGGCAATGATAGAGAGTGTCTTGATCCCGGAACAGGGCCGCAATACCCTGTGTGTTTCATCCCAGGTCGGTTGTGCAATGGGGTGCGGCTTCTGTGTAACCGGCGCCATGGGTTTTACCCGAAATCTCAGCCCGGCTGAAATAGTCAATCAGGTATATGCGGTCATGGAGGATACCGGCTTTGAAGGAGAAAATCGAGTGCATAACCTGGTCTTCATGGGCATGGGCGAACCCCTTGCCAACTTTGATAATCTGATTACCGGATTGGAAATCCTTTTAGACCAGCGAGGCTTGAATTTTTCGGAGCGGCGCATCACCGTGTCGACCTGCGGTATTGTTCCCAAGATCAGGGAATTAGGAGAAAAAGTCAAGGTAAACCTCGCTATTTCACTGCATGCGGTTGAAGACCGTACCCGGGATCAGTTGATGGTGATCAACAAAACATATCCGGTTGATGACCTGCTCGCTGCCTTGCGAGAATTTCCCCTCCCGAAACGCCGGAGAATCATGATCGAATATATCCTGCTTGACGGGATAAATGATTCCCCGGACGATGCCAGGCTGCTGGCCAAAAAATTGAAGGGGATACGCTGCAAAATCAATCTGCTGCCCTACAATGAATCGAGCGCCCTGCCCTATCGGACGCCATCCCGGGAGCGCGTTGAACAGTTTCAGAAAATCCTCTGGAATGCTGGATATACGGTTATTATCAGAGAAAGCAGAGGTGCGGACATTTCGGCGGCCTGCGGGCAACTGGCCGGAAAGATGAAAGAATAGGAATGCTAGTAAAATTCTCTAAAGCCGTAAGTTTATGCTATGACAGAAAATATTCACTCCACAACCAATCCGGATAAAACCATCTATCTGGCCCACTGCTCAATCTCCCCTCTCTTTGCAAAAGCTACGGCACGGGAACAGGAACTGGCCGAACTGCAAAGGGACAAGGGATTCCTTATTGCCTATGAATACAATCAAATCCTCGACGGGTTGCGAAACGGAGCTGCTGACCTTCTTAAAACCTCTTCGGACAACCTCTCCTATGTCAAAAACACTACCGAAGGGTTAAGTATTATAGCCAACGGTTACCCATTTGCCCCAGGCGATAGAATAATCAGCTATATCCATGAATACCCTGCCAATCATTATCCCTGGAGAATACAGGAAACAAGAGGCGTGCATTTGGATCTGCTGCCGGACCGGGTTGTCAAAACCTCCGGGAAGCCGGAAGGGCCATGCGCTTGGGATATGAATGATTTAGAGGCAATGGTCACCGAGAGGACCAGAATTGTGGCCTTAAGCCACGTACAATTTACCAGCGGGTTTGCTGCAGATCTCAAAGAGTTGGGCGGCTTTTGCAAAAGCCGCAATATCGACCTGGTGCTTGATGCGGCCCAAAGTTTCGGATGCATGCCGATTTACCCTGAGGAGTGTAATATCTCGGC
>CALZHT010000212.1 GCA_945787445.1 uncultured Desulfobulbaceae bacterium
AGAGCGATTTATCCCGGAACAGGTCTTTGACTTTATTAAGGGTGCTCCTCTCGGTTATTGCCCAGACTGTATGGAGATTTCCGTCATTATCAGCTAATGTATAGAGCGGTTCGGTAGGGCAGGCCTTTTCAAGGCATGTAATAATTTCGCCCTTTTCATCGGAATACAACGAAAAAATCTTGCTGAACTGTGTTTTACAGGTATCGAGAAGGCATAAGCGATCGCCGGTTACTTCACGGAAGGTTTTTTCATGAGGTTTCACTATGCCTTCAGAGAACTCTGCAAGTTGAACAAGGGTTACGAGACCCTTGCGTATGAGTCGTCGTCCGGATGGATGGATGTATTCAATTTGATACAGATAGAGAGCGGGAGCGCCATCCCTGACAAGAATCTTTTCCTGTTGCCACTCCTCGAAAAGCCCTTTGGCCTTAGCATACCGTTCATCAAGGGGAATGCCAGGGTCAATATGCTTGCTTAAATCAAGCTGCACCATATTGTATGGATTTTTTTCGGCATAATCCTGTTGTGCCTTTTCATCTATAACATCGTATGGCGGGGTGACCACGTCCTCCATACGGGAAATTCTGGCAGTGTTATAACGGAGACCGCAAAATGGGGCAATTATTGCCATTATAGAGTAACTCCTTTTATAGTTTTAAATTCAGATGACTTGATCTCGGCAGATATTTAGTTGATACCCTATTAAGTGCCTAAAGTGCGCTAAAGTTCGAAGTGCCTAAAGTTAATGTACTTATTTTATCAGATGTACCTTTAACTTTAGGCACTTTAGGCACTTCGAACTTTAGGCACTTTATATGGCTAGGTTATTCTTGGCTATTTCAACAATTTATGTTTATTGTTATCCCATGTCTTTAACAGCCATGCTAAAAGGCAACTACTGTATACAAAACCTAGGAGGAATACAAATAAAACCTCAAAAAAATCATACCCAAGAATGATGATCCCGCAAAAAGTCGGGAGAGCTGTTAACGAGCCATGTAATTTTAAGGAGATTTCACAAATGTTCGACATATTCATCAAAACGCATTTCTCAGCCGGGCACCATTTACGTGACTATCCTGGAAATTGTGAACGGCCCCATGGTCATAACTGGAGCGTCAAGGTAACGGTGCGGGCCAGTGAACTCGATGAGCTGGGGATGGGCATTGATTTCAGGAAAGTTAAGGAAGCAGTCAAAACTGTACTTGATGACCTCGACCACAAGGATCTCAACGAACATCCGGTGTTCCTGACCAAAAACCCCTCTTCAGAAAACATCGCCGTCCATATTTTCGATCAACTCAAAAACACCCTGACTTCGGAACGCTATAGCCTTTATTGCGTGACGATCGGTGAAACCGAAAATACAGCCGTAACATATTTTGGCAAGTAACCAGCTCATAATCTCAGAACTGTTCTACAGTATCCAGGGCGAGTCGTCCTTTGCCGGCTTACCATGTGTCTTTATCCGCCTTGCCGGATGCAATCTGCGCTGCTCCTATTGCGATGCCCGCTATACATATGAGGAAGAGGGAAAACCATATCCTGTTTCTGATTTATTAACCTTCGCTGATCAATACCCTTCTGCTCAGGTGGAAATAACCGGCGGCGAGCCCCTTCTTCAGGATAATATCTATCCTCTGATGGATGGTTTGCTTTCCAAAGGCCGCTGCGTACTTCTTGAAACCAATGGAAGCATCGACTTGTCAAGAGTACCGGAGGAAATTATCAAAATCATCGACATCAAATGCCCCGACAGCGGCATGGCCGATCATTTTGACCACAAAAACCTTGACCTGCTCACCGCGAATGATGAAATAAAATTCGTCCTCAGTTCAAAACGCGATTACGACTGGGCCAGGGAGATGCTTCTTAAAACAATTCCGGATATGCTGGTTAAAAAAGGCAGGATTCTTTTTTCACCGGTACAGTCTGCACTTGCGCCGCAACTGCTCGCCCAGTGGATACTTGATGATCAGTTGCAAGTCAGGCTCCAGCTCCAACTCCATAAAATTATCTGGCCTGACAAACAACGGGGCGTATGATAAGGTTCCCATGGCTAACGGGCACATATGCCGGACACCGTATTCGTCATGTATCTACATTGTCATGCATGAAAAATCTTGACCCTACGCAACTCAGAATCCTTATCGATTCAAACCCAAATCTCCTCAATTAACCATTTAAGCCTTTGAAAATTAAGGTCTGTTTGGCAGCTTCGGTCATAAAAAACACCATTAATCCGATAATACTCCCTTGACACTGTTTACTATTTATTTTTAATCATTTAGTATGGTATGCGAAGAAGTGTAATAATTCCATCCTGCTACAATATTCAATGAAACAATCATTTTTTTTCCTCATATTGTTTCTAATATTTAGCGGCTGTACCACTGTGGTAGTTAACTATGTGGTTGATCCGGCCGTTGATAATCTGCAACAACAGACTGATCTAGAGCTGGTCTGCGAAGGGGCGCCTGCCTACCTGCTCATAATAGACAGCCTCATTGTTTCCAATCCTGAAAGTGCCAGAATGCTCATGGCCGGCACCCAGGCATATATCGCCTATGCTGCCGCTCTTGCTGCATGCGGCAGGCCGGAGCGGAGCGCTGAATTAAGCATCAAGGCCAAAAATTATGGTCTGGCTCTCCTTTCCCTTTATCCAGAATTCAAAAAAAACATGGCAAAGCCGGTTGATGAATTCCAGGAAGCGTTATCCGGCTTTAAAAAGTCTGATGTCCCCGCCCTTTTCTGGGGCGGCTATGGCTGGGCCAACTACATCCTCTATCAAAACGGTTCACCTTCCTCAATAGCCGATCTTTTCAAAATAGAACAGATCATGCTCAAGGTCCTGGAACTGGATCCTTTGTATTACCATGGCGCTGTCCATCTCTTTCTTGGGGTCTATTACGGATCGCGCCCTGCGATATATGGCGGCAAGCCGGAAGAGAGCCGCAAACATTTTGAAGAGGGATTGTCCATTTGCTCCCGCCATTATCTGCCCGTCCATGTCGCTTACGCCGAATATTATGCCCGCAACACCTTGAACCGCGAACTCTTCGAGAAATTATTACAGGAAGTCCTCGACTTCCCTCTGAAAAGGAGGCCGGATTTGTCCTTAAGCAATCAGATTGCCAAAAGAAGGGCAAAGAAACTTCTCGACCAAGCAGATACGTATTTCTAAGGAGTGTTTTTTAATGAGCCGTTTTCATACAACAATATTACTTATCCCCTTACTTGTTATTTCTATTTTCTGCAGCAGTTCTGCCCATGCCAAACCTAAATACCTCTTTAAGGTCGCCTCGTTGGCACCGTCAGGCAGTGTATGGGACAGGCATTTCAGTGATTTTGCCCAGGAAGTCAAGGAGAAAACCGGAGGTGAAGTGGGTTTCAAGGTCTATCCAGGAGGAGTAATGGGCAACGAGCAGGCGGTCTACAGAAAAATGCGGGTCGGCCAGCTGCAGGGCGGTGGTTTTACCATGTCAGGGCTCGGGGAAGTTGTACCCGATTTCCGGATCATG
>CALZHT010000213.1 GCA_945787445.1 uncultured Desulfobulbaceae bacterium
CTTTTGGTGTCCATCCATAACTTTTTGAAAACAGCCTTTGATGTCTCCACATAATCGTTTTGGGTATATGTGGTTATCTGGTCGGCAGTATCAAAATAGCCAAAGGAGAGCATTGCTTCGCAAAATCCCTGGTTTGTCTCTTGCGTCCAGAGATATTCGCGGTGATAGCTGCTCACTACAAGGATTCGCTTCTTTTCAGCCCCATGAGCAGGGACATTAATAAAACAGAGGACCAGTAACATTCCAACCAGGTTGACCCAGAAAGTTTTTTGCAGATGTTTCATCCTTTTCCCCTTAAATGCTAAGCAATGTATTCTATGGGTGTTTCGCATTTAACCTGAGGCATGATGGATTTACCCAGGCGCTGTTGAGCAAGCCGCAAGCCTAAAAAAGCCGCATTGGAGATAGGCATGCAAACAATAATGATTCATTTTATCATAACCAGTTGATGATTTGAAATGGTATTTGCATAGATCTCTTGTTAGAATTCCGATGGCATAACCTGAAACAACAATCCGTAAAAATAGGCTAATTAGGCGCGGTCATTGAAGTTGGGCTTGACTCGGCGAGAAGAAGGGATTGAAACTATGCCCGCTATCTTACAGGGCTTGGCAATGAACTCGGGGGCTGAAGGCAGATTTTGTTGGTCAGTGAAGGCCTGGGTTGCCCCAGGGTAAAATTGACCCTGGTCCAGATGCTGGTCAAGAGACTGCCTCTGATCTCTCCTTCCTGTTCTGAGAATATCTGCTCTTCAAAAAGTGTTTTCACTGACCGCTGATCATTTCAGCGATAAGAAACGCCAGCTCTAGACTCTGTTCGGCATTGAGCCGTGGATCAACCTTGGTCAGATACATATCCCTCAAGTGCTTATCCTGGATATTCTGGCCGCCGCCGATGCATTCCGTAACATTTTCCCCGGTCAGTTCAAAATGGACGCCGCCGGGTATGGTGTCCTCTGCCCGGAGGATATCGAAAAACAGCCTGATTTCCTTGAGAATATCATCAAAGTTTCTGGTTTTATAGCCGCTTTCAGAGGTATAGGTATTACCGTGCATGGGATCGCAGCTCCAGACCAGGCGGAACCCCTCCTTTTTGAATTCACGGGTCAGGTGGGGCAGATACTGCTCTATTTTATCGACGCCGAAGCGGTTGATGACCGTCAAGCGGCCCGGTTCGTTATGCGGGTTTAATGTGGTGATGATCCTCTTGAGTTCGTCTATGTCGTGAGATGGCCCGATTTTTAATCCGAGGGGATTGAGGACGCCTTTGAGGAATTCAACATGGGCGCCGTCAACCTGGCGGGTGCGGTCGCCGATCCACAGCATGTGGGCGCCGCAGTCATACCAGTCGCCGGTTGTCGAATCCTGCCTGGTCAAGGCCTGCTCATAGCCGAGCAGCAAGGCTTCATGGGATGTGAAGAATATGGCCTGTTGCAGTTGCGGTATATTGGTATCCACTCCACAGACGCGCATGAAATTAATGGCCTTGTCAATGTCGCCCGCCACTTGCTCATAGGATCTTCCAGCGGGCGATGATTTGACAAATTCGTTGTTCCAGGCATGCACCCGGTCCAGCGCGGCATAGCCGCCTTTGGTAAAAGCGCGCAGGATATTCATGGTGGCGATGGCGCGGAAGTAGCCTTCCACCATGCGGTTTGGATCAGGCCGCCGTGCCGCCGGCGTCGGTTCCGGACTGTTGACCATGTCGCCGCGATAGGATGGCAGCTCCACACCGTTGATCATTTCCGTGTCAGAGGAGCGCGGCTTGGCATACTGGCCGGCAATGCGGCCGATTTTCACAACCGGTTTGCCGCCGGCATAGGCAAGAATCACCGTCATTTGTAAGATGACTTTCAAGGATTCCCGGATGGCCGGCGCCGTGCACATGGAAAAATCTTCGGCGCAATCACCTCCTTGCAGGAGAAAGGCTTTGCCTTCGGAGGCCATGGCCAGTTGTTTTTTGCACTCCCGTATTTCACCGGCAAACACCAGAGGCGGCAGCTTGGAAAGCGAGGCGATTACCTTCTGATATTCATCCTGATCAGGCCATTTGGGCTGCTGCATGGCAAGAAAATTTTGCCAATGGGTTTTTGACCATTCTTCTATTTTTGTCATTTTAAGAACTCCACGGTATAGACGAGCCAATCATCACATATTATCCTTCCGGCGCGTCTGGTAAAGCGCAAGGTGATCCTGCACAACAGACTTCCACATCAAAGGCATTTAATATTCGCAATTCACGTTCCCGCCGGGAATCATCGCGCAGCGGTTCAAAGGACAGAGAAGTGATCAGAG
>CALZHT010000214.1 GCA_945787445.1 uncultured Desulfobulbaceae bacterium
ATCGCCGCTGATGATCATAGACATCTCTTCTCCTAACGAAACCTATGATCCTGTTTTCCTCTCCAACTATGCCACCATCAACCTGAGCGATCAGCTCTTGCGGGTGCCGGGCATCGGTAATGTTATCGTTTTTGGCTCCGGTCAGTATGCCATGCGCATGTGGGTCAACCCGGACCAGCTTGCCAAGCTCAATATTACCGTTTCCGAGATTGTCGATGCTATCCAGGCGCAGAACACAGTGAATCCGGCCGGGCAGATCGGCAGTGAACCCGCACCACCCGGAATCGATTACACTTACACCATCCGGGCCCAGGGACGGCTGACGACCCCTGAAGAATTCGGTCAGATCGTCTTGCGTGCCGAAGAGGACGGTTCGCTGGTGCGTCTCAAGGATGTGGCCCGGGTCGAGCTGGGTGCGCAGAACTACTCCCAGGCGGGCCGCCTCAACGGCAAAGATGCTGCTGCCATAGCGGTTTACCAGCTACCGGGCGGGAATGCCATCGCTGCCGTCGACGGGGTCAAGGAGCTCATGAAGGAAATCGAGAAGAGCTTTCCGCCTGACCTTGAGTACACCATAGCCCTGGACACCACTGAGGCGGTGCGTGAAGGCATTGATGAGATTATCACGACTCTGTTTGAGGCCCTGGCGCTGGTGATCATCGTCGTATTCATCTTCCTGCAGGGCTGGCGGGCGACCTTGATCCCGGCATTGGCAGTCCCGGTTTCTCTCATCGGCACCTTCGCCATGTTCCCGCTGATCGGCTTTTCCATTAATACCATCGCCTTGATGGGAATGGTGCTGGCCATCGGGCTGGTGGTGGATGACGCCATTGTGGTGGTAGAGGCCGTGGAACTGCATATCGAGAAGGGCCTCTCTCCCAAGGATGCGACCCTCAAAGCCATGGAAGAGGTCTCCGGCCCTGTTGTGGCGATCGCCCTGGTGCTCGCGGCCGTATTCCTGCCGACCATTTTTATCCCGGGTATCACCGGCAAACTCTATCAGCAGTTTGCCGTGACCATCGCCATCTCGGTCCTTATCTCCGCTTTCAACGCCCTGTCCCTCAGCCCGGCATTAGCCGTGCTGATACTCAGGCCGAAAAAGGAAGCCCGCGGACCGCTGGGCGCATTTTATCGCTGGTTTAACAATGCCTTCGGCAAGGCCACCAATGGCTATGTCAGAGCCTGTGCAGGATTGATCCGTAAGGTCTCCATAAGCCTGATTCTGATCGCAGTGATGGCTGGAGGTACGGTATTTATAGGCGGTAAGGTGCCCGGTGGCTTCTTGCCGGAAGAAGACCAGGGGTATTGCTTCGTTCAGTTGCAGCTTCCTGACGCCGCATCGTTGCAGCGGACGGCTGCCGCGGCCCGCGATGTTGAAAAGATAATCATGGATACCCCCGGCGTCGAAAATGTTACGAGCATCGTGGGTATGAGTTTGCTCTCGGGGGTGACGAATACCTACAGCGCTTTTTACTTCGTTTCATTCGAAAACTGGGCTGAAAGAAAGACCCCCGAAACACGTTATGCTGGGCTGATGGCGGGTTTGAACCAGAAGTTAAGACAGGTTCCCCAAGGGATCGCCTTTGCCTTTTCGCCGCCGGCTATCCCTGGAATCGGCACCTCTGGAGGGGTATCATTTATCCTTCAGGACCGTGCTGGCAAGGATATTGACTTTCTCTGGCAGAACACGCAAAAGTTTTTGGCCGAGGTCAAGAAGCGGCCGGAGATCGCCCGGGCGACGACCACCTTCCTGCCCACGGTGCCCCAGTTCTTCGTCAATGTGGACCGCGACAAGGTTCTAAAACAGGGGATGGATCTGGAACAGGTTTACAGTACCCTGCAAACCTTTATGGGCGGATATTTTATCAACTACTTCAACCGGTTCGGTCGGACCTGGCAGGTTTACGTGCAGGCCGAAGGAGAGTACCGAACCCGCGCTGAGGGGCTGGGCCAGTTTTACGTGCGCAACGCAGACGGTGATCCGGTTCCTCTCTCCACCGTGACGTCAATAGAACAGCGCTCCGGCCCTGAGTTCACCATGCGCTTTAACCTTTACCGCTCGGCCAAGATCAATGTGGTGGCAAAACCGGGCTTCAGTTCAGCCCAGGCGATGCAGGCCCTGGAGGAGGTGTTCGACGAAACGATGCCGCCGGAGATGGGCTACGACTACCTCGGTATGAGCTTCCAGGAGAAGAAGGCCTCTGAGGGTGTGCCGGCGTGGGTCATCTTTGTGCTTTC
>CALZHT010000215.1 GCA_945787445.1 uncultured Desulfobulbaceae bacterium
GAGGCGCTGGAAACAGTCGGGAGACGAATAGGCGAAGCCCTGGGTCATGTCGGAAATCTGGACTGTGATGTGTTTGTTAATGGTAAAGATTGCCATGTGTTGGAAATGAATCCAAGGTTTGGTGGGGGATATCCATTTTCCCATGCTGCGGGGGTGAATCTTCCTGCTGCGCTGATCGCATGGGCAAAAGGGGAAAGCTTTGACCCGAAATTGCTGAAAATAGAGCCGCATGTCACATCGGCCAAGTGTGACCGGTTGGTAGGAATTCAAATACGTTGAATTGAATTAGGTTCCCTGTTGCTTTGTTTAATCCTGAGTTATCCAGAGCAATCCCGAAGCTAAAAGAGTCTTTGGTCTTTTGATTTCACAACCCTCGGGCCGGTCATATACGCTTCGCTACCCCCCCTGGCTTCACCCTAAAACGGGTACTTCGTTCGGGCTGAGCCAGGGGAGGGGGGCGGGCATGACTTTCAGCTGAGTTCTTTTTTGTTGATTTTCCCACTGTTTGATTTGGGTAATGAATCTTTAAATTCAATGTATTTGGGAACCATAAAGGGTTCGAGATTTTTTTTGCAGTAACTCAACACCTGGTCTTTTGTCACATCTAATCTTTTGTCTCGAACAATGAAAACTTTTATCGCTTTGCCATAAATTTCATCAGGGACCCCGATAGCCGCCGCCTCAATGATGCCTTCCATTGCACAAAGGGCATTTTCCAGTTCTTTGGGGCTCACCCTCTCCCCCTTGGTTTTTATTAAATCATCTTTTCGCGCAACAAAATAAAGAAATCCATCCTCATCCTTCTTGAACAAGTCTCCGGTGTAAAGGTGCGTTTCGCCTTTATGCTTCCCGGGACGGAAGGTTTTAGCCGTTTCTTCAGGGCAATTCCAATAGCCTTGCATGACATTCGACCCACGCACGACTAACTCGCCGACCTCGTTTGGGCCAACCTCTATCCCTTCGGGGGTGACAATAAAAGCGTCAGTGTTGGGCATGGGGATTCCTACCGAGGTAGGCTTTTGGGGTAAGTATTCAGGGGGCATATAGGAGACCCGTTTACATTCGGTCAACCCATACATGGAATATACATCTACTGAAGGGAACAGGCCTTGAAGCTTCTGGATGTAAGTGGCGGGAAGAGCGGCACCGGTATTGGTGAAATAGCGCAGGGAATTGCAATTGAACTTTGACAAATCCTCCATCTGTAATAAAAGGGCGACCATTGTTGGGACGATGGGGAAGCCTGTTACACCTTCTTCGGCAATCCTTTCCATAACCTTGTAGGGGTAAAAAAAGGATTTTTCCATAACTATGGTTCCACCAAACAGAAATGCCATGAGTACCTGGTAGAGTCCATAATCAAAAGAGAGAGGAAGAGCGTTGAGTATTATGTCATTTTCATGGTTTTTAAGATAGGTTGTAATGCTGCGTGTGGCTGCCGTGACGTTATAATGCGCTGAAACGACCCCTTTAGGCTCACCAGTAGAGCCAGATGTATAAATAATGGTGGCGAGGTCCACGTCGATTGTATATGGCAATTTTAGGCCGTGGGCAAAGCCTTGGCCGGTAAAGACCTGCCCCCATGGTGCGGAGGTTTTTATGTGATTTGGCAGGCTCGGGGGGAGAAACTTTGTGCTGCTTTTGTCTTTTTGGCACCAAACGATATGATCGAGTTCAAAAGCGTCTTGGGCTGCTTCTGCGAAAATTGAAGCTTTGTTTATATGTGAAACTGCTGCTCGGGCGCCTGAATCTTTTAGAATGTAGCTGAGCTTGGGTGGCTTCATCGTTGGGTTGAGGCACACAAAAACGGCGCCAGCCTTCATGATGCCGAAAATAGAAATGACGGCTTCTGCGGAATTTTCAAGAAATATAACCACCCGATCCTGAGGTTTAATTCCAATAGCTAATAAATACGCAGCTAATTGATCGGCAGCTTGGTTTATTTCATTGTAAGTCCACCTTTGGCCATCACAAACCAAAGCTATTTTTTCCCCTAAACGTGCTGCAGAATTTTCAAGGAAATTATGGACAAGCATAAGAATTACCCTCTTGGCTTATGGATTTGATCAAACAAGTAGATACAGTGTCGTGGAGAAACGCCAAACCGCTGAAAAAAGGACTAAAGAATTTTGATGGCGTCGCAAAAAGTCCGCCCCACTGCGTTACAGTGGTTTTTCAGGACCTCGACACACAACATGTATGCCTTCGCCCCTGAAAAA
>CALZHT010000216.1 GCA_945787445.1 uncultured Desulfobulbaceae bacterium
GATTCGAGCTTCCGCTCGGAATCTACGATCGACTCCGGCAAAAGATCACGGCCTCTCCGCGAACAGTGCATGCTGATCGCGCAGCGATCAGCGACTTTGGGGTGCTGTCCAGCTAAACCAGATTGAGCAGTTCGCGGTTGGTAGGCCATCTCCATGATTTGGCTCACCAGGTTGGGCAGTGGTTCTGTAATTGTCATCATAGATTGAACCTGTTTCACCTAACAGCAAACGCGAATAAGTAAAATTATCATTAGCAGGAGGTCCATCATGACCAATAAAGAATGCATTTGATGTTGTAGCAAGGCCAAATAGAGAACTTAAATAACAGACCATCATGCAAAAAAATATTTTAATTAGAATTTTACAATCCTTCATTCCCTTTCCCGGCAAAGTAATATAGAGCAGAAATCAAGCCTGTTTTTATTTTGATAATAGAGCGAAATGTCAGCTGATCAATAACAAACGGTAGAGTGTCTTGTAAATAACTTTTTGATTTAAAAGGAAAATTAGAGTCTTTAGCCCCAATATTTCATGAAAGCTATGGTTTTACGACCTAATGGTCCTGAACATTCATTTTTGAGGAAAAAATATAATGTATGCCTCTTCAGTTTGGCCTGAACATTCATTTTTGAGGAAAAAATATAATGTATGCCTCTTCAGTTTGGCAAGATCATTTCCTCCATCAAGTAAAACGGCTATTTTCCCATAAATTATAGAAAATTAGGTGGTTTTTAAACGCACCTGACCGTCATTTTGGTTTTCACATCCTATTATCAGGTGACTTACTGCTTTAATGCTGGCACAATCGCCGAGCTATTTTATAAAAGATCTCTTGATAGGGATAACTGCTCGACATCAGAAAACGGATGCGTCTTGTATTTCTTGTAATGACAGCCCCTATCTTAAAAAGTTTAAGCCGAATTGTACTGCACTGCGCCCGAGCCAAATCCGTTCCCTGAAGAGCCAGGCGACGAATCCCTTCTATAAGGCTATATGCAAAGCTTGACAGCAGCAGGCGAAACTGATTTGAGTACCAGGCATGGCAACTGGTACGATCAGCAAACAGGCATAATTGCTGTTCTTTGATCCGGTTTTCCATATCACCTCGAGCACAATAGAGAGAATCATACAGATGCTGCGCTTCACCTGTGAGACTGCAGACAACAAAACGCGGGTTCGACCCTTTCATACCGTGTTCTGCTTTTACAATAATCTGTTTTTCGTGGCCCCAGCTTTTTGCACCGTAACCAATCCAACCAAATAATCGTTGTTTTTCCTGGCTCACCTCAAAGTTTTCCTGAGCTTGTTCTATCAAAGATGCGCCTGCCTCACGAAGTCGTTTGTTCTTGGCTATACCAATTATATAATCAACACTGTTCCGTTCACACCACGTCAACATTCGATGGCGGCAGAAACCACTATCTGCACGAATGATTATTTTCACATCAGGCCATTGTTGGCGAAAACGTTTGACCAGAAGTGATAAAATGGCCCAGCTATGCTTGGCTCCATCGATTTTGCTTGGCCTGAGATAACTGACAAGCAACTGCTCT
Source organism: uncultured Desulfobulbaceae bacterium (assembly GCA_945787445.1). GTDB lineage: Bacteria > Desulfobacterota > Desulfobulbia > Desulfobulbales > CALZHT01 > CALZHT01. The sequence goes on from CALZHT010000216.1 coordinate 1,554, forward strand.
CCACAGAAAACGTATAATGGCAAAAAACAGTAATGATCATAGTAGCCATGGAAAAAACGTCCTTCTTGCTGACCATGGACTCGATCATCTGTTGCATCAAAATCGAGAATCAACTCTGATGGCGCAGCTGTTTTTGATGCAATAAACTTTTCGACAAGTACCTGATGCATTGCCCAGGCTGTTTGCCGGTCAGCTCTGTTTTCAAAACGGCACAAGGTCGAAGGGCTGGCCGGTTCATGATCCTGTTCAATGGCTGTCTGAAATGCAGGATCGTTTCGGAGAGTCTGGTGGTCATTGAGATCTTCATATCCCAGAGCCAAACCATAGATACGCTGGCGAAGCAGTGAAAGCAAGCTGTGATCACAACTTTTTTCACGGCGGGAATCTTTGATTGCTTCGGCCAAGGACGTAGTCAATCCAAGTCGACGATCGATCTGTCGGAGAAGCATTCCGCCTGCATCGCTGGTGATAGCTCCACCGCTAAACTGGGCAATGATCTTTCGTCTTTTTAGGCCTGGAAACTCAAATTGCTCTGTGGTACATTTTGGCATGGCGAAATCCTCCTGTGTTTTTGTTCTAACACCTTAAACTTACAGGATTTATAAGGATTTCGCCATTTTTATTGGTGAAATATTGGGGTTAGCTTTTCAGCATTCCAAGATTTGGTAATTCGAGGCTCTTGAAATATGTTCTGAAATAGTTTTTAGAAAGTGGGGATCTTACTTAAAGACCAGGTTTTATGAGCTGAATTGATTGTACTGCTGATAAAAAAAAGTAGAAATAAATGGGATGACTGAGGGGTTGGGTGGTGGCGTTTTTCGATACGCCGTACAAACAACCCCTCAGCTTGACTATGAGATTTTTAGAATAGATCGTTTCCGGATGGGAGCTAGCGCCTTGTCAACGCTGCTCTGACGTATCTCTTTTGTCCTTTTTCTTGCATAACAGGCACAAAAAAATCCTGGGCATTATTGAGCCATTTTATCCATTACGCGACACTAAATTAAATCCAGGTCTTCAAGCCAGCCGGCATTCTCAGTCAGGCGGCCCATCAATATTCGGGAAGCCTCCTCGGGGTGCTCTGGCCGAGAGTGGATTTGGTTCATCACCAAAATATCATCCTTTCGACCGCAGATTTCAATTTTTCCAATGTCATGGCCCATGATGAACTTGAATCGTTTGGCGTAACCATCCAGGCGA
>CALZHT010000217.1 GCA_945787445.1 uncultured Desulfobulbaceae bacterium
GCAAAACCAAGCACGTTTTTCACGGCACAATTTCTTTTTCTAATTTCCGGCCCCATGATTTTTATACGATACATAACTCCGATGGTTTATGGTGCAGGAAGCACGGCATATGTTTGCCCCCCAGCAGCTCCTTTATAGGCGGGAACTCCACTTCGTTATGACAAGCTCTGAGGTATGCACCCTGAAGCACTCCGCTAGGGGCATAAAGGCATAAAACTTGCTGACCGTGTTCAATATCCATGATGATTATTTATGGGATATCAAAAACTCCCACTGTCAGCTAAGGCAGGATTAATCCATGGGCGGAACCAATATTCTCATCTCCGGACTGCCGGGCGTCGGCAAAACAACACTGATAAAAAAAATCGCTGCGCACCTTTCCGGCATGCATCCTGTCGGCTTTTATACCACTGAAATCAGAAAAGCCGGAATCCGGCAGGGCTTTGAGCTGATAAGTCTGTCAGGAGATAAAAAACTCCTTGCCCATAGTAATCTGGATACTCCCCATCGGGTCGGCAAATATGGCATTGATGTGGCTGGATTCGAAGCCTTTCTTGGAACCATGCAGTTCCAAAATGTAGGCGCAGGGCTGGTCATTATCGATGAAATCGGCAAAATGGAGTGTTTCTCCAAAAAATTCCGCATCATCGTAAAAGAACTGCTCAATTCTTCCAGGCCGGTTCTTGCCACTGTTGCTTTAAAAGGAAAAGGCTTCATTACAGATGTCAAGGGCAGGAAAGATGTGCAAATTTTTACAGTTACGGAAGAGAATAGGGATCTATTGGCAGACAGAATATCTTTGCTTTTCACAGAACAGCAAGGCTGAGAAAAAAAAGCACAAGCGGAGTGGGAACCAAGTTGCCATAGTATCGATCTGTAAATATACAAAAAAAAGTGCATTACGCTGGTGCCCAAGATGGAAATTTTTTTGACAAAATAACAATGTACGCACAGAACATGCATGTTTTATATTTCCCTTCAAGGTGAAATCATTTGGGTGGAGGATCAAGGATGACTCTTTTTACAGTGGACCATGAAAAATGCGAAAGGGATGGGATTTGCGCCGCTGAATGCCCCATGGGCATCATTGAAGTCAAAGACAAAGAATCTGTGCCTCATCCTATTGAAGGTGCTGAAAACCTTTGCATAAACTGCGGCCACTGCGTGGCAGTATGCCCCCACGGCGCCTTTTCTTTGACAACAATGGAGGCAGATACGTGTCCGGCCGTGGACGGAAATCTACTGCCGTCCTTTGCCATAGTATCGCATATGATCCGCGCAAGGCGTTCTATCAGGGTGTATAAGGATAAACGGGTGGGACGGGAAGTACTCGAAAAACTCATTGATACGGCACGCTATGCTCCCACAGGAAAAAATACTCAACTTGTCCGCTGGTTGATAATCACGAATAAGGACACGATAAAAGAACTGGCTGGGTAGGCCATCGACTTGATGCGTTATTTAGTTGATAACAAGGATCCTTTGGCTGCAATGTTCAACATGTCCCGCCTGATCAAAGCCGCGGAATCGGGTTCCGATCCAGTTCTACGCGGAGCACCCGCCCTTGTCGTGGCCCATGGGCCAAAAACTTACGGCGGCGCAATAATTGACAGTACAATCGCCCTGACCACTCTGGAGCTTGCAGCATTCTCCTTTGGTCTCGGCACTTGCTGGGCCGGTTTTTTTCAGATTGCGGCGGCAGGCTGGGGCCCTTTGCAGGATATCCTCAATTTTCCTGCCGGTCATGTAAATTTCGGCTCAATGGTGATTGGGTACCCAAAGTTTATGCACCATCGCATACCCTTACGGAATGAAGCGGCGATTACCTGGCTGGTATAAAATAGATTATATAAAACGCGCCATACGTCCGAGGCGCCCGATCAGACGAGCACACCTCAAGCATGAAGAAAGAGGGAGGAGCCAGCGGATCAGCCTGGTAGTGCTGTGTGCGGTGAGCAGGCACCGCAGTTAGTGACAAATCATGTTGGGACGTATTGGACGTACGGCGCTGTTTATAAAAGATCTCGCACCGCTTGAAGTAGCTCCTTTCTGTCAAGCGGCTTTTGAAAAATTCTGTGGGCACCCACATCGTGGGCCAGCTTAAGAAAATTTATGGAGGAGAGCCTACCTCCTCCGGAAATGGCAATAATCTTCATCTCTGGGAATTTTTGA
>CALZHT010000218.1 GCA_945787445.1 uncultured Desulfobulbaceae bacterium
TCGGCATCAATGAGTGGCAGGTCGCCTGCTTCAACCTGCCCGCCTGATTTCTCCATGCGAACTTCCAAGTCTGACAGCACCTCACCAACTACTGCATTGAGATCAACCGTTTCAAAGGGCTGCGCCTTCGTGGTGACCCGGGAATAGGCGAGCAGGCCGTTGATCAGGGCCTGCATCCGGGTTGCGGCGCCATACATGCGGGCAATATAATCTTTTCCCTGCTCGCCCAGCGCATCAGCAAACTTGCTTTGCAGCCGCTCCCCAAAAGCGGAGATTTTTCGCAGCGGTTCTTGCAGGTCATGGGAGGCAACATAGGCAAATTCCTGTAATTCTTCATTACTCTTTTTGAGTTTCCGGGCATATTCATGCAGCTCTTTCTCTGCCTTTTTCAGGGCGGTAATATCGCGGGCAACGAATACAAGACCTTGCTGATTCCTATGGCTACTAGACAAAATGGAACTTGAGATGAGGACCGGTATTCTGTTGCCGTCCTTAGTGAGATAGGCGCCCTCGCTTTGCCTGGCAGAACGGCCCGTAACAGGATTATCGCTGCGGAGTTTGTCAAGGAAAGTTTCTTGGCCAAAGATCCTGGCAGCAGGCTGTCCGATAAGTTCTGCTTCTTCATATCCCAATAGTGTGCACGTGGCCTTATTGACCGTCCGGATAAAGCCGTCCGGCGAGAGAACCATGAGCATGTCGATCATGCTGGAAAAAATGCTGTCCACATAATCACGGGATACCGTTGTTTTTTCCAGATCGGAGGCCATTCGGTTAAAGCTGTCAATTAACACTTGTACCTCTCCGGAGGCTTGCATTGTTACCTGGGTGGATAAATCTCCTTTGGAAAGCCTGTCAGCAGCCTGGGCAAGATGAATAATGGGTCTGGAAAGAAAGCGTGAAAGCATAAAGGAAAATATGGCCAAGATAACTATGGCACTGAGGTAGACAAGGATGAAAAATTTAAGACTGGACAAAAGATCCTTACGCAACAGGGCATCGGGAATGCTTATCGCAAGACGGAAAAAAGGCTTGTCTGCCACCAATGCAAAATCCTGAAAAATAATAATGCCGCCAGGTATTTCTTTGACTGTGGCAGTTGGTTGAGGGGTATGGGGCATGTACTGAAGAGGGTTGAGGGAAGCTTTCTTTCTTAGGGGTTGTAAGAGGATTTCATTGGTTGGCGAAATAATCCATACCGGGTTTTCCCCTAAAATAACAGTCTCCTGCAAATAGCTGAAAAGCTCATCAAGATTGTAATCGATGAAGATCGCACCGCCGAACTCCCCTATGTCCATATCGGTTTTAGAAATACCGCCGGACAACATGTAGGCTACTTCATAGTGCGCAAAAGGTCCAACCACACCCAAACTCTCCGGTTGGCCGGCATCGGCAATTTGCTTGAACAGTTTTGATGTTGAAAGGTCTTTGTACTTCTTTATCCGGCCGGTTTTTTCGACCCTGACTTTTTCCTTGCCATAAAAATCCACAAAAGAGATACCGTAATAATTCTTTGCGTTGTCTATTGCATCTTGGAAGAGGCTCTCTACGAACCTGGCCTGAATGTCGACCTCCACACCGGTTGCCATCATATATTCATCCAGAACCGGGCTTGATGCCAACATCCGCAAATCTTTTAGCAAAGCGTTCCGGACATTGTCATTAAAATGGCGGTTTAAATCCTTAAATTGCTGAAACACTTGCTCATTTACATATCGTGTAACCGTTTTTTGGTTATAGGTGTAAATGACAAGGGTTAATGCCCCGCAGACAATAATGAACGCCCCCACACTGCCGACCAGTATTCTATACAATATGGAAGGGCCTTGGCCTGTGGCTTCTCTCATAAACAATTCTTATTTATAGATGTGATAGTTTACTTAATGTACTTTTCGACGCCCATTTCTTTTGTTAAAACGATGTTGAGTTGTCCTGCTCTCTGCTCGTTGACGGTCAAAGGACCTCGTTTAGGGGCGCGCGGGGGATAGGCGGCCGGATCTGCTCCTTTGGTCAGGATATCATGGGCGATTTCAACTGCTTCATAGCCTTGGTTGTATCCGGAGTCATCGGCACCGCCCAGCATGCCGAGCTTCATAAACTGACCCTGGTCCACAGTCTCAGGTATCTTTATATGCGCA
>CALZHT010000219.1 GCA_945787445.1 uncultured Desulfobulbaceae bacterium
TTAATTCAAACTGTACCACTAAATTGGCAGACCTGAAGACCTGAGGCAGGGGATCTTTATGAGGTCTGATCAAGATCCTGAATTCACATCTGCGGCACCTGTAAAGCCTGTTCAGAAACGTATGTAAAAAGCAAATAAAAATGGTTAGTTATGCATGAAAATGCCCTATAATATCTGCGTCATTTCCACCACGAAATTTCACAGATAAAAGGACATTTTCATGCACGAAAAAAATATCAAAAGTATGATTTCGAAGCAATTAAAGAAACTTTTCCCAAATTGGAAGCGACTTCCCAGAAAACAGAAAAAATCTGTCGCTTCCCACGGGCTGGAGCAAGTGGTTCAGGAATACTCTTTTGATGAGGCAGCCTTGCTTTCACTGCCGGAATTAACTGGCACACCGAATATCGAAAAAGAACCAGGGATCATGACAATTGAAGAGATGGCGGCCTTTATTGCAGATCAGAATCGGAAAATTTTCAAGATTCCCAAGGCTTCAAATAAATACATCACGGACCCTGAACTTGTGATTATTGACGATCTGCTGGACAATTCCATTGTCGATCGATTACTTGCTCCTGAAGGTTTTACGCCGAGCAAAAGGGATATCTTCCCCTCCCACTTGCTTCGGGCCGAATTGCACAAATCCTTAAAATTTCCGGAATTAAGCTATCGCAAATATTGCGAAACTCAACTGAATGCCTTGGAACAAAAGGCCATCAGGGCATTTGTGGGGCTCCCCCTAAAAAAGAAGCGAACCATCAGTCATGGCCAATTGAGCACATTTCGCTCAGCACTCACTTTCAAGCAGCTGACAAATCTTATGGTTTACATGCTCCACCTATTTGAAACCCACATGAATCTTGACTGGTCATCGATGGTTCACGGTGTCGATTCCACAGAATTGCCTGCTATCTGCAATCCAGTCCCCTTGGCCACGGTCGAAGTCCTGGGGAAAAAAGTACGTATCTACTCCGACCTGGATGCCGACTGCGGCAAACGACGCAGAAAAAGAGACAAATCTGAATTTTTTGTCGGTTATCGTCTCCATACGCTTACGGTTATCAATCCGGAAACGGGCCACAACTTTCCTCTGATTTCTCTCGTTTCCCCTGCCAATCACCATGACAGTCTGTTTTTAAAACCACTTATTCAGCTGGGGCAGGCGATCGGGTTGAAAATGAACATTATTGTGGCGGACGAAGCCTACGGGGCGGCTGAAGAAACTCGAGAAATAAAGCAAGAGCATGGGATCGAAATTGTCTCGCCGCCACGAGCCAAGGTCCAGTTCCCTGACTCTGTGGATCAAGAGACTTGCGCTGTTTTTTTTAGCGAACTCTGTGACATTCCAATGGCTTATCTTGGGAAGAATGAAACAGGAGAACATGAATTTAAGTGTGCTGCATACCCCGGCCAATGTTTCCATTCAGAACGGTGTCCCCAAGGTCGGCTTATCCCCATCGATGCCGGTTGTTTCGGAGCAATTCCCAAACAAATTGACGCCCTCGAACAAGTCATAGATCTTCGCAAGAATATTGAGCGACCATTCAACCTTTTGAAACATCGCGAAGGCCTGGAACCTCTCAGGGTCCGGTCACAACAGAGCATCATGGCTGTAGCGACTTTTGCCACGATGGCCAACCTGTTTTTGGAGATAACGGCAACGCGAAAGACCAAAAAGAAAGAGAAGCCCCAAATGAATTTGGATATGGTGGCATAAAATAGTCCCAGTTGGGACCATATTGCATCAATACTTCGTTTTTCAGAGGCATTCAGGAGCCCTAAAGGTGCCAAGTGAGGATACCTCCGCCTGATTTTGCAGGCCCAAAGGCACCACAAAGTAAGAAATCCTGAAATTTCGCTGAGAGAAGCGGGTTTTGGTCATTTTTTGACGTTTTTAATAAGATTGCAGCACTATCAACTATTGTCGCCTGACCGTGTTTGAACAGGCTTTAAAAGTATTTTGTGGTATTGAAAATGTTTGCTGCGCCTCGATTTCCTCAAGACCAGGGAAATCCTGGGCAGGAAGCGAAGCCAGGCTAAATCGACTGCGCGCCGATGTAAGTGATACCCTGGAATCTTCGATATTGAA
>CALZHT010000220.1 GCA_945787445.1 uncultured Desulfobulbaceae bacterium
TGCAGATTTTCCGTATTCGACAGCGACGCATAGTTCAGTGACAGATGGGAAATCAGGCGCCACAGCAGATCGGTTCCCAGGGGCGGCAGTATATTGCTCGTGGGCGGACGCAGATTCTTAAACACCACCTGTTCCGGACTGTTGCTGGTGGGAACGGCGATGTCTCCGGTGCGGATTTCTTCAGGCAGAAACCCGTTGGTGCACAGAAGCTCGATTGAAAGCGTCTCTTCAACCGGCGTGCCCGACTCCGGCGGATAGGCCACCGACAGATAATCATCGAAACCCGGCCGTGCCGGCGAATTACGGGTCTTTGTGTGGTATACGGGAGTCCCGTCGGGGTCCGGATTAAACAGCTCAAAGGGCCTATAGACCCGCTCCTCGGCGGTGCCCTGCACGAAGCCGACCACCTTCTTAACGGCGTACACCTGGTAATGGTGGTCCTTTTTACCGGACGGGCGCACCCGGTACTCGGTTCTGCGGTGATCCAGGCGGATCGGGTCGGCATCGAAAGGGAAAATATTGATCACCGGAGTGGCGTACAAAACAAAATCGCCGGTCTTGACGCGCGGAACAGCCAGCGGGATCTTTTCCAGCTCAAATTGAATTTCAAACCGGTTGTTCCGGCCCCTGTTGCGCCATTGATCCCAGCCTACCAGATCCAGAAACAGGAATTTTTCCGGCAGCATAAAAAATTCCTGGATCGACCGGTAACCCGGAAACGAGTGAGTGGGATACGGGATGATGCCCTCGTCCGTCTCGAATCCAACGGGTCTCAGGTTCTCGGGACTGAGAGCCACCACGCTGTCGCTGCCCGCAGCGCCGATCACAATCCGCGTCAGGTAGCGCCTCAACAACAGGTAAAGATCGGCGGCGGCCGGATAATCTCCTGCAAGATATAAGCGCAGCGCCTGCGGCTGCCAGTCTTCAAGGTTGAGGCCGTTGAGCTCCAGCACCAGGCGGATTGCCGACGGTTGGCCCGAAGTCTCCACAAAGGAGGCTTCCAGAAGCTTTAGCGGGTGAACTTCTACCGGGTAACAGGTTTGAAACACACAGGAGGTGCCTTCCACCGCTGCCGAGGCCACCTGGATGCCGGATGGGATGGTCATGGAATGTTTGAGCATGGGCTTGGGCGCAAACGCCAGGATAGAAGTCGACGGCAGCGGTCGCAGGTAGTGCGGCCAGATAAGCCGTACCAGCTCGTGGATGATTTCCGGAAATTCATCATCCAGCTTTTGGCGCAGCAGACCGGTCAGAAAGGCCACCCCTTCCAGCAGGCGATCCACATCAGGGTCGGAAGACCGGCCGCTCAACATCGGGGCCAGGGCCGGATGCGCTTTTGAAAATTCCGCCCCCAGATCCTTTAGGTTGTCCAGCTCCTGTTGAAAGTAACGGTTAAACATAGCTTTATGTCTATCCCCTGATCGTGACTTTGCCGTCGGAATCGATAATGCTCTCGAATACCACGGGATCTTTTTTATCTTCCAGGATTAACCTGGCGACGATCTGAAAACTGACCGCCAACATGTTTTCATCCTGAGGGATAAACTTGACCCGCACTGCCTTTAAGCGGGGTTCGTATTTTTGAATCGTGTTTCGGATCGTCTGCTCCAGGTCTCGCATCGCATCGGGAAACCCCGACCGAAAATCGGAAAAGTCGGGCACACCGTAGTCGTCGGCAATCTGCGCACTGCCCCGGCGGGTGTTCAGTATCCGCTCCAAATGCCCGATGACGGAATCGATCATTCGCTTCGGATCCGGCCCGCCGCGCCGGTCGGGCGCTTTGTTCCACGAGCGGATGCGCTCGGTCAAGCTCTCTTCACGCATAAGTTCTGATTTTATTCGTGGCTGCCGGTCACCTCTGCCGACCGCTGGAACCCGGTCAGCAGGGCTGACGATTTGCCTTTTTTCCGAGGTAAAAGAAATCCTTTTGCCATGCAAATTAATACATCAGAACAATAGAATAAATGCTAAATTATGCGCTTTGAATTCCGTTTTCTTGAAACCCATCATTCCACAATTCCATTCTTCCATCATTCCAATTGGGGCAAAGCCCCTAAGTTCTGATTTTATTCGTGGCTGCCGGTCACCTCTGCCGACCGCTGGAACCCGGTCAGCAGGGCTGACGATTTGCCTTTTCTCCGCGGTAGAAGAAATCAGTTAATCCAGTACCCGCTGCCGGATACTTCCTCAATTGAGACAATACTTAGCTAACCGGAGCTCTCCAATCGTCTTCGCCTGAAGTTGATCCAACCTCATGGGTCCATGCAATTTTACGGTAGCTAAACGATACATCCTCCAAATGCGTGAAGTGCGCCTGGCCTGGATCCTGGCAGTTGGGCATGCGGGCCGTTATACCGGTGATGATCGCGTCTTCCAACTTCATCGTGAAATAGTGTTCCTGCTTTCCCTCCGCGCTGGTGCGATACCACTTGAGTTCACAGGTCGGCAGTCTCTCACCGGTGGTCAGCGCCGTATACAGAAGCGGCGACGATTTGTCGCAAACTTTGGTAATTGTCAGCGGTTGATGCACGCGCTGGCCCGTGGGTTGGCCGCTCTGGGGGTCTGTCGGAACGGCAACCGTGTGACTGAAGGCTTCCACCAGAATTTCGTTTTCGTGACCTTCCTGGTAAACATTGCCCACGCTCTCTACGGTAAACGCTCCTTCAGTAATATTGCCCTGAGTGGAACCTTCGATGGTCAAATAGGCGGGTGTTGGCATGGTGAACCTCCTTTTTCTACTTTTAAAGGTTATTCTTTATCCAGCTTGCCGACGAGGGAAAGCGTAAAATAGGCTCCCATGTATTTGAAGTGAGGCCTGACCTTCATCCCGACCCGGTACCAACCGGGCTCGCCTTCAACATCCTCAACCGTTATCTGGGCCTGACGCAGCGGCCGCCGGCTTCTGGTCTCCGCACTGGGGTTGTCCTGATCGGCAACATACTGGCGGATCCAGGTGTTCAGCTCTCTGTCCAGATCGATTCTCTCTTTCCAGCTGCCGATATTTTCCCGTTGAATTACCTTGAGATAATGGGCCAGCCGGTTGGCCACAAACATATACGGCAGTTCAGTTCCCAGCTTGTAGTTGAGCTCGGCTTCCTTGCCTTCCGGACTGATTCCAAAGTACTTGGCTTTCTGGACCGAGTTGGCTGAAAAGAAGCAGGCATTATCACTGCCTTTGCGCATAGCCAGTGAAACGAACCCCTCCTCGGCCAGTTCGAATTCACGGCGATCCGATATCAGCACCTCAGTGGGGATTTTGGTCTGAATAGCACCCATGGATTCAAATTGATGCACCGGCAGGTCCTCGACCGCACCGCCTCCCAGG
>CALZHT010000221.1 GCA_945787445.1 uncultured Desulfobulbaceae bacterium
GGTAGCATTAACGTCATGCTCCTTGAGAATAGTTTCCGTTTTCTGCATTTCAAGCTGCAGTCGGACAGCGCGCATTTCATCACGGAGCAAAAAATCGGCATCGGCAAATGCAAGCTTATAACTGTCTGACTGGGTTTGAGGAGAGACAACGCATTTTTCCGAATCCTGCGCCGCATTGCGGGCCGAGGGGTAACATTTGAAAGTGGATGTTCGAACCTTCATAATTTTCCTTTATCTGTTTTTCATTCGATATTCAGAACTCTAGAATCCGTAAGGTAATATCAAGGAGTTATTGAAGAAGTGCCTAAAGTGCCTAAAATGAGCTAAAGTGCCTAAAGTTAAAGGAATCATCTAATCAGAAAAGTACCATAACTTTAGGCACTTCGAACTTTAGGCACTTTAGGCACTTCAATACTACAACCATTCAATATTGGCTTTAAGCAACTCAATATCATGTTCTTCTTCAAAGATCTTGCGCAGTGCACCGACCTGGCTGTCAAGCCGTCTTTTGCTCGTTGAGATCATGGCTGCTGCTATGATTGCCCGCTGCCATTGATCAAGATAGCCCGCTTCTACAATAGAGGCATTGAACTTGTTAACCAGCCTATCTTTTAGACTTCTCACCACTTTGCGTTTTGATTTAAGAGAGCCCGAATGGGGAATAAATATTTCAAAGGTGATAAATACAAGATGGATTGGCAACTCACTCATGGAAACATAACCTATATTTATTGAACATGTCTGAATTTATAACCTGGAATGAGGTTTATTCGAGGTTGTGATGCACGGTGATTTATAGATCGCCATTCACCGTACCCCGTCTTCTGCCTTTGCCCTTGAGACGTAAACGGGTTCCCGCTTGGGTTGCTGGAGGAATTTTTACCTTAGCGGATTTCTATAGTGCAGTCCCGTAAATGTTTTTTTACCTCGGAGATAGGCACTTCCTCGCGATGGAATATCCCGGCGGCCAGCGCTGCTTCCGCGTCGGTTTTTGTGAAGACCTCGGAGAAATGTTCCACCCGGCCGGCACCGCTGGAGGCAATGACCGGAATGGTAACGGCTCCTTTGATGTGCCGGACCAGTTCCAGATCGAAGCCGCGGTTGGTGCCGTCCCGGTCGATACAGTTGAGCAGGATCTCTCCAGCACCCAATTTTTCACATGCCTGGGCGAGTTGCATGGCATCTATGTCCCGTCCTTCCCGGCCGCCCTTGACCGTGCATTGGTACCAGCAGTATTGCTCGCCGTTGGGGCCCGGCTCGTTGGTTCTGATGGTGTGGTGGTCCGTATCATCCGGTGACTCCACGTAGATCCTTCTTGGGTCAATGGAAATTACCACTGCCTGGTTGCCGTATACTCGGGCAACCTGCTCGATAGCCGTTTTGCCCGTTTTTTTGCCGGTATTACGATACTCTTCCACAGCATAAACAGCATCGCTGCCGATTGATATCTTGTCCGCGCCTGACCTGAAATATTCCGATGCCACATTGAGGGCGGAATAATATTTTCCTTCAGAATCAGTATATTCACGGATGCCGCCGCCGATGGTCAGAGGCACGAAGACGTTCTCTGAGGTGCGGCGCAGCACTTCGAGCATGGGCTGGTCCTTCATTGGAAAGTCCCTGAAACCGGTAATATTGAGAAAGGTGATCTCATCGGCACCCTCTTTGAAATAGCGTCTGGCCAAGTCCACCGGTTTGCCGAGATTTCTGACCTCACCATTTTCGCGGACATCATATTGATCACCTTTGGTGACCACTAGATCGCCGTTATCGTTGGTCCGCACGTCGAGGCAGGCAATGATTCTTTTGGCAAGCTTTGTTCGGGAAGGGGTGTCCGTTATCACTTCAGCGGAACCAACCATCTCAAGGGATTCTGGCCCTAGTATCCAGCTGCAACCTTCATCAGCAGGAACAGCCCGGTAGGAATGGACAAAATAGAGTTTTTCCCGGTTGTAGCCGGAGAAGAGATTTGAGGGCTTTTTGATGATGATGCCATTCCAGCCGATATGGGGCACGGAAAGGATGGTGTCATCGAATTTCCTGACCCTCCCTTTAATAATGCCCAAACCGGAGATGCCGGGTGATTCTTCGCTTCCCTCAAAAAGGGTTTGCAGCCCTAAGCAGATGCCGAGAAACGGTTTGTCGGCCTTGATGCGCTGGACCAAAGGTTCGATATAGCCGTCCTGTTGCAAGCGCTGCATGGCACTGCCAAAGCTCCCTACCCCGGGAAAGATGAGTTTTTCAGCCTGCAGTATGTCTTCGGGCCTGGAAACATCGTGTACCGAAAAGCCGAGCTTCCGGATAGCGTTACGCACGCTCCGCACATTACCGGCCCCGTAATCTAAAAGTGTTATGGTCATGATATTTCTATGTTTTTTGTATAGTTACAAGACAGCACAAACAGCAAATGGGTTAGCTTGCTGTTTTAAAATCAGTTCGGGAGCCTTTTCTATAGAGTAAAATTGCCGGAATGGCAAGTGATTCGTGTTTAAAGGATATGTGCACAAAAACGCAGTTTACGAAAAGAATGCTCTATGCTGGGTGTTTCCTTATAGGGTCAACAAGAGGGCATTGCCAGGCTACTTTTATATAAAGAAGTGCCTAAAGTTATTGATTTATAAGTATTTACAATTCCATCAAAATTTAGAAACCTTGTTCCTTATATTCAACAAGTTGATTTTGTCTCATCCAGATCCTTGTAAACGGGATGAAAAATGCAAAAATGCGGTTAGCCCATAAAACCAAAAGCGGGCGCTGGTACCTTCGTGTGGAGGAGGGGGGCATCTGCCATATCAAACCCATTGACTGGTCCGTTGACCACAATGGCCACTGGCCCAGGTTTGATCTGGTTGTGCATGATCTCGGTGATGCACTCACTTGCCCTAAATGTGGAAAAGCCTGGGTGTTTGAAGAGATAGATTGCGTGTTTGGGACAGGTAAAAGAGATGGAAGCGATGTGCTTATCCTTGACCGTTGTTTGAGTTGCAAATTGCCCCACAGAATACGCGCAGCGGATTTTATTACTAGCTATCCGGAAGTAATACAGCGCATGGAAGGCTGGGCCGGATGGGAGAAAAGGAAGTCGGAATTCGATGCCGAAGAGCGGAAACTCTATGGAACGTAGAGAAATGATATGCAGATCCCATAGAAAAGGCAGAAATATTTCAAATCCTCTTGGCATCTTGTGTATACTCTGAGCATGAGGAGCATGCCATAATGGTTTGGTGTGCCAGCCATACATGTGCATTTTATGATACACCTTGCCATCAATGTTCTTGGACACTATCAAGAAACTCCGGATCTGATGTAAAGAAGAGCGTTTCTAATGGCCGGACACGAACATCATAATCACCATCATCACCATGATCATCATAGCGGTTCCCGCCGCTTCAACCAAGACTTTCGGATACCGGCGCTTGGAAATACTTGCCGCTCTTCTTAATGGACTGGCGCTGTGGGCCATAGTAGGGGTCATCCTGCACGAAGCCTATATCCGCTTTAAAACCACCCCGGATGTGGCGGCGCCGGGCATGATCGCCATTGCCGCGGTCGGTCTTCTTGTCAATCTGCTCTCTATTTATCTCCTCCATTCCCACAAGGATGAAAATATAAATATCAGAGGGGCCTTCCTCCATGTGGTGGCCGATTCACTCGGTTCTGTCGGCGCCCTCGCCGCAGGACTGATTATCCTTTACACCGGCTGGACGCTTGCCGATCCATTGGTGAGTGTCGGTATCTGCCTTCTTGTGCTCTGGAGTTCCTGGGGCCTTATCCGGGAAGCGGTCCATATTCTCCTGCTCGGTGTCCCTGCCCATATTAATTACAATGAAGTCCAGAATGCCATCCTGGACCATGAAGGTATCTGCTGTCTCTATGATCTGCATATCTGGTCCATTGCCAGCGGTCAAGAAGCAATTTCAGCCCATATTGTGGTCCCGGACGGCTTTACTGAGCAGAAAAGGCTTCTCCAGGATATCGTCACTACCCTCCGGGAGCGATTCAGGGTAAATCATGCCACCCTGCAAATAGAGGAGAGCCACAACATGAAAAACGATCGAAGCGGCATGGTCTGCCGAATAGACGGGGCGGGCGCCTTGTGCCCGTATTCCCCTGA
>CALZHT010000222.1 GCA_945787445.1 uncultured Desulfobulbaceae bacterium
AAACTGCGCCTTACACTGTGGGGAACAGAAGTAGTAGGTCTTGCCCTCGAATTCACGTGTCAAACCCGCTCTTCTTGCCTTGGAGGGATACACCTCCATACCGCACATAATATCCTTTTCCGGTAAGCCGCGGAGTCCTGCCGCTGCCAGCTTCATGCGGCTTTCAGAGTCGATGAGGAAGTTGCCGGTAACCGCAATGCGCTCTTCTTCCATGAGCCCGGAAACAATCTCGATCCGGTCGCCAAAGCGCCAGCCCGTCTCAACCTTACGGGGTTCGAAATGACCGTCGCCGAGATCGACGAACACGGTCTTCCGTAGGCCCGAATCGAGCACTGCATCCGCGGCCACGGTGATGGCCGGGGGAAGGGTGATGAGAAAATCCACATCCACAAACATATCGGGCCGCAGCTTGTAACCGGGATTATCCGCTTCCATTCGTACTTTCAACGTTCGGGTCATAGGATCGAACACCGGTGGCACACCCGTTACCGTGGCCTCGAAAACCTCGCCCTGGTTGGGAAGGGAGACCTTCGCCTTCATTCCGGGCCGAATGTATTGTGCTTCCTGCTCAAACACATCCGCCAGGATCCATACCCGGCTCAGCTCCGCAATGCGGAAAAGCTCCTCGCCCTTGTCAAACCGCTGCTGGGGAGAGACGTTGCGGCTCAGCACAATGCCGTCCACCGGCGACCGTACCTCGATGTCCGAAGCAACTCTCTTATTGCGCGAAATTTCCTCGATCTGATAGTCGCCCACGCCCAGGCTGTAAAGTTCAAGCCTGGCCACTTCCAGCTGATCTCTAATAGTGAACGCCACGCCGCCGGAAGGATTGACTCCCCCGACCGTAGTCGGTACCTTTGACCAGGAGGAAATCTCCGGTGCAACGTTGGCTGCGTCGTCCATATCCGTTCTTTGCGGCTGGCCGACGAGAGATTGCCCCATGGTTGGCAGCGCGCCTGATTGCTTGGTAGCCTGAGTTTTTTGCTTGGCTTTCTGCCTCCGCTCTTCGAATTCGAGGGCGTAGAGGTACTGCTGCTGCCTGGTCAGAAACTGATAGTTGTACACGGTGGCCATCAATTGATCCTTTTTTACCAGACTGCCGGTGGTGCTTTCCTTGACATCCCATACCCAGCCGTTTGCGCCGGCCGTAACGCGATGGGTGCGGTTTTCATCCGGGGCCACCCGTCCCAGGGTCCGTAAACCATGCTCCTGCGAGGTCTTCTCCACCTCTTCCACCCGCACGCCGATCATCTGCTGTCTTGCCGGGCTGATCCAGGCTGTGCCCGGCGGCAGAAAACGGGGAGTTCTCCCGGCTGCCGCTTCTTCATCATCGCTGTAGACAGGTTCCATCGGCATGCCGCAGGGAGCCGGCCCCGGCTTGTCCGACGTGTGGGCCGGATTCATGGGATCCACATAGTAAAGAACCTGGGGTCCTTGCTGACCAGACTCTTTTGTATCGCCTCCTCCGCTCTTATACCTGGCCCCTCCCAAAAAGGCCCCAATGAGGAGGATAAGGAGTAGTCCTAAATATAAAAATTTCTTCATATCTATAATTTTCCTTCCTTACCGGAGTGTGCTTTCCAGTAAAGTAAGTAGCCACTCAAAGGATAATCAATATCAGCTAGTCAAGCTTATTACTTTGCCATTTCACGCAGCCGAGCAGCACAGAATTGGCCGGATTAAGCGCGAGGACTGTCTGAGCGAAGCGAGTTCCGCAGCGCCCGGCTAATTCGAGCAGCGCAGGGTAGTTCGCCGCAGGCGGACCAAGTGAACGGCTGCCCTTTCTTTTTGGTTCTTTTTCTTTCGGGCAAGCAAAGAAAAAGAACAAGAACAGGTTGATATAGATTGCATGTTTAAAACGATCATAAGAGTATATAATTTAAAAACCTCCAAGTATAACGCATAGCAAAACTTTGACCATCAGTATACTGAAGGTTTAGTGGGTTAAATAACTGACTTTGCCGTGCATCCCTTGATTTGAGGGTAGTATACCATCACAGCCCCAAAAAAAAAGCAGGATTCCAACCTGCCCGGAGGCAATCTGAAACCCTGCAACTGCAAACAATGTATCATAAACGGTTCCGTAATCTCCTTCATGTTTTACCCGGCCCGCGTCCCGAAGCTATCCGGGACGCGGGCCGGGTTGCATTAACCGGTAACGACAAAGGGAATCCTGGCGGTTACCGTGCGGTCGCCGCCCCGGGTTTCCAGAAAATCCACGACCACAAAATCGTTCATGGGCCTGGTCGGCTTGATCAGCGCGTCAAAGCGACGGGCGGTGCTCATCTTAATGGGTGTTAATGCCGGCACCACAAAGGCCTCGTTATAGAGGCCGAAGGGCGGCACTCCAAGTGCTCTGCCGTCCCAGGCAATGATCACTACATCAACCGGGAAAGTCACAAAGGTGCTGTTATAGGCGGCATCCAGGGCCCGAATGAGAATGGTCTGGCCTACCTGTGCCCTGACATCGATTCTGGTTCCTGAAACACCGCTGTTCAGGTTGGCGGGAACAATCAGATCGGTGCCAAGTTCCGCTTCACCTCCCGGAGGGGCCGGGATAGGAACCCCGGTCACGAACCAGTAATCGGCATGGAAGTCGTTGAAGGCAAAAAAGTTATTCGTTCCGGTATTGGCGCGGAAGTCGTCGTCAACGCCGGGCGTGGAGCCGAATATCGGAAAGGTATCAAAGGCGCCGTCTGCCAGATCGCTCCATCTGGAGTCACGGTCGTCAAACACCCACATCACTTCAACGTCATAGGGAACGGTAAAGGAATGGGGGTCCATGTTTGCAAGCGTATGGCCATCCTGGGGTCCTCCGTGACCAAAGACGGAATCTCCGCCCACAAATAGCGGATACTGGTCCCGGATCGCAGCGGGCAGGGTCAGAAGGTTGGCCTCCACCCGGAACAAACTGTCTTCACCCGCGCCCACCGGGATGTTGTTGAGGGTAATATTGGCCGGCAGGGTCTGGGTCCGCCAGTCAGCGCCGTTAACCGAAGCAAAATAGGCATCGGGCGCCACAATAAACTGGTTACCGTAGAGGCCGAACTCGAAGTGCTGTACCGTGTTCCGGTGGCAGTGGTAGAAATAGGCGCCCATATGGTTGGGCTGGAACTGGTAAAGGTAATTGCCGATCTCCATGGAACAGTGTCCCACCCCGTCATTCATGGGCGTGGGCTCGAGGCCGTGCCAGTGGATGGTGTGGGGCGGCGGGCCGGTTCCCTGGGTCTGGGCGTGGACAATCACTCCGCGGGGCATACGCAGGGTGCCGGCCGGAAACTGGGGGCCGGTGCCGGTGAGGTTGTCCCTGATCGTGAAAAAGGCCAAGGTCTTCAGACCGTCCCAGGTGGCGAGTGACAGGTTGCTGAGCAGC
>CALZHT010000223.1 GCA_945787445.1 uncultured Desulfobulbaceae bacterium
TCCATGCTCTACAGGATTCAGGAAAGGACCTTGTGCCTGATCTGCAGCAGCATTCCCCAACTTTTCACCTGTAGCACGTCCATCCCAGAAATTACCGCCGATGAACAGTTCCACTCTCCGGTCATAGTGCATGACAGGACTGACAGCAGCATACGCTGAACTTGGAGGCTTACGCTCCCCAAACCGGATGGTTATAGAGCCCTTATAAGCAGCTCCATGGGCATTGATTTTGATATCGGGTCCGGTCCAACCTGTGGCAGGATCATGGCAGCTTGAACAGGCCTGGTTTTTATTAATTGACAAATTCATGTCAAAAAATATCGACTTCCCTAGCTGCTCAATTGGTGTCAGAATATGGACCGCGCTTACGGTTTCACAAAAAACGAATTTAATGGACAAAATAAAAAAAAAGGTACAGGTAGTCTTTTTGATTTTCATTCAATCCTTCCCCCGATATTTTTTTCAAGAGCAAATAATGTTTCTGATCAATATCAAATAAACAGCATTTCTATACTTGCTTAGTATCACAATGAAACTGAAACAACAAAATAATTATTAGTGGATTAAAATGGATTGATACTTAAGGCAGTTGGGCAGGTTTCCGTTGGACCTTTATTTGACTTTCCGCTGATCATCAAGGTGCTTGTTCAGAGGAATTGGCTAATTAGTATTCATCCAGCAACCTAAGTTTTTTGAGTGGAGCGATTATTTGAAAATGCACACCCAACTTTTTATACTCCCCCAACAGAGCGAGTTTCAGCCAATCGGGTTCGTTTGCCTGCATGATTATTTTTTTGAATCAACTAACTGCTCCTTGAGATCGGATAGGAGGTTTTTCAGCTTCTTTTCATGCTCCTTTTCCTCTTGCGCCAGGTCATGGAACAACTTTTGGGATTCCTCGCCGCTGGATCGCCGGGCGGCCCGCAAATAAAATTTGTGTGATTCAATTTCGCGGGGAATAGCCAAGACAACAACCTCTATAATTTCTTTTATTTCCTTTATTTTCTTTTTCGAAATCGCCATACTTCACCCTCCATGTTAACGAGGATACATGATTTTTCCCCCCTGATACCCAAGATACATTACCAGGGGTGTAAAACTTATCATTGATGCGTGGTAAATCCATCCCAATAAACTTGCTGATTTTACTCCTTCCGGATTGGTCAATTCAATTATCAGGCATATTCCCACAAGTACAAACAGGACTAGTGATGCGGATATTTTTTTCTTAAAAATTGATGTTAGGGCCAGATTGTAATGCAGCCACCAGCTTAAGATACCGGTACCTATGGAGACAGGTAAAGCCAATGCCCCGAAAAGCAAGGCGTAATGCTTTGCTATTGCAAAAGGTTCATGGTCCCGGAACAGATAAAGAACATCGAGTATGCTGCAGAATATGAACGAGGATATCGGGAAATGTGCTGATGCCAGATGGAAGTGGAGTTTTTTGTGTTGATGAAAAAGGAACTCTTTTATGTTTCCCATTGCAGATGGGGATTTTTGAGAAGATCTTGAATACCTGCCAATCTCCGGCACCCTTTCCAAGACCTCAGGCCCGTGGGGCGCCGATGACATAAACTCGGTCAGGTCTTGTCCTGCCTGATGAATATTTGCGTGGATCCCATCTTCCCAAAGTTTACTTGATGAAACATCAAATATTTTATCCTTGTATGCTATGTAGGCTGGTCGCCCTTTGCTTCCGGTAAATTTATTAAGTTTCTTGAAATTCATAAAATTGTTATCGTTTATCCAAGGAATGAATACAAGATCAAATACCATGAAAACCGTCTTTAAAATTACAAGCATCGTTGTCCTCTTTTTCATAGCGTTCTTCTGGATTGCCGGCAAGGTTGGCTGGACCAGAGGCTGGCTTTTTGCAGCGCTTCTCGCAATCGGGCAAGGTGCGAGCGCCATCTATATTTGGAAAAGGGATCCGGCCTTGCTTAAACGTCGTGGTGAAATGGGGGAAGGGGTAAAGACATGGGACAAAATTCTGCTTGGTTTGTTTGGTTTGACATACAGTGCAATTCTTGTCCTCGCAGCCTTGGATGAACGTTATGGATGGTCTGAAATGTCCGGCTGGCTATGGCTGACCGGGGTTATGATGTATCTATTTTTCGTGGTTGTTCTGACCTGGGCCATGGCAGTGAATACCCATTTCGAGAAATTTGTCCGGATACAGGAAGACCGTGGACATCGAGTAATTGAGACCGGTCCCTACGGTATCATCCGGCATCCCGGCTATCTGGCAACGATCGTGGGTTTTGTCCTTGCAACACCCCTGCTGCTTGGTTCGTGGTGGTCTTTTATTCCAGCCTTCCTGGCTGTTTTCTGCCTCGTTGTCCGCACCGCCCTGGAGGACCGTGTTCTGCACAAAGAATTGGCCGGCTATAAAGAGTATGCCCACCGGGTAAGGTATAGACTCCTCATCGGCGTTTGGTGAGATCGTTCACTTGAGAACGCCTAGCAAATAAAATGTCCTTCATGTGAAGCATTTTGTTATGCAGATTAGCACTAAAACTCAGCTGTTTTTATATTCGTGCTTTAGAATCCCGCGTCATTCCGAGCACAGCGAGAAATCTTATTGCCCAAGAAAAGATTTCTCACATTCGTTCGAAATGACAGATAAAATCGCGACCACTCTATCAAAAAAGCTGAAGTTTAATGGTAATCAGATGATTTTTTTTTAGAATGCCAAATAGTTTTTCTGTTGATTTCCTCCACCGGTGTCAGCCTATCATATAAAAAAATCTTTACTAATTTTGAATTATGGTGACTTAGATGACAGACCTGTATCGATG
>CALZHT010000224.1:0-2075 GCA_945787445.1 uncultured Desulfobulbaceae bacterium
CCGAAGTTGCAGATCAATTCGTCCTATGGTATTACCACATCCCGCCGAAGAATATTTTGCGGTGCTGCCGGTAGGTGAGTTCATTTTTATGGAAATGATTGAAATAAGTGATAAGGAATGCGAAAAGTTGTGGGTTCTTTTTATAGGGAATGTGCCGGTAGATGTATCCGAAGCTGAGGTAAGAGAACTGTTTGCGCAGCACGGCCATGTCCATTCGGTGATGTTGTTTACCCGGAAAGAGGCGGATCGGTCGAGCCGTTGTGGCTGGGTCACAATGAAGCGTGCCAGTATGGCTGTAAAAGTGCTTAATAAATCTACCTTTGCCGGGAGCATATTGGAGGTAAAGTTGATGGGTTTATGGTTGTCGAATAATGAATCGGTACCAATAGAAAAATTCCTTAAAGGAGGAGTGTTATATGAAGATGGTGGAAATAAAAGAGAAGGCTAAAACGCTCGGTATCAAACCCGGCAAAACAAGGAAAGCTGATTTGATCAGAGCCATTCAAACAAATGAAGGTAACGTTGCCTGCTTTGAGACAAAAACAGATCATTGTGATCAAGTGGAATGTTGCTGGAGAGATGATTGTTTAAGGACCTGAGCGAAAAAATTGACTTTATTTTTGATAGTAAGCGAATCCTGGGGCAAAAGGCTTTTCTGCCGAAGACTGTCAGTCTGACAAAACTCTCCTGGCGATATGAGAATGCGTATTGCTCGTAATTTCCCTAAGGGGAAAATAGAGCAGTATAAATCAATACCCTGTCAAACCGACAGGAATAAAAAGCTACGAATTGCAATGCATGCAACAGCCGGTTTGCCTTATATGTAAGGTAGGGCGGTTTTTTTCGTGGATTTGGGATGTACTGATGATCAGAAAACCGACCTATGGAGAATTGGAGCAGAGGGTCAAAGAGCTGGAGAAAGAAATTGCAAAAAGCAAGCGCATTGGGGAGGAGCTGCAAGAAAGCAAAAAATTCCTCACCAATATCTTTTCGAGCATTCAGGATGGTATCAGTATCCTTGATAAGGAATACAATATTATCCGGGTGAACCAGGCCATGGAAGCATGGTACTCTCATAGCAGGCCGCTTAGGGGTAAAAAATGCTATGAAGCGTACCATGAAAAAAACAGACCCTGCAAAAAATGTCCGGTCCGCACAACTATTGAGACCGGCCAGGCAGCTTATGACGTTGTGACGAAACGGGGGCCGGGAGGCGCGGTTGTCGGCTGGCTGGATCTTTACTCATTTCCTTTCTTCGACAATGTCACAGGTCAGCTAAAAGGAATTATCGAATACGTCCGAGATATCACTGAGCGCAAAAAGATGGAGGAAGATCTTGAAAGGCTCAGGCGAGAGCACGAGCGGATTTTAAATTCTGCTGGTGAAGGAATATTCGGGGTGGACAAAAATGGCATCACTACCTTTGTGAATCCTGCGGCTGCTGAAATGGTCGGATGGCAAGTTGAGGAACTTGTCGGTAAACAACATCACAAAATGGTGCATTTCAAGAAACCTGACGGCAGTCCATATCCGGAAGAAGACTGTCCAATCTATGGTGCGTTTCGGGAGGGTGTCGTACATCAGGGATGCGAAGAGGTTTTTTGGCGAAAGGATGGGACCAGTTTCCCGATAGAGTATACAAGTACACCAATTGTGGAGGATGAAGAGATCAAGGGAGCTGTGGTGACTTTCAATGATATCACCGAGCGCAAGTGGGCTGAGGATGCTTTGCAAAGAAGTGCTGAGAAGATAAAGCTATTTGCCTATTCCGTAGCACATGATCTTAAAAATCCAGCTGTTGCAATCTATGGGCTGACAAAACTTCTCAATAAAAAATACGGCAACATCCTGGATGAAAAAGGAAGGAACTTCTGTGCGCAAATATCCAAATCATCGGAACAGCTTGCCGCGCTCGTTGAAAGAATCAATGTATATATATCGACCAAGGAAGCGGAGCTATCCATTGAAGCCGTTAATCCTAAAAATATTCTTCGGATGATTAAAGAAGAGTTTGCAACCCAACTTACTGTTCGTCGAATCCGCTGGTCTGAACCTGAATTTCTGCCCATAGTCAA
>CALZHT010000224.1:2082-3844 GCA_945787445.1 uncultured Desulfobulbaceae bacterium
TCCTAAAAATATTCTTCGGATGATTAAAGAAGAGTTTGCAACCCAACTTACTGTTCGTCGAATCCGCTGGTCTGAACCTGAATTTCTGCCCATAGTCAATGCTGATGAATTGTCTCTACAGCGGATCTTAAGAAACCTTGTGGATAATGCCTTGAAATATGGCGGTGACCAATTAAGCGAAATTGAAATTGACTATAGGAACCATGACAAATCCCACATTCTTTCTGTAAGAGATGATGGCGTTGGTTTACAAGTGGAGGAGTCTAAAGGCATTTTTAGTCTGTTCAAGCGGAAAAAAACCTCCAACGGCATAGAAGGAACAGGATTGGGGCTTGCCATAGTAAAAGAAATAGCTGAACAACACGGCGGTAAGGTGTGGTGCGAGCCCGGTTGCCAAAAAGGAACGACTTTTTATGTTTCCATCGCAAAACATTTGGAGGTGGCTCCCAACCAGGAAATCAAAGATTTTGCCCATGTCCAGTGAGGATTTGGGATGTTGAAACAAATCGCCTCTACCGCAATGAACGAAGACCACTGATGGAAATCTAAAAAATTTTCTTAGAGTACTTCGTGCACTTCATGGTCAAAAATATTTCGTTTTGCACCACGACGTCCTGCACAGTATAAATAAATCTGATTACCATCATTTCTCAGCTATCTTAACGTTATGAAGCATAACCTGTTGACTTTTTGCATGTCTGTCATTTCGAACGAAGGTGAGAAATCTTATCTTGGGGCAATAAGATTTCTCGCTGTGCTCGAAATGACAAGGAGTTCTAAAGCACGAATAAAAAAAGCTGAGTTTCAGTGGTAATCCGGTAAATTAATGATAGGTCTACAAGGCAGAGTGAGGGGTATGCGCTTCAATAGTTGGAAGTATGCCTTGTTGTTTTGGGCGGTTTTTTTGTTTTTCGGGGGAGAAACAGGTTATGCGGAAGTGCCTCGTGAGGGCGATACCGACCACCCCAATGTAATTACCTCACCCAACTGTTCCCCCTGTCATATGAGTAATGATTTGCAGGAAATCTACGCTCTCCATAAAAATGATTGTGAATCATGCCATGCAAGCACATCCCCTGCGGTTCTTAACGCCATCAAATCGGGGCTGTTAGGTTCGATGGTCAATTGTGAAAACTGCCATACTCTGCACGACGGCCCCAAGGACCATGCCAGTCTGTCAAATTCGCCGAGTTGCATTGAATGCCACGGTTCATGCGATTTCGGGTCCATATTGATGGTGCATCGGGACTGTCTCATCTGCCACGATGCCCTTAAAAAAGGTGCAATTAATACGCATATTACAGGGAAGGGTGGCATGGTTCCTTGTGAGGGCTGCCATGCCGACAAAATCGACAAGCATGTGGCCAAAAAAGCAAACAATCCGCCTGTGCTAACTCCCATCAATAATTTGGGCCGTCAAGAAGGAAAATTTCTTAAATTTGCTGTAACCGCGACCGATGATTACGCCTGCAGCGTTCTTGTTTTTGAGGCCGGCAATATTCCGCCCGGTGCCACTTTTGACAGAGCAACGGGAGTTTTTTCCTGGACCCCTGACTGCACCCAGGCAGGGACGTACCATGTGACTTTCAAGGTCACAGACGACGGCATTCCCAACATGTCAAGCCGGCAGGATGTGGTTATCACGGTAGTTGAATCTTGCGGGGACAATCAGGAGAAGGAAGACACTTAAGTTTTGTAGAATTAGCTGTCTTACCCACTATCATCCTTTAAGCACCCTCCCTCTTTAACAATTTCCGTTGCT
>CALZHT010000224.1:3867-4471 GCA_945787445.1 uncultured Desulfobulbaceae bacterium
CGCAGTTTGTTTTGGGGCAGTTAGGGAGCTAGGACATACTGTCACATCGGTAGCGACAAGGTTAGGTCTGACTAAACAGGCAGTCAGCTGGGTTGTGTATCAGGGTGAGGGAATTGTTCAAAAACAAAATTATACCTTGGACAAGCTAAGAAGCATGAAATCATGACCGTCCCCTGACCCGTAGCCTATACCAAACGATAAGTAAAAATGATCTTCGATATTGATAGCTCAGATTCAGTTCAGGCCTTTGTCAAAAAAATTACTGAGAGCTGGTTTGACATTGATACTCTGTATGCTGCAATTAAGGCTGAGTTGTTTACTAAAACCCCAAATTTTTGGGCCATTACAGACGACTTATTAGTTGTTGTCGCAAGTCACCTAAACCTGACATCACAAGACTTTCTGAACATATTTGAAAAAAAATGTTCTACATGCGAGGCAAAAATAATGGGGTATCATTGCACTCGTCATAGCGACAAAAATGTATTCATTAATAATGGAATTTTACCTTTATCAGACAACACCATTGAGTTCCCCGAAAACCAAGAAACAACCGATGCGGAGGAACTTCTGAAATACAGGACAGAGCAAGGACCAGGGCCAT
>CALZHT010000225.1 GCA_945787445.1 uncultured Desulfobulbaceae bacterium
CGATGGCAGAATTCTGACCGCCACACCCTTTCTTATGAACGGTGGCAATTCATACACAAGGCGGGCTGGATATTATTCGTGCTATCCGCTTGGCGATATGGAGGATTCCACCGATGCGATTTTTTCCATGGAGCGGGATCTGGTCACTATTTTCCAACATGCGGGTGGAGGGGGCATTGACGTCTCCAAACTGAGACCAAAGGGATCAATGGTGGATAACGGTCAGGGCACTGCATCAGGGCCGGTATCTTTTGCCAAGGGATTTTCGCATCTATCCGCCAGAATCAGCCAAGGCGGAAAAAGACGCGGCGCCCTTATGATCCAGGCCGACTGGGATATAAAGGATATCGAAGAATTTATAACCTTCAAGGGTGACAATCCCGGCAAGTATTCAGGCTGTAATGTCTCAGTTAACGTCACGGATGAAAAGTTCTGGGAGGATGAAAAACTTCTCCAGTTGATAGCGGAATACATCTGGAAATCAGGAGATCCTGGCTTGCTTTTTGTTACCAAAAGTCTCGAAAATACCCCGGTCCCCCATAAAAATAATCCGGTATATTCCAACCCCTGTGGTGAATATCTTTCTACCAAGGATACCGCCTGCAACCTGATTACGGTAAATCTTACTAAATGTCTGGGGCAGACGTTGGGTGAATATCTGGACAAAGTTTATGAAGCCGCACTTCTCGCTGCCATTGCCGGCAATGAGATCCTTGATCTGGGCGGCTTTCCCCCTGTTGTCAGGATTAAGGAAAAAACCCTGAAATTTCGCCCCATCGGCGTGGGATTTACCGGCCTGCACCGTACCATGAATTATTGGGATATATCCTATGGGGATGAGCAACTGGGGCCATTATTTACCATGGCAACCCAGCTTGCCCTTATGCTCGGTTCCATGCAGGGCAGCCTTGACTTTGCCATGTTCAGCAGGGAGTATCGTAAACAGGAAGTTGGGATCAGGGAATGGAACCTGAGCTATGCTGAAAGAATAGGGGATACGGCCCGAAATTTTGTCCAATCTTCATTTGCAGCCTTTAAGGAGAGCGGCAAAATTGCAGACTTGCCGGACCAGACTACCTGGTTGGGAAAGATTGACACTGTTTTTTCTCAGGTTGAACGACTTGGCGGGCTGTACAACTGCGTTACAACCTCTCAGGCACCGACCGGTTCCATCTCCCAGTTGATGCATATAGCCAGCACCGGCATCGAACCCTATTATTCCATGGCCCAAAGACGGCGGGTGCGGGATGCGGATGAAAGCTGGCGTGAGTTTGTTTTGGTACCGCTTGAGTTTTATTCCTATGATGCAGAAAAGCTTGCCTGGATAGAGAACCAGACAGCCCACAGTATTGATCCTTATCAACAGATACGTATTCTTGAGGCGTGTCAAACCTTCAATCATACGGCAGTGAGATACGGGATATTCTCCACTATGCCCGCAACAGTAATCTTAAAGGGATAACCATGTTTCGGGATACTTCTATTATCGGGGTGCTGGCGGATTATGCCGGGGAGGGTTTGCCCATCAGTGCTTTTACCGACCTTGATGAAAGACTGGGCAGCACCTTCAAATTTAAGGGCCCTTCACCACTTTACATTACGGCCAACCAAGGTGAAGAAGGGCATTTGCGGGAAGTCTTTCTCAATACCACAAAATCAGGCTCCACCATCCATGGCATGAGCGAGGCCTTGGGAAGGGTTATCTCCGTTACTCTCCAGCATGATTACCGGTTGATCGGAAAGATAGCCCGTACCCTGGAAGATATCTCTTCAGACAGCGCCTGGATAAGCGGCAAGCTCGGTCGGGTGTATTCCATCCCGGCGGCCTTGGCCAAGGTCCTTGAATTCTATGCGAAACATGAAACAAATGGCGACCCGGATCCCTATCCAGGGCCATCGCCATACAGCGCCTGCCCTTTCTGCGGCAAACTGACTTTGTGTCGGAGCGGCGGATGCAGCCAATGCATCAGTTGCGGATTTTCATCCTGTTAAATAGCCGGCAGGTCAACATGGGCGGTAGTGAAATCTCCTACAACGCTTTCAAAGCGGAGATATCCCTGGTGTTCCATCACCAGGTTCTGGCTGATGCTGAGACCAAGGCCGGTGCCTTCACCGGGTGGTTTTGTGCTGAAGAGCGGATCGAATATGTTATCAAGGACCTCTTCCGGGATGCCGTTTCCATAATCGGTTACCATGGTCCGAACAAATTTTTTGCCTTCCAGGATCATTTCGTTACAGTTTATGGCAAGCTTCTTGTTGGGATCGTGTCCATGGTATCGTTCATTTAATGCGTACCGTGAATTGCTGAGCAGGTTGAGAAACACTTGCTGCAGCTGCTGTGGATTTCCTTTGATAAGGGGCAGATCTGCAGGAATATCAACAGATGTCTTGATCCCGTCTTTGTTAAACTGGTACATAAGCAGGTTGATGCTGTCCATTATTACTTCTTCAAGATGAAATTCTTCACTGACT
>CALZHT010000226.1 GCA_945787445.1 uncultured Desulfobulbaceae bacterium
TCTAGAAAGTGAGCTGACAAAGCTTTTGCCAAAATCCAGAATTGCCCGTCTTGACCGGGATACCTGTAAAAAGAGAAAGGACTTTCTGGCTATCCTAAAAGCCATGCAAAATCATGAACTGGATGTTCTGGTCGGCACCCAGATGATTGCCAAGGGCCATCATTTTCCAAATGTTACACTTGTCGGCATTGTCTGGGCTGATGCCGGTCTTGGGGTTCCTGATTTTCGCGCCGGGGAGCGAACTTTTCAATTAATTTCTCAGGTGACCGGTCGGGCCGGCAGAGGAGAACGTGCTGGACAGGTTATTGTACAAACGCATCAGCCCGGTCACTATAGTATTTTTCTGGCCCGAGATCATGACTATGTTGGCTTATATGAAAAGGAGATCAGCTTAAGACGCGGGCTTGGCTTTCCTCCTTTTTCCAGGTTGATAAATTTGCGGGTTGAAGGTGAGGATGAGAAAAAGGTCGGTGATTATGCCCAGGAACTGAAATTTGCTGCAAAAAAGTTAAATCGTTTCAAAAACCCGGTGGTCATTCTCGGGCCGACACCGGCACCCTTTGCCCGTTTGCGGGGCAAATATCGCTGGCAGCTCCTTTTAAAAGCTGCTGAATTGGAGAACCTTCATTCCCTGTGCAGCAGACTGATGCAACAGATCAAAGGGAAGTATCCAAGGTCGGTTAAAATCTCCGTGGATATTGATCCGGAAAATATGATGTAAAACGGAGTAGCAGAAGTTTGATCTGTTGAGTTGTACCTGAAGGGAGGTGAAGTCGAAGTTTATTTTTTTTGTGTGATTCGTGTTAGCTGGATGATATTAAAGAACGAATAGTGTCCAAATATTAACTAATGAACGTCGAACGTCCAACATTGATGGTTTTGTAAAAAATCAGGATAACAATTTTACTTCAAGCCGATTTTCGGCGGTCATTTGATGGACTGATTCTTCGAAAAAATCCATCACAGACAATATCTGCAAAATCTTCGAATAAAGGGGACTGCCAGGACTTTTTTTCCTGGATATGCTTTTTTTATACGCAGCAGCCCTGAGGAGATTGAGACCTGTTGCCTTCATAAAGACAGAGAAGCGTACAGCTTTAAGGCCTCTTACACGTAGCCGTTTTACCCCGGTTCTTCTGTCAAATTCAGATATAGTTGCTTCAATTCCGGCTCGGAACCGATACTTTTCATGGAAGGCATCTGTTTTTTCAAATATCCTTCTTTTGGCAACTTTTGCTGCCTTATCAGTATACCGGAGGAAAAAAGCATTTTTACTCGCTTTAACAGGGCAGTTAGGTTGCTGTGGGCAATTTGAGCAGGAATCAAGACCAAAAGCAGCAGAGTGTCTATCTGTTTTTTTTCTATATCTTGTTTTAATTGGCGGATGGCCTTGGGGGCAGGAAATTATTTTTCTTTCTTGAGAAATTGAAAAATCTGCCAAGATAATTTCCTTTTTTGATTCCCCTCCAGGAACCGGCGCAATAACCTCAACGCCCAGCTCTTCGGCCTTTTCGCAATTGTCAAGATATCCATAAAGACAATCGGCTAAGACTTCATCCGGCCCGCAGTTTCTTTTCTGAGTATCTTCGATATAAGGAGTTAGTGCTTTGGCATCACTTTTATTGGCAGGTTCAGCCTCTACATAGGTTATTAGGGAAAGCTGTTTCTCATCACTGTTGCTATATGTCTCTGCAACTTGAACTTGATAGCCTTTTCCTTTATGGGCATCGTATCCAGCGTCAGGGTCTGAGGGATTTTGAAGAGAATCGCTAGCAACTTCTTTATTGGGTTTGATCGCAACTTGTTGAGAACTCTTTGTCCCATCTTGGCTGATTGTACACTGTTCTCTAAGAAGTCTTACCAGGAGTTGGAAACTATTCATTTTTACAACCTCCTGATTGTCACGAAACCTTTCACACAGCCCAAAAAGGTCATTGCCCAAGCTTTCCAAAGTTTGGTGAGATTCGGAAGGTTTAACCATTGAAAAAAGGGACTCTCCCGACTTAGTTAAAAAGCGATCGGTAAAATCGTTGTCCAATGAATCGTAGAGATTTTTATGATGACGTTTAAGGTTTTTAAGAAATTTCTTTATTGTTTCAACGAAGAGAGAAATACGTCCAAGATGACGCATGTTTGAAAAAATATGGACAGAATCAAGTCGTTGTTTGCTCGGATC
>CALZHT010000227.1 GCA_945787445.1 uncultured Desulfobulbaceae bacterium
CGGCATTGCCGGCGGCTTTCTTGCTCCGGTCCTCACTTCCACCGGTGGCGGAAATCATGTCCATTTATTCAGCTATTACGCAATATTGAACTTATGTATCCTCATTACAGCCTGGTACAAATCCTGGCGAATATTGAACTTGGTAGGTTTTGTTTTCACCTTCACCATCGGATCGCTTTGGGGCGGTCAGTATTATAAGCCTGAGTTCTTTTCCAGCACAGAACCCTTTCTTATCCTGTTCTTTGCTTTTTATGTGGCTATTGCGGTCTTCTTTTGCACCAACCAGCCGCCGAAGCTCAAAGGATATATTGACGGCACCTTGGTTTTCGGCACTCCTCTCATCTGTTTTACTCTGCAAGCAGCCATGGTCAAGTCATTCGAATACGGCCTGGCCTGGTCGGCCTTGACTCTGGGCCTTTTGTACATCATCCTTGCCTGGGCGCTTTTTAAAGGAAGCTTCAAATACATGCAGCCTATGATTGAGGCCTTTCTTGCTTTAGGTGTTGTGTTCGGTACCATTGCCGTGCCGTTGGCTCTTGATGGACGCTGGACCTCGGCTGCATGGGCGCTTGAAGGCGCCGCCATACTATGGATCGGAACAAGACAGAATCGCATGCTTGCCAGGATATTCGGCATGATTCTGCAGCCTCTTGCCGGCCTCGCTTTTTTTACGCAATTCGATTCGCCCTCCGGCACCATTCCCGTAGTC
Source organism: uncultured Desulfobulbaceae bacterium (assembly GCA_945787445.1). Classification (GTDB taxonomy): domain Bacteria; phylum Desulfobacterota; class Desulfobulbia; order Desulfobulbales; family CALZHT01; genus CALZHT01. Next base: position 710 of record CALZHT010000227.1, read on the forward strand.
AACGGCTTTTATCTCGGTTGCCTGACCATCTCCTTTGCCGCTCTTTTCAGCAGTTATTATCTCATGAAAAACCAAGCAAAAATCCATAAGCATGAAGCTCCGGCTTCCCATTTCTTCCTGATCTGGGGGCTTGTCTGGTGGACAGGCGCTGGCTTCCATGAAATCGACAGATTCGTTCACCACGACTTCAAGCTCTATTACGGGCTGGTTTTCCTTGCTCTGTCTTGCGTTGCAATATTTCTGGCAGGAAAAAAACTACAATGGGACAACTTGAAAATTGTTGCAAGAGGACTTCTTTTGCCCATGTATGGAGGGCTTGTTCTTTCGTTTATTACTCTCAACCATCCTTTAGCAAAAGGAGGATACATTGCCTGGCCCCTGGCCTTTGCTATTCATTATTGGCTGCTTTTCCAGGAGGACGAAGAGGAACTGACCGGATTTTTTCAAATTTTTGAGTTGGGAAGTCCAATGGTGGGTGGACCTCTGGGTCAATGGAGCAGGCACATGGCCCATGGTCTTCTGGGGTATGATTCCACCCCTTCTTGCGTTACTCATATGTAAACTCGGCCATTTCATCCCCTGGCTGATCAAAAGGCACTTTTCAACGTATCTGAAGACGGCCTTGACCCCGGTTGTTCTCTATGTTTTAGCGTGGTCGATATTCACCAATCTAACCAGCAGAGGAAACCCTTGGCCGCTTCAGTACATGCCCCTGCTGAATCCTCTGGATCTTGCCCAGGCCTTCGGCTTTATAGTTATCATGATTTGGTTGGTGCGCATGGAACAAGAACGGTTCTCTTTGCCGGCCGATTTTCAAAAAGGAGGCATTTATGCTGCAATTACCGGAGCTGTATTTCTCTGGCTCAATGCCGTGCTTATCCGCACCCTCCATTATTGGGGCGGTGTTGATTTCAGATTACCGGCAATGACCCAATCTGATCTGGTCCAGACCTCACTCTCCATCTTCTGGACCCTTTCATCGCTTGCCGTCATGTTTGCGGCAATGAGAAAAAAGCTGCGGCTTGCCTGGATGACAGGGGCTTCTTTGCTGGCCGTTGTCGTAGCCAAACTGTTCCTCATCGATCTTTCCAATACAGGGACTGTGGAACGCATTGTATCCTTCATAGGGGTGGGAATCCTCTGCGTGATCATCGGCTACCTTGCCCCCCTGCCGCCGCGAATGGAAAAAGAGGTGGAAGTATAATGAAATTGGGCTACCTTCTTGTTATTTTTTATGCAGCGTTTCTTACACCAGGACATGCTGCCGCTGTTCCAACCATGGATGATTTTGCCTATGGCCTGCCCCTGTCCATTACCGGATCAAATGCTTTATACGAAATTGTTCTTCCCCGTGAAGTGTATCAGGGAGTGACGCGAAGCGACCTAGGGGACATGCGGGTGTACAATGGAAGCGGTGCTGTTGTGCCC